>NZ_SJPU01000001.1:0-300000 GCF_007860105.1 Allorhodopirellula heiligendammensis
GACATGTACGTTCCTGCAAAGAAGATGTGAGAATTCTCTTTGAAGGATGGCATGTCCACACTTTTTTATCCATCCGTCGTAACTTCCGCGACTTCAAACCCGGCGCACGCTTTAGTCGGATGAGCCAATTTGCATTGTTCAATTTGCAGTTTGCAATCATCCCCCCGGCATGACCGAAGTCACCCTCGGAGTCGCCGCGGCCATGCGGCGATTGCTGAAATAGATTTTTTCGGTTGGCGTGACCAAACGTGTCCAGGGATAGTAGATAATCGAGTCGATCTACAAAGGCTCCAACACGGGCAACTTAAAAGGAGAATTGCCATGTCTCAGTTTCGTCACGGAGATGTCATGGTGGAGGAAGTTTCGATACTTCCCGACGTTCGTCGCAAGGCTCAGCATACGATCCTGGCTCACGGCGAGTTGACAGGTCATTGCCACCGGATTGCCGAGCGGGGGTCGGCGGATCTTTATGACACACCGGACGGGGTGTTCCTGCATGTCACGGCGAACGCGGCGACGCTGGTCCATGACGAGCACGCGTCGATTTCGCTGCCGTCGGGGTTTTATCGCGTTTGGCGGCAGCGCGAATATTCACCCGAAGAAATTCGCATCATCCGGGATTGAACTCATGTCGATGACACCCAAACAAGCTCGCGAGCACATCCTTGCCGGTGAAACCAAAGCGGTTCGCGTCGACGGCAGCATCGACTTGAGTGGAACCGATGTGAAGTCGATCGTTGGATCGGTTGCCTGCAATGATTTGAACCTAAGCAATACCCCGATAGAGAAACTGTCATCAAAAGTCAAAGTGCGATCGCGTTTGGAGTTGGACAACTGCAAACAACTTGAGCGTTTGCCCGCCGGCCTGACTTGTGGCTCGCTCAGCCTGCGCGGTTGCACGTTTTTGGATCGGTTGCCGGAACGATTGAGCACGTGGTTTTTGAACGCCAGCGATTGTCCTCGCCTGTCGAAGTGGCCAGAGGACGCCACGATCCGCAATGGCAATGTGCAGTTGAGGAATTGTGTGGAGATCCGCAATCTTCCCGAGTGGCTAGGACCGCTCGGGCAGCTTGACTTGGCCGGATGCGTGAACTTGCACGACGTTCCTGAAGGGCTGCGAGTGTCGGGTTGGATTGATATTGGTGGTTCGAGCATCACTTCGCTACCTCAGTCACTTCAATCGGCTCCGCTGCGTTGGCGGAGTGTTCCGGTAACGCACGAAATTGCGTTCGAGCCGGACAAGATTACGTCCAAACAGGTCTTGGCGGAAAAGAATGCCGAGCTTCGTCGCGTCATGATTGAGCGGATGGGATACCTGCGTTTTTCACAGGAAGTGGACGCGAAGGAGTTGGATGAAGATACTGATGCTGGCGGAAAGCGACAGCTTTTGAAGATCGAAATGGGTGACGACGAGCCGTTGGTTGGATTGGCGTGCCGCTGTCCGTCCACGGATCGGCAATATTTCCTGCGTGTTCCACCCACCATCGAAACTTGTCATCAAGCCGCCGCGTGGATGGCTGGCTTTGACGATCCGGCTCTTTATCAGCCGGTGATCGAAACGTGAGTTTTCGGAGTGGATCTTGTAAAATATTCAATTTGCATGGGGGATCTTTAACAAGATCCACTACGGCTGCTTGATTTGGTAAATTCACGCATATCTTCAATCTTCTTTTCTCCTATCCAAACGGATTGACCAATGGAACGACGCGAGTTGATTTTTATGGATTCGGCATCCAACAAATTTTGGAACATCGAACTGGATGGGAGTTCTCATACGGTCACCTACGGTCGGTCGGGCACGGATGGCCAAACGAAAACGAAATCGTTCGCTGATGACGAAGCCGCAAAAAAAAACTTCGATAAACTGGTCAGCGCGAAGCTAAAAAAGGGCTACGTCGATACCGGCAGCGCGTCCGCGTCAACGGGCGATGACGGCGATGGGATTCCAACGCTCGCCTTTCGATCCGTAGTCAAGCAAGACGATTTGTATCACAACGCCAAAACGTTCATCGGAAAACGAGTCGCTGACTACGATCCTGATAGAAAGCCTGCTGCTGGTGGCAAGACGGTTTACCGATTCCGCAGCGAATGGGATGCCCCGAACTGCATCCCGCACTTGAAGCAGTTTCTGGCGACCGACGCAGCGACGGAAGCGGTTGGTATCATCATCGGGAATTGGGCGGGGGAGGACAGTGACCCCAATGAAGTCATCAAGTTGTTGTGCGATAGCAGCGACCAGCTCGAAAGTTTGAAAGCGATCTATCTAGGCGACATCATTTCCGAAGAAAACGAAATGTCGTGGATCCATCAAGCCGACGTGTCGCCATTGCTGGAAGCGTTTCCGAACTTGGAACTGCTTCGAACGCGTGGCGGAAACGATCTGGCGATTAGCAAACCAAAGCACGCTAAGTTGCGCGGCCTCATTTGCGAGTCGGGTGGGTTGCCGGCTGAAGTTGTTCGTGCGATCGTTCGATCGGATTTCCCAGAGCTGGAGCACTTGGAGTTGTGGCTGGGGACCGAAGAGTACGGTGGCGACAGTTCGGTTGAGGATCTGCAACCGATTTTGAGCGGCGAGCTGTTTCCCAAGTTGAAATACCTTGGCTTGCGGAATTGTGAGTTCGCCGACGGCATCGCGGCCGTGATCGTCAACAGCCCGCTGGTGCAGCGAATCGAAACGCTCGATCTTTCGCTCGGTGTGATGACGGATGAAGGAGGCCGCGCGTTGCTGTCGTTGCCCACCAGCGGAGTGCTGCAACACGCCAGTCTGCACTACAACTATCTAACCAAAGAAGTCACGAATTTGTTGAGCAAACTGCCCATCAATTTGGATCTGTCGAAGCCTTCCCACATGGACGACGACGAAGAGTGGCGTTTCGTAGCGGTCGGTGAGTAGCCGCACCATGACGATCCTAACGACCAACGCAAACCAACATTGGGTCATCGCGGACCCGACCAGCCAGCGATTTACCGATTACTGCGTCGCAGCCGAATCTTCGGGCTTGCCACGACCGATTTGCGTCGACTGGATTGATTTGATTGAGCACGGCACCGATATTCTCGACGACATTTCGGTGAACGCTCGTTTGCGGATTGATTCGTTTGGACAGCGTGGTGAGGTGATCGCCGCCTTGATTCGTCACGGCGCGGGAACGCTAGTTCCACGTGACGGCGAGATTCAGTCGTTGGATGCGCAGTATGCCGGGCTGTGCCGAGTCTTGCGTGCCATCGCAGATTGGTCGACGCGTCGCACCGACGTGCGTCTCGATCAAGACCCACGGGAAGTCGCCGTCATGTTCGACAAGTGGGCGAGCCATCATCGCGTCGTGCCCGATCGACCAAATACGATCCTGTTGCCATCGGAACCGCGAGAACTGAATGAAACACTTCTGCCGTTCGTCGATGAGTGCGGAGGCCGCGTTTTTGTGAAGCCTCGTTACGCATCATCCGCGTCGGGCGTCGGTTGTTACCGAGTTAGCGGTCATCGCCAGCAACTGATAGCTCCCATCGAAATCGTGCGAGATTCCGAGGGAGTTCGCTTGTTCAACTCTCTGCGAGTGCGTTCGTTTACCGATGCGAGGGACATTCAAGACATTTTCAGCGTGCTGATTCCGCAAGGCATGATCGCCGAAGCCGCCGTCAACAAAGCTCGTGTCTATGGCGATCGGTTTGATTTGCGAATCGTTGTCGTGAGCGGCCAAGCGGATCATGTGGTGGTGCGACAAAGTCCCTCGCCAATCACCAATCTGCATCTTGGAAATCGACGTGGATCGCTGAACTCCGTTCGCGACGTAGTGGGTACGCGGCGGTTGCGTGATTGCCAAGAACTCGCGTTGCATGCGGCGAGCCAATTTCCAAGAACGCTGTATTGCGGCGTTGACATTTTGGTGCCTCGACGGGGCAAGCCGTTGGTGTGCGAAGTCAACGCGTTCGGTGACTTTTTGCCCAACTTCGTCGTAGGTGGCAAGACGGTTTACCAAGCGATCGTGCAAGCAAGACCGTTGCCAGAGGAGGCGGCATTTTGAATCACATACGTGCTATGGTGTTTGACCTCGATCAGACGCTGTTTGATCGGCAGCTTGCCTTTGACCGCTGGACGGACAGCTTGAATGTTTCGCATCGCGACCGAACGCGATTGCGAACGCTGGATCAAAACGGGTCGGGGGATCGTCTTGAACTATTTGCCGAGTATGGGTCGATGAAGGGCGAGACGATTGACCAGCGCGGTTTCGTCAGAGCGCTCGTTCAATTCATCGAGCTTCATCGCGGGCTGGTTGCGAGTTTGCAGCGTTTGCGAGAGCGATTCCATCTGGCGGTGTTGACCAATGGTGGCACGGAGACTCAACATGCCAAGCTGCGATTCTTGGCACTCGACCAAGTCTTTTCAGCCGATCGCATTTTCGTGTCGCAGCAAATTGGTTTTTCAAAACCCGACCGACGGGCGTTTGATCGGGTCGCCGCCGCGTTGGATACGCCTGCCCATCAGTGTCTGTACTTTGGAGATCGAGTCGACACCGACATTACCGCGGCCCGCAAAGCCGGTTGGATGGCTTGTCATGTCCGTTGCCCGGCGGATTTGATCGTGCAGGTAAACAGTTTGGGACCAAACTTTGATGGAGTGGATCCAATTAAAGACTCCAATGCGGAAGGATCTTTATCAAGATCCACTGAGGGAGTCGCGCACCCATGCTGAATCATATCGGACGCAGCGACATCCTGATGATGACGCTCGACACCCTGCGTTTTGACGTCGCTCAATCGCTGTTTGAGCAAGAACGATTGCCCAACTTGTCACGGTATTTGCCGGCCGACGGTTGGCAACGTCGGCACTCGCCCGCGACGTTCACCTATGCCGCTCATCACGCGTTCTTTGCTGGTTTCTTACCCACGCCAATTGATCCTGAGCCACACCAACGGTTGTTCGCTTCAGAATTCGGTGGCAGTGATACCACGGGACCGCAAACGTTTGTCTTTCCAGAAGCGACACTTCCTCAATCGCTTTCACGACTCGGCTACCGCACGATCTGCGTTGGCGGAACGGGGTTCTTCAACCCGGACAATGCACTCGGACGTGTATTGCCGGACCTGTTCGACGAAGCCCATTGGTCTGAATCCATGAGCGTTGTCGATCAAGATTCGCCAGCCCATCAAGTCGACTGTGCCATCGAATCCACCGAGAGATATCCAGATAAGCGGGTGTTCTGCTTCATCAATTTCTCAGCGATTCATCAACCGAACTGGTTTTACGCATGCAATGAACGGCCGCACAATGACTCGCCGCAAAAGGGACGTGATACGCTCATCAGTCATGGTGAAGCTTTGGTGGTGATCGACCGCGAGATCCCGAGGTTGCTGGAGTGTTTTCGGCGGCGAGGCAGTCTGTTTGCACTTCTCTTTTCAGATCATGGGACTGCCTACGGCGAAGAGGGTTACTGGGGACATCGACTCGCTCATCGTGTTGTTTGGGAGGTGCCTTATGCCGACTTCCAGTGGTAAGCGCGAGCGAGTTTCCTGCGGGCACCGGTCGCAGACTTTGGCGGCTGCGATCGCGGAGGATCAGTACGCCGGATATGCCTACGCGTATCCTCACAAGACATCCTATCGCGAGCTTGATCCGCCAGTTTCGCTTGCGGAAGCTTGGGCGGCGGAAGACAAATCGCAACTCTATTTGTATTTGCATTTGCCGTTCTGCGAAATGCGATGCGGCTTCTGCAACTTGTTCACGGCGTCACAGCCCGCCGACGAACTGGTCCAACAAACGCTCGACGCGATTGCTCGTCAATCACGGATTGTCGCAGGCGCGGTCCAGCCGCAGGCGATCGCCCAAGTCGCCATCGGCGGAGGGACACCGACGTATTTAAACGCGTCGGAACTGCGGCGTGTGTTTGAAATAATTCGGCGGGACTGGCCTGTTGATCTTGGAAGTGTTCCGTTTTCGGTCGAAGTCTCTCCAGCGACGGTCGATGCCGACAAGCTCCGTTTGATGGTCGATTTTGGCGTTCGTCGAATTAGCATGGGGGTGCAAAGTTTTGTCGAGCGCGACCTCAGTAGCTTGGGCCGACCACAAAAGAACGACCAAGTGGATTCCGCGATCGACTTGATACGCAGAAGCGGTGTCGAAGTTTTCAATTTGGATCTGATCTACGGAAATCACGATCAAACCGAATCGGACTGGTTACGGACCGTGCAACACGCACTCGACTACCGCCCCGAAGAGGTTTTCTTGTATCCGTTGTACGTTCGCGAATTGACGGGGCTCGGACGAACCGGACGCAGCCCGGCTGAAAATCGCCGACACTTGTACGGGCTGGGCCGCGACTTGCTGCTGCAAGCCGGTTTCCGACAAATTTCGATGCGCATGTTTCGCCGCGTCGATGTTGACTACTCCACCCAGCATTGTTGCCAGGAAGACGGCATGGTTGGGCTGGGGCCGGGTGCGAGGAGCTACACATCGGCACTGCACAGCAGCAGCGAGTATGCAGTCAGCGGTCTTGGCGTCCGAAAAATCATCGCCAATTTCAATGAGCGTAGTGACGAGCAATTCGGACGGGCCGACTACGGCGTCTGGCTCAATGAGGAGGAGCAATCGCGACGCTATCTGATCCGGTCGTTGCTGCAGATCGACGGCCTGGGCCGCCAAGCATTCATCATTCAGTTTGGTGACGACGTGCGGAATCTGTTGCCGCAGGTCGATGAACTGGTCGAACAAGGCGTCGCCGAGCTGACACCCGATCGACTGTTTTTGAATGAGGAAGGGCTAACGCATAGCGATGTCATCGGTCCATGGTTGTATTCACATTCGGTCCGCCAGCGCATGGAGCAGTTTCATTTGCGATGAACGTGACGCGAATTTTGTATCGAGGCTCGCTATCGAGCTGCAACTATGCGTGCGGGTATTGTCCGTTCGCCAAGACGACCAATACACGCGCGGAGCTGGACCGCGACTGGCAACAGCTCGATCGTTTTGTGGATTGGGTCGAGGCTAGCCAGCGGCCCGTCGGAGTCCTGATCACACCTTGGGGCGAAGCGATCATCCATCGGTACTGTCGTGAGGCGATGATTCGGCTGTCTTGGATGGATCACGTGCATCGAGTCGTCATTCAAACTAACTTGAGCGGTCACCTGGATGACCTTTCTGAAGCTCGCGTCGATCGCATGGCGATCTGGGCCACGTTTCATCCCGATGAAACCGACTTGCCGAGGTTCTTAAAACGATGTCAGACTTTGGACGATTTGGGAATTCGATTCAGTGTTGGCGTGGTGGGGTTCAAGGAACACTTTGACGCCATCGCGAATTTGAGAAGTCGTTTGGGATCGGACATCTATCTGTGGGTAAACGTGCCCAAGAGCAGCAACATTCAGTACAGCGCGGACGACGTTCATTTTCTGCAATCCGTCGATCCCTACTTTCGCTGGAATGCACATCGTTGGCCAAGTCTGGGAAAGCCTTGTCAAACCGGATGGTCATCGTTCACCGTGGATGGCGAGGGCGAAGCACGCCGATGCCATTTTGTTGACGATGTGATTGGAAACATCTATCAGGATAATATCTGGGCGTCACTCCAGCGGCGCGACTGCCCCAACGCCACCTGTGGCTGTCACATCGGGTACGTCCACCGCGACGACTTCGAGCTTGACCGGGTCTACGGAGGCAACCTTCTCGAGCGCATCCCAAATCATTGGCCCGATGTGGATTCCACGATGACTCACCCGCCATCGCCCCACGGACTTCCGATTTTTCCACATTCGGGCGATTGACGGATTTACTCGATCTTTCGTTGTTCACTCATGAGCCGACGGACATTCCGCGGACTTGGTGGCGTTCAGTTCGATGAAGCCTTTCCATTGGTCCGGGACGTCGTCTTCGTAGAAGATCGCTTCGGTCGGGCATTCGGGAACGCAGGCTCCGCAGTCGATGCATTCATCGGGGTCGATGTAAACCATTGCGTCGTCTTCGTGAAAACATTCGACGGGGCAAACCGGTAAGCAGGCTTTGTCTTTGCACCCAATGCAGGGTTGAGTCACCACCATCGCCATAAGATAGCCTTTGGTCCGTAGTTTGTTAGTCTGTAGTGGATCTTGTTATTGATCCGTCTGAACACGAAGGATCTTTGACAAGATCCACCACAAAGGAAGTGAGAAAGCGAGTTTGGAACCGGACACCAGCCCCGACGAAAAATTGAAAATCCCTGAATCGCTCACCGATCGGCCGGATGGTTGGTTGCTGCGCGAGTGGAAAGCAGGTGACGAGCGAGCCGCCGAAGTCCTGTTTGATCGCTACGCCATCCGTTTGGTTGCTTTGGTTGCCAGCCGCCTGAATCGCAGCTACCAAGGCTCGATTGATCCAAACGACGTCGTCCAATCGGCGATGGGCAGCTTTTTCGACGCCGCCAGGCACAGTCGCATTGAAGTCAGTCGCAGTATTTCGCTGTGGCGTCTGCTCGCGACCTTTGCTCGCCGAAAGATGGCCCGTTCGATTGAACGGCAATCAGCTGTCAAACGTGGCGGCGATCAGGTTCGACATTCACTCGACAGCGTCCAACCTCAGATCACCAGCGAGCACGACCTAGACCAGAACGACGAGGCAAATGAGTTCATAACGACATTGAAGGCCGAATTACCGGCCGATCTATTTACGATCGTCAAAGGAATCCTCGCCGGCCAAACGCATCGAGAGCTTGCCGAGTCGCTTGGCATCGACGAGCGAACCGTCCGTCGTCGCCTGTCGCGTGTTCGCGAACGACTGGCCCCAAACGTCGCCAGCACGAACGAAACCGCACGCGCGGCAGACAGTCCGCCGACGCTGCCCCGAGTGAATTACAACGAATTCGTGCTCGGCAAATTGATTGGCAGCGGTGGCTTCGGCAAGGTCTATCGGGCGAGCATGCAATCCGATGGCCGAACGGTCGCCGCCGTAAAATTTCTTCGCAAGGCGTTTTGGCAAAACGAAGCTGCCCGGAGATCGTTTCTGAGCGAGATCAACCTCGCCTCGCAAATCAAACATTCAGGCGTCATCCGCTACCTCGGCTACGGCGAATCACCGCACGGTGGCCCATACGTCATCAGCGATTGGATTGACGGAGGTTCATTGCAAGATGCTACCGACGCCACACCGAAACAGATCAACCATTGGCTCCAGCAACTCTGCGATGCCATCGCGGCCGTGCATCACGCCGGTCTGGTCCATGGCGATCTTACACCGAGCAACATTCTTGTCGACGCGGACGATCGAATCACAATCACCGACTTTGGTTTTTCACAAGCATCCGCGAATTCATCATCGCAAGTCCTGGGAGGAACTCCGGGCTTCGCTGCCCCCGAGCAAATCGACCCAGCGTTCGGTTCGATTGGCCCCAAGACGGACATCTACGCGATCGGCGGTCTCCTTCACTGGCTCATCTTCCGAAGGCCACCCAACTTTGGCACGAGTCTCGAAGAATCGCTGGCGTCAACGCTCTCGAGCGACGATCCAGAAGTCCTGCCAAGCGAAGCGATCCCCGACGCACTTCGCAACATTCTCGCAGCCACGCTTCGCAAATCGCCAGCAGACCGAACAGCAACCATCGACGACATCCTGGTGATGCTTGGTCCATCAAGATGAACTCTGGACCAGGATCCTTCCCTGGTAATGGATCGAAAACGACGAAGCGAACTCGCCGACTGGAGAAGCGACGATGCGGGCGGCGATCTCTCGCACACGCTGGTCCGAGAAATCTCGATGATGCCGGAACTCAATCACACCAGGCTTGACCATCGCTGCCAGTGCGTTGCCTGCCGAATCGTCTTCGTAGTTCAGTCCTGAAATTCGGATGTCGCGATGTTCGATCGTGTACGGAAAGAAATGTGCCGCCGTTTCATTGGCGATCAATTTCATCAGGTAGCCTTCCTGATCAGTTAACGCTTCGACGCATTCCATCCCTGTAACATTCATTCGGCACGATCACTCTGTAACAGACGGTCAACCACTGTCGCTGACGGTCATTATGCGATGCCCCTCCAACCACGTCGGCGGTTCCACCTTCGCCGCCAGTTTGTGAATGACGCTTTCGGGGACGGATCTGGCCCGGTCGCGATTTTGTTTCAACAGCACTCGCATCGGCGGTTCGACGTAGATCAACTCGGTACGAGCGTTGTAGTCGGAGAATAGTCCGTTCCATCGTGAACGGGTTTGGCGCAGGATGTTGGTGGCGTTGAAGGCGAATGAGGTGTCGGCGCGGAGGTGTTGGCGGCATCGCTCGGTAGCGGCTTGGATGACTCGGCCTTGATCGTCAGTCGGATCGACTTTCATCTCCGTTCGGATTTCGTCGAGCGACACGACCGGCAAGTCCGGCCGATGCTTGGCCAGCCACGTGTCTTTGCCGCTACCCGGCAAGCCACACATCATCGTGACGGTGCAAGAGAATTCATCGTGCGGGACGTAGTGCAGGTTGGGTTCGGCTTGGCGGAAGTATTCCAGCCGAGCATGGTCGGTCGCAAACGGATAACGAGTGTCGAAGCAATCGTTATCCTCGGCAAGCAGGCGGTAGCAGTGCAGGTTGTCTTCCGGCCGGCTCATCGAAGCGGTGTCACGGCCGCGAGTGTCGGCCAGCGCGAACAAATACAGCAAGCGGTTCTCACTCAACCACGACAACCGAACGACTTCCTTCGCCGTGTCCTCTCGTTCGAGTACAAACGCCGGCCGGCCGTGATAGCGAACCAGCGAACATACGCATTCCCGTTCGTCGAGCGGGCATTCCAAGTCACGCAGCACGCCGCGCACCAAGTGCTCGCCCTTGACCGCATGGTTGGGCGAACGCACGTGCCCGGTCTCCGGATCCAAGATCGTCGTCAGCGGTTTGGCCGCATCGTGGAACAACGCGGTCAATAGCAACGCTCGCCGGTCGTCATCATCCAGCGACTCCCATTCATCCAGCCGCGTCAATTGATAGCAAACCATCTTGGTATGAGTCCACACGTCGCCCTCGGCGTGCCACTGGGCATCCTGCGAGCAAGCCGCCATCGCTCGCGCCCAAGGCTGCGTTTCCGCCCACGCGATGACCTCTTCGTGGCTCGATCGTGATAGCTCGTCCCAATTCATTTCCAAATGTCCACGCCGTCGACCAACTCATTCGGCACCATCACCTGCTGTTGCCAGTGTGTGCTTTGCTTGATTTTCTCAACAAACTCCGGCCGCACAAACTTGGCCCGCCCCGTCACCTGCGTCTCGCTCTCAATGCGAAGGTACAATCCTTCAGCCAAATTATCCTGCCGCCCCGTCAGCGGATTGTCGAACTCGGCACCGAACGCCGACGCCTGAATCAAACTCTCCAGATCCGAACGCTTCAACGTCCCACGATGCACGATCGGAACCGTTTCAATCCCAGTCTCATCGAGAAACTCCATCCGCCGCTCCAGCGTCAGGAACACGCCAGCATCCTTGTCGTAGATATCGAACTCAAAGAAGTAATGCCGAAGCTCGCGGTAATGGATCGAATGCCTCGCGTACATCCATTCGCCGTACAGGATGAACTGCTCGCCAAGCCGTTCCTCCAGCACGTTCCGTTTCACTGTCGTCCACTGCTTGAACAGATCGTACTGCGGATGCATGCCCTCGGTCACCAGGTGCCCACGACACTGCAGCATCAACTCCCCCCCGGCGAAGTGGATCCCCACATTCGTCCCGTCGATCTTCTCCTCAACAATCAACGATTCATCGGCAAGGAACCCCACCGATTCCAGCTCGCCCAGATGTTTGTCGTCGCTCGTCCCACGAGAGCCAAACAAATGCGGCGTCCGCGGATATTTCACAAAGTCGCCCCGCGAAGCGCCCATCGTTGATCTCCATGAGTTGTTGCAATGAAAGGCAGTTGACACGGAATGGAGCTCCTCGGTTCACCTGAAAGCTGGCAAACTAAAGAATCATCAGAGCCGAATGCCAGGCGTCTCGCCTCTCGAACGCGAGCCGTCCTCGCAATCCTCGGCATGGACCTTCGAGTGACCGAGCTGGACCGAGATGGATTCGACCGGCCATCCTTTCCGATTCGCGTACATGCTGAGCGTCATCGGTGTGCAAGCTCCAAGAGCCGACAGCAACAACCCGTACGGATCTGGCCCCACATCTGTCCCACCAACCGACACCAGCTCATCGGCAGTGAGCTCATGTCCACCCGCCGTGATGGTTTGCCGAAACCCACCATCCACCTCGCGAACTAGTGTTTCATTCATTCAATTTCTATTCCGTGAATTGATTGTAGGTCTACCCACCATCGGACATCGATACCTTTTGCTAAATCGAGGGATAGACCCCAATTTCGATTTGCCGCTCTCCGATAAATGATGCTAATACCACCTACGAATTTGGTGAGCGGCGACTTCGGATCAGGCGGTCTTGCATCTCCAGCGCTCGTGGAATTTGACGATCGGTCATGGTCTTCAAAACTTTGGTAAAGTCGTCGCGGAGGCTGCTGTCTCGAATGACGCTGCCTTGATTCTCTCGCCAATAAACCTCCAGCAACTTGAGCAATGCCGATGTCAGGTAATAGTGTGATCGCCAGTGCCAATCGTTGAAGTCCTCAGTTGCGGCTGCAATTTGTGCAATCCCCTTGCGTCGCAGATCTACGAAAGCATCGCCAGCAAGAAGCCCAGCGTAGGCTCGCACAACTTCTGGATGCGGCAGAAATCTGTCGGCCCATTGCTCGTATTCGGTTTGCATCGAACCAACGACGCTCCGAAGCCGCTCGTCAACGACCGCCGACTCTCCGAAGCTCAAGTGGCCCATCAAACGAATGAATAATGTTTCGTTGGTTTCATTGTGTCGAACGGGGCTTTCCAGCCAATTCTGTTGATTCCACGCAAATTGAATCATCTCTTTCCAATGTTCGCAGAAGCGCCTAACGTCGTGAGGATCCCGGCTCCCGTAGATGAACCATGAAGAAAGGAAGCCCTCCACCCAATGCAATCGGTCGAGACCCAGCGATAGCAAAGGCAGCCAGAGCCGCTTCGCTTGCTCAGTACTATCGAGATGCACGATGGCATTAACCAGCACACTGAACCACCAGTTTTCAAAGTCTCGCGGATGTCGGTAGAAGCCTTCTCCATCACGCTGGCTATCCGCGATCGCCGTCGACGTAGACCCGAGCGGCCGAAGCAGTCCGGAGGTAATGACTTCCATCAGTTCGACCGCTTGATCTCGATCGGTTTGCTCTTCGATCTCTTGAAATCTCTCCAACCACCCGAAGGCTGCCTTGATCAAGTCGGACTCAAAACCCGAAAGACGTTCGAGCTTCTCGCGAAGCTTGGAATGAAGGTCATCTTCGCTACTCAACGACCTCTCAGCAAGGAACAACGACTTGATTTGGTCGGTCGCAGCCGATGTCACATGAACGAAGTCAATTGAACCATCGCTCGTCTCCCCAGCACTGAATTCATCGACTAAAAGGTCCATCCGATCGTCAATATCGTACGCCGCGTTTGGGCAATTGAATATGCTGTTGCCACCTTTGGTTGTTTCGAAGACAAACCGAACGCCTGCTGCATTCACCGCCAGTTTTTGCAATTGACGAAAGGTTGAACCAAACTCTGCTCGCCAATGAAAGGCGAAGTCCATCACGTCCTTGGCGACCGAGTAACTGTAGCCCGTCAAGTTCATTGCACACCACCGACGGATCTCTACCGCGCAGGGATCCTCTTTGAGGATCGAAATCGCAATGATTGCTTCAAAATTTCGGAAGTAGCTATCGCTCGATGAACTGGCCACGTCAAAATCGGGACGTGGCGGTGGGTTCTCGACAAGTATACGAAATTGATCTGCACACCAATGCTCTCGAGTTTCTTCTTCTTTTAGCCAATCAGAATGCAGCACGACCAAAACAGCGATACCACCACCAACTGAATGTTCGGGAGTTTCACCAAGCGAGTGAATGGCATCAGCGTTGTCCGCAATTGAAACCATCGTTTTCCAGAATGCCTGAACTTCTATTTCCGACATGGGCTCAAGCTTGCTCAACAGAGTGCGGCAACGCAGCGGAAACTCGATTGCCAACATTCGCTATTCGGCTTCCCGCCGACCGTCCTGCATGCGTTCAGATCTGTCGACTGGCTCATCAAAGGTGATATGAAGGCCATCGCTTCTCGCTTCAGCAGACCAGTTGTCGAGATCGAATTCGGACAACAGCTTGTCCAACACCAGCGACTCGCTCTCAGACAGTTCGCCAAGTGAATCCGCCTTCCATTTTTCGGTCACTTCCGTGAAAAGCTTGCGCAAGTCTGGGTTCGATAAAAACTCGCCGAGAACTTCGCATACAATTCAAGACACAGAGCACGATAAGCAAGCAAGAAAACCTGTTTGTCTGATCCGGTCCACACTTCTTCATCGATCGGCTGAAAGATTTCCTGATCATGTGTTTTGCAGAATCCGGGAAATGCGGACGCGCGCTTGATCGGAACATGTTCGAAGTTGCCGTTGCCGAAATCGAAGATGGCTGACATCTTCAGTTTCGCTCCACGAACCTTATTCTGTTGATCGGCTATTGCCGCAAGCTCTCTGGACAGCCCGACCGTGTGGGATTTGATCGCCGGTTTCCCGCAGGTTGAGCTGCAACCGACTGGGGCGAGACAACCATGCTTCGACTCGGCGGCGACGGCTTCCTTGAAAATTTTCGCAACGCGACGCCGGTCGTCCTCACCCGGCTCGAAGTTGGTTGGTATCTCAATGCCGGGAAATATCCCAGCATGCGCGAAACTTGGATGCGATTTAGCTCGCTCTGATCGCATGCAGCACTGTTTGTATTTCTTTCCGCTTCTACATGGACATGGGTCGTTTCGGCCGGGTTTCATGATCGTTGGCAAGATGGGCGTGACGAGATGCAGTCGCTAACGAAACAGACCAAAAATCTTCAGGAAAGTTCACTGGGGGACTTGTGCGGCATTAAACTCCGAGTTAAACATACCGCAGGACACAAGAATTCTCCAGCAGGCCTCGCGATTACTTTTCGCTCGGCCTTCCTTCGCGGGGCTTGCTCTGCGGGGGCTACTCCGGTGTGGCGGTTGCCATGCTGCCTATTGGCCCGTCATATCTGGGACGACCTCCCTCTGATGTGACGTGTCACCGTGATGCGACTGATGTCATTGACTTCAAGTCGTCGGATGATTCCTGAGATTTGGAACCCGGTACGTTGCCGGCGGAAGGGTCTTACATTCCTCCTCACGGAGAATTGTTATGAGCGGTAAACGCCGTGAAGTTGTGTCCTGCAGGGAACGAAAGTTGAATGCGATTGTCAGTTTCTGGCACTCGCTCCCCGACCCGAGTGAACTGGCAGGAATGAGTGGGAGGTCGCTTGCGGACCTTCGTCGTGAAGCGTTGGCTTGTTTGAAACGGTCGCCTCCGGACCTTAATGGTGCCCAGGCAGCCACATTCCAAGCGATCCACGATATGCGAAACGATGAGCAAAGTTAGCGACCTCCCAAAATCATTAGAGAACCAATGCGACGACTAGGAAAAACAGCCCGTAAAGTTCGGTCCAAGCTTGGGCTTTCGCAAGCCAAGATGGCTAGAGAGCTCGGTATTTCGATCGTTCAGCTCAGCAAAATTGAGAACGATCACGCGATGCCATCACCCAATTTGATCGAGAAGTACCGTGAAGTTGCGAACGTCGACTTGTACGTTATGGATTGGTGCGAGGATCCCGACATGACGGCGCTGCCAAAAGCGGTTCGTGAAGCCGCAGCAGAGTTGCGAAACGCTTGGTCCCAGGAATTCGATTGAGGTTGAATCAGCATGGATGCGAAATTGTTCAATTTGCACCGCACCCGACAGGTCGCTGGTCGTCTGGGCTTAGACGAATCTTGGATGCTTCGACTGGCCGAAGAACTTCGCACTGCTGAAGGGCGTGCGAACTACATTCGCGAGTTTACGCTTTTCGATCCCCGGCCCGCGAAGAAACCAAGAGACATCATCTCGGTTCGCGGAGATCTTCGATTGGCTCAGCGACGTCTTCATCAACGACTCTTGTCGAAGGCGATAGAGCCGACTCCCTACAGCCACGGTGGCGTTCGAGGTCGAAGTATCAAAACGAATGCCGGGCAGCATGCACGCAGCCGCTTTGTCTATCTGACGGACATCGCCAACTTCTACCCCTCCATTCACAGCAGTCGAATCAACGACTTTTTTGGATCGAATGGATGCCACCCGTCAGTCGCTCGATTGCTGACCAGCCTTACGACTCTCGACTATCACCTGGCACTGGGGTTGATCACGAGCCCGATTTTGGCGGAAGCCATCATCAAGCCCGTCGATCGGCGAATTGCGGTGGCGTGCGATCGACTCGGACTTGTCTACAGCCGATATGTCGACGACATTTGCATCTCGTCGAAGCACAGCCTGCAAGGTTCGGGAATTGACGCAACGATACGAACGATCCTCCGCCAATCGGGGTTCAAGGTTCGAGCATCGAAGGATCGCTTTATCCGCGTGGATGAGGGCTGCGCCATCACTGGCATTCGTATCCATCGTGGTCGACTTTCTATCACACCGATTTATGCTGACGAGTTGGAAAGTGATCTCGGCCGTGCGTTGTTATTCGCTCGCGGCGGAACGCACACCGGGCTTTTCTTCACGAAAGAGCAGCTCTGGGGACGCGTCCAATTTGTCCGGTGGATCAATCCTGGACGCGCGAAACCACTGGTTCGGTTGTTCCGCCAGATCCCATGGCGACGCTATCGCGTGGCGGCAAGTCAGAGCGGACTAATTGCGGCAAAGCCAGTATTTGGCGAGCGTGACACCGCATCCATTTGATATAGGCGGTACTTGTCGATTGTCGCCAATAATTTCACATTCAAAAACGAAAGATGCTTCTATGTATATTCGGTCGAGCCTCTGTTTCATCGGATTGGCATTGGTCTCGCCAGCGATCGGGACGCCGCAAGGCACTCAGGAAGCGACAACCCAGCTTGAACAACAATGCGTGTTCCTAGAACCGGGCGAAGCTCTGGACCAAATCCAGCAAGATCATTCCGAAGAGTCGCCGATCGTGGTGGCTCAGGGTGAACTTGACCAGTTGATCGACTGCAAGGGCGGCGGGGCGTGTCCGATTTCGGCGGCGCTGATCGCTTCCCAGGGAGTGCGGGTCATGGCCGGTCTGCCCGCTGATTCACATCCGCATCGAACGGCGCTGCGTGTGTTTCAGGATAAGCCGGAGTTGCTGCTCGGGCGGATCAGTAACGATCGTATGGTGATTTTGCTGGCTCACCTATGCGTGGACATGGAGGAATTGCCCGTGGCGATATCGACTGTGTCGGCACCGAACAGCCCTCATGCGGCGTTGGGACCAAAATGGTCAGAGACTAATGGCCCGGACCTTTCCACGGCACCAGGCGAGTTGAAGATCCTCGCGTACACCGTGACGACGGCCGATGGGACGGTTCGAGGACGCCACTTTGTTTTGCTGAAGACGAACAAGGATGGGCGTTTAAGCTTCATTGACCCAGGAAAACCTCTGAAGAAACGAATCTTCGATGTGGCGTATCGCGGCGTGCCATCGGCAACCAAACGCCAAGTGTTCTTCCAAGTACCAAATGGCTTGGATAAATCCGGCCAAACCTATGAATTGAACACGATCTTTTCGGTGCGTTTGTTGTCCGAGGAAAGCAACGAGTCTCGGGACAGCAATTCGCGAGTTGAATCGATGAAGGCGAAGATTGACGAACTGTCAGCGCGGTTGCGGAACACGGACCAATTTTTGTCGCCGGTCGCGTGGAGAAAGGAAGGTGCTTGGTTCGGGCTGCCAGGCGTCGATTTACCAGCCAGTATTGGTGGCGGGGAGTATTCCGTTACCGAAGCTCTTGAATTGTTCCGTCATGCGGGTCGGATCAATCTGAATCTGCGGGATGTCGTCGGCGGTGCGCACGGTCGGTCGCTTGTGAAAGCTTCATCGTCGCTGGCCAGTGATGTGTTGGGCAAGATCGTTGCGGGCGAAGCCTACATCGCCGTTTCGATTACCGAACCTATGGCGGGATCGAATCCCAAAGAAATGCAAAGCAAGGCGGTTCGCTACGAAGGTGGCTTCAAGCTGACCGGCAAAAAACTGTGGAACGCCCGATTACGACAGGCAACGCACGTGGTGCTCTACACGTTAGCGGCCGACGCCGAGAAGGGAGAACAGTCGGTATTCCTCATTCCAATTGACCACCCAGGCTTAAAGGTTATCGATCGCTACGCCCACGGACTCACGGGCAACTCGTTCGGTGGCCTTGAATTTGAGGAAATGTTCGTCAGCCGCGATCACTTACTTGGCGAAGACGGTCAAGGCGGAAAGATATTCACCGAACACTTTCAGTATTGGCGACTGATGCAGGCCGCCGCCGCGATCGGGTGCGGGGAAGCCGCGCTAGAACAGATGGCCGAGCGACTCAAATCACGAGAAGCATTTGGTGCCCCGATTGGTCGTTTCAGTCATCTCCAACAACCACTCGGCGAGTATCACACCAAACTGCGGATGGCGATGGCGCTTGCTCGGGAGGCGGCAAAGCTAATCGACGAAGGCCAGTACGAAGCGGCCACACCGCTGGTCAATGGTCTGAAAGCTGAGGGTGTCGAGATCGCGTTGTCGGCGTGCGATGCTGCCATGCGTGCTCACGGCGCGATGGGCTACAGCCGAGATGTCGACCTGGGCGACCGAGTTCGCGACCTGATGGGTTTGCGAATCGCCGACGGCACGACCGATGTGATGCGAATGTCAGTCGTCAGCAAAGCATACGGCTCCGACCTCTGGACAATGTCTGTTTATGGAGTTCGATCGCCAATGAGGAAAACTCAATCGGAACCAATCTCACCAGTGAAAGCTAGCCCGGCGGCGTCAAATGATTGAAAGCGAACAGCATGACTCGCCGGACCTATTTCCATATCCGGTCAGCAAGGGCGAGAAAGAATCGCCTGCGACCACCTGGGTGCGAAACCATTCCAGCTACCTAACGGTTGGCGGTTTCCTGAACTACCTGCAAGTTGCCGGGGTCTACATTCGTGGAATTCTACTGAACCTCGTAGTGTTGGCTCCCGTGATCCTCGTTGCTGCGATGATTCCGGCGTTCTTTCATCACTGGCTATTAAACCATCCGTTTGCCGCTACCGGCTTCGCATCATTGCTTTTTGTGTTGGCGATCGCAGTATTTCTAGCTAACGGTCCATACTCCCTGATCCGCGCCATCTCGCAGCGGTTGGCGGGCGATCACAACCGAGACGGGAGCCTAGCTCGCTTGGGTAGAGAGCAATTGATTGCCTGGGCGATTCTTGCATTGTTCGTCGGCATCTCAATTGACGTGACACCCCGTTTGATTGAGTTCGCCCGCCAAAACCAGGGCTCACTACAACTAAACTGGCCAAATGTTTCTGCACTCATCGTTGGCATTGCAACACTAGTTGGCACGGCGAGTCGGTTTCTTGATCGGTTTGAGTCAACGAAAGCTTCGTATGCTGTCGCAATCGTCGGGTTGACCAGTCTCTCGATCCCTTACCTACTGCTGCTCGGTGTTGCGAACTACCTGGTTTATGGCATCATTCCGACCAGATCAATGTACGCTTGGCTGACTTTCATTTGCGTGATTGCGTTTACAGTTTCGCTATTTATCGCCCTTCGCATTCGCTCGACCAAGGCGATGCCGACAACAAACAAGAGGTTTGGTTTCGCGGTGACCACGGGCTTTGCAATCGCAATTGGATTCTTGGCGTTCGCTGCTCACAGGTCGGGAAATCAATCAGCGATTGTTTCTGAGTTCGTAGGCGAAGTCACACGTCCGCTCAGTCGGTTGGCTAGCGTGAAGGTTCCAAAGGAGAAGAAACTCGCCGACACACCAGCTTTCCAGGAATTGGTGGACAAGTACGAACTCCTAAACTCATTTGGAAAGGTACGGTTCACGACGCACGGCGTCGTTCTCAGCGAATCTCCGCTCTTCTCTTTTCTGCGGCCTAGTTCCTGGCTGAATTGGCTCGATGACCGCGACGCAGACGCTGAGTATTTCCTGGCTGCGTCCGATTTCATTGAAGCCGGTGAGCGGATTGATTCTCTTGATTCAGTCAGCAAGCTCAGGCTGCTTCATCTCGGCGCTGATGAAGCCTTCCGAACGATCGTCCAAGCTGAACGCAAAAAGACTCTTGTCGAAGGGGAGGCGGAATCGCGTTCGCCGAATAACGCTATCTTGGCGGAGTGCTTGCGATCCAAGTTGGCCATTACGGCAGAACGGCGAGAGGAATTGGCAACCCTCACTCTCGATGAGTTGCATGCCGTCACCTCCGATACAGATGCGATGCAACGTGACTATCAAGCAATCACTCTGCGTAGACTTCCCGAGCGTTTGAGCACTACATTCCTGGAGCGAACAGGGCGAAAGCCTACAAGTGAATCGGAAGAAAAGGGGGCGCTCGACGTCAACCTTAGCGGGCCGTTTCTCCTTGAGAACTTGCAGCGTTCGGAATTCGATTCAGCTTGGGGTGAAGAGATGTGGTTGACATGTCTAGCTGCATCCACTGATGTTGATCTGTGGGCCACTGACACCGCGAAACAGTTGTCAGGAGTCAGCGGGTTCAGCATTGGAAAGGCTGGTGATGTCGTTGAAGAAGCAAAACGAAGGCAAGTAGCTTCTGCCTTCACCACTGAACAATGCATGCAGTTGCTGGATCAAAAAGATGTCATTCATCGACACATTCCGAATGCTGGCATAGCAGGGGCGAACGCCTCTTTGCCCGGCGACGTGTCCGTAGCGACCAAATCACTGGGCCAATTCTTGAAACGACCATGGTCTACCCAACGCGGTGGCGACGTAGAGAAAGAACTTTCAGCATTCTGTAGCCGACTAAAGTTGGGAACTTCGGACGCGTTTCGAGTTTCATGCTTTGACGTTCTCCTTTACCAGGCAGTGAATGACCAGGATGTGACGGGAGTAGCGGCACGGATTGCTCTTGCTGAATTGTTTAACCCTTCAATCGTTATTGAATCTGTGCCGGAGGGAATGGATCCGCTTGGCGTATATCGCGTCAAGGCCGGCGAACAAATGAGCGACCGATCACTTAAGCGTCTTGCGGCGATCCGATTCACGAACATTGACAAGTCAGAACCCATTCTCCGGCGGATTGTTCTCGGCGAGTTCGGAAACCTGCAAGGACTCAGCGGAATGAAAGAACGAGTGTTTGAGCGAGCGTTCTGGTCGAAAGGCATTTTTATACTCGTCACCGCTACGCTCCTTCTGATTGTCGCTTGGCTCTACATCGACATCAATCGCACATCCGCTCACGGATTTTACCGCGACCGCTTGTCCCGAGCTTTCCTTTTCGACATCGACTGTAATGGGCAAGTTTCGCCCGCGTTCGATGTGCGACTAAGCGAGCTCGGAAACTATTCCAGCGGATCAGTCGCGCCTTTCCAACTCATCAACTGTGCTGTAAATCTGCAAGGAAGCCCTGACCTGGAAATTCGTGCCGAGAAGAGCGACTTCTTCACGTTCAACGCTGTCTACGCGGGAAGTGATCGAACCGGGTATGTTCCGATTGAAGTCCTTGAGGAAGCCTGCCCCAGCCTGAGCGTTGGTACTGCGATGGCGATCTCGGCTGGCGCTGCGTCGCCCAACATGGGACGGAACACCAACTCGCTACTTGTATTTTTGATGACATTCGCCAATTTACGACTGGGATATTGGCTTCCGAACCCTCGCAAGGTGGTTCAGGATTTATCAGAGAACGGCAAACTGAAGAATCGCAAATTGCTCGATCTCACTGATGTTCGGGTACTCGAAATTAGTAAGATCAAAGATCGCCGGAAGAATCTGGATCCGGCTGGACAAGAATCGTTCGACGGAGTCACCGACGTTGAAGGGTCTCTATGCGGTCTCGCTTGCTCGGGAGGCGGAATCCGGTCGGCTGCAATCAACCTTGGTATCGCCCAGGCTCTTCATGCGGCCGAAATTTTCCCGTTGTTCGATCTTCTTTCGACAGTGTCTGGAGGCGGTTATTTCGGATCAAGCGTAAGCACGTCAATGCGGGCAAGATCCAGTCAAGAAGCACTTCGACCAATTGGGAACGCGAACGACCGTGAGTCGCCATCGTTTGAAAATGGCTTCGATCCTTGGGTTACTGGCTATCGCTGGATCACTCGACCGACTCACTACTTGAAAGAAATGACCAGTTGGCTCAGCCAAGACGATACGTGGATTAATCTTTCTGATGGAGGGCATGTGGAGAATCTAGGCTTCTACGAATTGCTCCGTCGGCGATGCCGGTTCATCGTGGTGGGTGACGGTGAAGCCGATCCTGATTTGGAGTTCCCTAGCTTGACGTTTGCCATTCAAGCGGCGCGAGCAAGGTTGAACACAACGATCCAGTGGGTTCCGGAGAGCATTCACCTTTGGAGCCAATCCGCGGCTTCGAGCCATTCCAAACGTCCACACCATGCTTTGGGACGAATTCAATATCCCGGCGATAGCCGACCCGCCTTTGTGCTGTACTTAAAGTCGAGTGTGAATGACGATGAGCCGGCAGACGTTCGTGGCTACGATCGCCAACATGAAGCGTTTCCGCATGAGTCGACTGCCGATCAGTTCTTCGATCCCTCGCAGTTTGAAGCCTATCGAGAACTTGGCAAGCACATCGCGGAATCGGCTCTTGCCGCTATCGGTCCTATTGAACGAAGCGAAGACGCAAAGTCGATTTCGTTTACGTCCTTAATAAATAAGCTGGATGTTCTATGTCCTGACCCAGCGGCAATTTCCGACGAGTGAACCGTGGAATCACTTGGTGATCTGATCATTCGAGTTTGCGACCGTAGCTTCGGAGCGATTGAGGCTTTGCGTCGCGTCTTTGGA
Organism: Allorhodopirellula heiligendammensis; assembly: GCF_007860105.1. Taxonomy (NCBI): domain Bacteria; kingdom Pseudomonadati; phylum Planctomycetota; class Planctomycetia; order Pirellulales; family Pirellulaceae; genus Allorhodopirellula; species Allorhodopirellula heiligendammensis. Next base: position 22,819 of record NZ_SJPU01000001.1, read on the forward strand.
CGGTCGAAGGTGGAGACGATCTCGACTCTCGATCTTGAGAGTGCGATGAAGTCGGAAAAGTCAACACCAGTGCTGGTTGATGTTCGCAGCGATTCGGAACTTGCGGTGTCCCGAATTCCGGGGGCCATCACACAGCATGAATACGAAGAAGGTGTGGAGGAGTTTGCTGGCCGACGGGTTGTGGCTTATTGCACGGTGGGCGGACGCAGTTATTTGTTCGCTCGGAAGTTGGTGGCCAGCGGCGTTAATGCATCGAACTATCGCGACAGCATTCTGGGTTGGTGCCGAGTTGGTTTGCCACTCGAATCTCCTGACGGCCAACCCACCAACGAGGTTCATCCGTACTGGCGAATCTTCCACGTGCCGGATGAGTACGACGTGAAGATTTGACCACGGTGTGAAACACTTGACATCACGTTGCAAACGTGACATCGCCGCTTGATGACTGCAGGGGTGCTCTCGTAACTGTTGGGTTGTGTTCGTTGGCGTTGGGTTGGCGACGTGATCTTGGCTTTGCGAGGGAGTTGTTCTCGTGGTTGATGAATTGAATTTGGGATCGGTGCAGGCGGTGGAGTCGGTGGGGACTCGGGCGGTGGCTTACTTTCGGTCCTCGTTGGATGACGAGGGGCGATCGGTTGAAGTGCAACGAAATTTTGTTCGGCGTTGGGCGGCGGCGAATGGGGTGCGGATTGTTCGGAAGTTTTGTGACTCGGGGCCGGGTCGACGACGATCAGAAGGTCGGGCCAGGGCACCACGGGATCGTTGGCACCTTTGCCGGTGTTGCAGCTTTTGTGCGTCAATCGCTTGGTGGGCAAGTCGCTTTTGTCTTGCTTGCGTTTCTTCGCGCGACCCTTGCTGATCCGACCGTCCAAGCTCGCTCCGCGAGGATCGTTGGACGACATGTTCGGATTGACCGGTTCGTCGCACAACCAACATCGCCAACCGTCCGTCTCGCCCACATCCTGAAGTCGTCCCATTCGCTTTTTGCCCGTCGTGAAAATCTGGTTTCGTTTGGATTTCTCCCCAAGGTACCGTGTTTGTTCCCGCAAAGTTGATTTCTTGTTCGATCGACGCGATCCTTCCCGTCGCTTTTGATGTCTCATCAAATTGACTTGACTCTCGCGGTTGCTTTCACCACGATTCAAGCGACTCATGAATCAAACACAAACGGACTGTTTCAAAATGGTGCGAACGCTTGCGATTGGTGACATTCACGGTTGTTACCGGTCGTTGGACACACTGGCGACGTTTGCCGCGCTCGCACCGAATGATCGCATCATCACGCTCGGTGGGCGTGCGGGCGAGGTTGGCTGACTTGCCTTGATGTTGACTCCGGTCTCTGCTGGCAATCCAATGAATCGGGTGCGACCCGTCGCTTCTGGCTCGACGAAGGCCCGTGATTGGTCGACGTTCCACTGCACAATCAGTCGATTTTGATTCTGACGTTGTTGATTTTTTGTTCCCTCTCCCGGCTTATGTGTGGCGACACTTCCCATGAAATCTGAAATTTGCACATGGTCGCCTGCCTCGATTTTCTTGAAGCCAGACCAAGTGGATTCTCGATCGCTTGCCGAGTCGATTTACGAGAGAACGTGTCGCACTGATTTTTCGCAACCTGGATTCTGCGTTGTTGAAGTTGGATCGGGGATCGACTCTATCGTATTTCGTGAATTGATGTTGGAACTTAAACGGGAGATGGGTGCGATCCACGAAGTAAAGACGGGCAAAACGCTTGTGCATTTGTCCGCCGCACGTTTCGATCAACAAGAATCGACTCGCCCTCACCTGGATGGTGGACCAGACGAATGTTTTTTGATGTTGGGCTACGAGCCATCTGCAGTCGACTCTGAACTTGAAATCACCGACTACGCCAAATGTGCGTTTGATCTTGGACTCACGCCCAAGGCACTGCTGGTCAAACACAACCCGATGTTCCAATCCGGCTTTGAAATCCTGGAACCGTACGCCACTCGCGTGCCTTGCTTTTCAAAGACGAGCTATCAGATCATTTGCATCAACAACTCATCAGCCGCCTACTCTTCGTCGGAGCCGGCATGGCAGGGAACGCTCCACACGGCAACGATTCTGACGCCGAACGAAGACGAGCGACGCGTGATCAATTCGACGATGATTGCGTCTGTGCCAAAAGGAACACCAGATGCAGTGAACGTGAATGAGCTGAACGAGTTTGCGTCCACGTCAGCGGTTCGACGCCGAGGATACGACAAACCGCATTTAGATGATGACGACTGAACGAGTTTCTCGTGGCGTTCTTTCGGCCCGAAGTCAACTTGCTGATACAGTGAAAGCCGAGGCACCGACCGCGGGTGTCGCCACGCCATATCACAAACGATGAAAAGGAGTGTCCGCATGACGGCGGTGGCGACTTCAACGGAAGAGTTTCAGCCAGGCTCAGAGGACGCGAAATGAGAACACTCAAACGAGGCGTCACGCCGGGGCCGTTCATAGAATCGGTTTTCTTGGATCCTTCCCGGATCTACGACCCGACGCATTATGCGTTCAATCTGCCGTCGACAAAGTCGTTTCGCAAACTCGACTTGCATCCGAAAGTCACGTTCTTCGTTGGCGAGAACGGATCGGGCAAGTCGACGATGCTTGAAGCGATCGCGATCGCCAACGGGCTGAACGCCGAGGGCGGCAGCCGGAACATGATGTTTGCGACGCGCGAGAGCCATTCGGAGTTGCATAAAGCGTTGAAGTTCCGCCGCTATCACGCATTGGTTCCGGACGCTTGGTTCGTGCGAGCGGAGAGCCTGTTCAATGTCGCGACTGAGATTGAACATCTGGGCGTGGGCGGCAGCTATGGCGACAAGTCGCTGCACGAACAGTCGCACGGGGAAGCGTTCATGAAGCTGGTTGAAAACCGCTTCGGCCAGGGGTTGTACTTTCTCGATGAGCCCGAGGCAGCGTTGTCGCCACAGAGGCAATTAGAATTCTTGGTACTGCTCGATAGCATCGTCAGCCAAGACTCGCAACTCATCATCGCGACACACTCGCCAATCATCATGAGTTACCAACCGCACCGGCCGGATGCGCAATCCGGTCGTTCGCAGCCATGACGTCCTTCTGAGCGACGACTTGCGTGCCGGGGGAATAGATCAGTGGTGTATTTGTCATTGTTGATTCGGATAGCTTTGCGGTTTACTCGAATGCAGCATGACACGATTGGCGTTATCTGCGTTCGCAGGATGAAGCGAATCGACTTGCGGTTGATGAGAGTCGTTACAATAGCGGCATGGATATCGCGACGCATGCTCTGATCGGAACAGCAACCGCAGCCGGTCTGTTTCAAACGCAACCGGCGTTGGCTGTCGGTCTCGTACTGGGAAACGTCGCTCCGGATTTGGATGCGTTGTCTCGGGTAGCGGGCAAGCACGCATTTTTGCGTTTCCACCAAACTTATACTCATTCCGCCGGAGCCATCGCCACAGTGTTGGCTGTCGCCGTCGGTCTATTGATGGCGGGCATCCCGGTTTGGGGAGAACTTGCAATCGGATTGGTAGTCGGCATGGCGATGCATGTCGGACTGGACCTCGCCAACTCGTACGGCGTGAAATGCCTGTGGCCGTTCTCACAAAAACGGTTTGCACTGGATTGGATCTTCTTTATTGACGCTTTTATCGTTGGTTTGTGCTTTGTGACTCTCGTTGCGCAGTGCCTGTGTCAGACCGATAAGAACCTGCTCCGTTGGTCGTCAATCATTTTTGTGACGGCGTTGATGCTCTATGTCGGACTGCGGAGCGTCATCGCGGGCCGAGCGAAGAGATTAGTGAATTCGGCGAGCAATCAACGGGGGCCAATATCAATCATACCGACAACGTGGTCGCCTTTTCGTTTCTTGGTCTGCCGTCAACAGAATGGCTTGGCAGACACATTTACACTTGATGCGAGGTCTGGTCTTGAGACGGAAGGGGAAGTCATTGCGATCTTGGACGAGAACGTGCCCGAGACGGTTACCCAATGCCGGGAATGGCAAGTGATGCGATCTCTATCTGCGTTCTTTTTTTGCCTCGAAATCGACAGTAATGCCGAAGGCGAGACCTACACTTTCCGAGATCTGCGGATCCGAAACTTCCGGACAAAGTTCGGCAAGCTGACGTGTCAACTCGACAACCGTGGCGTGATTCAGCGAAAGACCTGGGACGTTTGATGAACTTGAATTGGAAACATCATCCGATTCACGGATTTCGATTTTCGCTCACTGACGGTTTGGCGATTGTCGTCTGCATTGCCGGGACAATCTGGGGGCTTCGTGAGTTGGGGGAAGTGGCTTGGTTGTTCCCATTCGTGCTCGGACACTTCTTTCTGTTCTGCAACATCTTCCGAGTCCCGCGGAAGCCGGAGCTTGTTTGGGCGGGAGCGTTTCTGGTGCTTGCCACAGGCTGCTTGGTTGCCGACGCCTCGATCCTGCATGCGTTGTGGCTGGTGCTGCCAATCACAGCGGCCGTGATTACCTATTCGATTCGACTGCCGACCTATCACGGCATCGGATCGAAGAAGCCAATTGCAGACGAAGCGAACCTTTTGGACTGATTCGTTCTCTTGTCTTAGATTGGAGAATTTTTGCGATGAGGACATTCGATGGCATTGAAGCAAATTGCGAAAGACACGCTCGACCTGATTGAGGCTGGCACATACGAGGTCGGAGATCGGACGGTTTCGTTCGCTGATGCGCAACAGCGTGCGTTGAGCCAGACCCGTGTCTATTGCCCCGATGAGTTTGATTCGATCGAAGCGACCGCGGGCGATGGAGCGCCGACGATTCGCGTCGTTGATGGAACGACGCAGGTGGTGGCTCAGTCAATGGCCAATGATGGTCATGTTGCTCTGCTGAACTTCGCGTCGGCTCGCAATCCGGGCGGTGGTTTCTTGAACGGCGCCAAGGCTCAGGAGGAAGACCTGTGTCGGTGCAGCGGTTTGTATCCCTGCTTGGCTGCGTGCTCGCAATACTACGACGCCAATCGCAACCAGACTTCATTGCTGTACACGGATCACGCGATCTTCAGCCCAATGGTTCCGTTCTTCAAGACTCGCGGCACTGGCGATTTGCTTGCCGAACCGTTTGTCGCTTCCGTCATCACCGCGCCGGCACCCAACAGCGGCCCATTCCTGCGATTGGGCCCGAACGCGACCGCCGAACTTGAAAACACATTTGCTCGACGTTGGCGAAACGTGCTCCGGATCGCAAGGGACCAGAACGTAACACGTCTTCTGCTGGGAGCGTGGGGCTGCGGCGCGTTCGGTGGTGATCCGGCCATGGCGGCACGGACGGCCAAGGCCGCGATCGAGACCGACGGCGATGGCATCGACGAAATCGTATTTGCGATCCCTGGCAAAGGGCGGCAGAGCAAAGCAAATTTGGACGCGTTTTGTGAAGTGTTCGCTTGACGTTGCTCAACAGCATTGGAAAGAAAAGTCATGGCACGCAAGCTTGATCAAATCTTGGTCGTTGATGTCGAATCGACGTGTTGGGATGGACCGCCACCCGATGGCGAAGAGAGCGAGATCATCGAAATCGGTCTGTGCGTCGTCGACGTCGAAACACTCATGCGATCCAGCAAGCACAGTATTCTGGTAAAGCCGGATCGCTCGTCGATCAGTGAGTTCTGTCGTGACCTCACGACACTGCGAGCCGAAATGTTCGCAGATGCAGGATCATTCGGCGACGCGTGTCGCCAACTGAAAAAGGAGTTCGCAGCCAAGGATCGTCTGTTGGCCAGTTGGGGCGATTACGATCGACGTCAATTCGAGCGGTGTTGCCACGCAGCAAATGTCGGGTATCCGTTTGGGATCTCGCACCTGAATGTGAAAACGCACTTCGCTGTTTCGCTAGGGCTTCCACACGAGGTCGGCTTGGACGCCGCGTGTCAGAGACTCGGCATCGAGATGGAAGGGACTCATCACCGGGGCGACGACGATGCCTGGAATATCGCTGGCGTGCTTTGTCGTCTGCTCCGGCCAAACCGGAGTGACGGCGAATGAATTCTGTTTCCCCAACCCGAGTATGCGATGGCACTTAGAAAACCAGTCTTTGATGAGATAGTTCCAAACGATCGGGGAGTCACAAACCGATTCGGGTTAGTAACCGAAGTTGCTCCACCAACTCCCTACGGGATGTCTTATGGGACTGACACCGGTGGCTGGGGAAAGGTTGCAGAAATGGTTTTGACCGAGGTCGACACTCCGATTCTCTGGGTGCCAGATACTTGCGTGAAGATTAACCCAGTGGCCAATTGTTTTTGGGAAGCTGCAAGGGAAGCTCATTCGATCAGTTTTCGGCCACAGGTCCTTCTCACCGAACCGATAAAAGCCGAGCTCCCAGAATGGATAAATGCCCCACGAGACAGACCGAACATTCTGTTCGACAAGATACCCTTGAACTTCCCGGTATCAAGGCTTGGTATGACCTTCGCGATCAATAGTGGAGATGGCAGTGACTCGACGAGGCAACATTCATCTCCCGAGATGACGATTGGTTCAACGACATCGCAGATGAAGATATCTCATTCTAAATGTGATCGCTGATTGTGTGAGCAACGCTGTCACTCGACAATATCGCTCTCTTCTATGCCGGGACCTGCACGCAGATGGAGACGATTCAAGTTGATTCAAGAATCTGGTCCGCTGCTATTGGCAGCGACTTCTGAAGTTGCCTTGAGTTGCTTGAGATAATCGAAGATGCGTTGATTCGGCTCCATGCCTGACCAATGCGTGTCGCCACCATCTTTGAGCATGACGACACGAAACGGTGGAACAATTTCGTTTGGGCTGACGGTGGACATCACAGATTTCGGATCAAACGTGAAGTCGATGTGGATTCGTGATCGCATTTCGGCGAACCGCCCGACCATGGTTGATTTTGCCCCGGAACTGTTGTGGAATTCTGAAAGCGTTTCCCATGAGTCCGGCCAAGTCGATTGGTTCGCGGAGATGTAGTCGATCAAGACATCGCCGGCAGCCGACATGGCGTATGCGTCATTTGGAACATCGAGCACCTTTTGGGCAAACCGAACACCCGCGAAGGCAATGGCAAACAGCACAACGCAGGCGAGCAACCCTTTGACACTGAACTCCGCCGGCTGGGTTGACTTCTCCTCGGGTTGCATCTCATCGTTCACTCGAGAGACTCCTGGCGGAGGACATCCTTGATGTAAGAGTTCACTTCGCCAGGATGAGTCAGGGAAATGACGTGCCCGCCGCCTTTGACGATCTTGTCTGGATCTGTGTAACGCAACGGGAGTGTCCAGTCGCGGTCGCCGTGCAGATGGAAAATCGGGCAAGACACCGTCGGTGCGACCGACCAATCCAGGATGCGACGCAAAGACCATTTGAAGACGGCCGGGTTGGAGTCGCGGAACTGACAAGCCAGTCCGTATGCGAACGGCGCATGCCGCTTAACGACTCGCGTCGCGATCGGTCGAGCCAAAAATTGAAGAAGGCGTATTGGAATGAAGGGGATCAAGAACCGAAACGGTCGCGCACAGCGGGCATACATTGGCAGTTGTGACGGCGACTTGATACTTCCGATCAGAATCACGGCTCGGGCGTCGGTGTGTTCTGCCAGATGCAATGAGACGATTCCGCCAAACGATGCGCCGCCGATGATGCACGGACCTTCGTCGAGTGTTTCCGCTAAACGCCTGGCGTAGTCATTGATGGTTTCGGAACGTTCCGGCTCCAGCCAAGCTGGGCAATGCATCTGCGGGAATGCAATCTTCTGCGGCGTGAAGATGCGCGCGTCCGCGGCAAGCCCGGAGAGAAGAACGAGTGACGTCGCCGTATCGACTGGAGTCGTGAACATTGCCATGAATTAACTTGGGATATCGCCGACGCACCGAAACCCGAGGCACCGGCCGCGGGCGTTGGGGTTTCGGCCTCGGCGGTAACTTGGCCGGCATAGTTCAATCGGACCCACCCAACTTCCGCCACGCTCACTTCGTAGTCCGGTTTCAACTTCGGCGACCGGGTCGAGTTTGGTGGCTGGTTCGCTGGAATAGAATTCAGGCGAGAACCAATCGCGGCACCAATGCCAGATCGTGCCGCTCATGTGCCTGAGGCCAAACCGCGATTGGCCGTAGTTTTGCTGCACCGCCGGCATCAGCAAGCCTTCCGATTCGTACGTCTCGCCGCGCTGGTGAATCCCTGCGTAGACATTGTCCTCGTCATTGAACGATCCCTCGGCGGCGTATTCCCACTGAGCTTCTGTCGGCAGATAGCTACGCTCCGACCTATCCGCCGCCCAGTCGTGGCCGTTTGCCCAACGCGAGTAAGCATCGGCGGCGTACCATGAAACCATCACAACCGGTTGCATCGCCGTCCCCGCTTGAGGCTTCCATGTTTGTTCGCTCCGTTCAAATTGCATGTCGCCCTGGCGATCATCGTTCGGGGCAATAGCGATCAACATCTCGATGTCGTGCTTTTGAAGGTCGATCGAATTGAGGAAACGGCAGAACGCGGTGACCGACACCGGTTCGATGTCAATCAGAAACGGTGAAAGCGTGATCGCGTGGCGTGGTCTCTCGTCGTCATGAGCATCCTCGTCATCGCTTCCTACCAATACCGAGGCCTCCTGAAGTTCCACGCAAACCATGCCGTCTGTGACTCGGCGAAACATCGGACGCTCTCCGTCCGCATCCAACTTTTCGTACAGTCCGATTCGCTGCAGATCATCGGAGTCAAAGCGTCCACCGAGTTGCGAGAAGCCGGATTCCGCTGCCGGCGGAAGCTCGATCGGTTTTCTCCGCCAACCACTGCGAACGGGTTTGCCGGTGCCCTGGTTCAAAAACGCGAACTCCGCGAGGTCGCGGATCCTGAACGGCTGCCGCGCGAAGATCAGTTTGCCGACAGGTGTCTTCGGTGTGTCTGGGATTGTGATGCCGAATTCATCTTCGGTTTCCATAATCAGCTCGATCAGATCGAGGCTGTCACAGTTGAGGTCTTCGATCATTCGGCTCTCAGGCTTGACCTCATCGAGGTCCACTCCAATCTGCTCAGCCGTCACCACGCAAAGCCGTGCCTCAACTTGTTCCAGCTCCAACCAAACCGACGACGCATTCACGATGGATCTCTCTGCTCCGGAAACAAACTGGGAAGTCACTATCAGGGCTTGAAGACCACCATTGTATGGCTTTCGCCGACGAGTTCTTCGCAGATGATTTCAGAAATCGTGTCCCAATCCCCGCCAGCCAGTCCGGCACCGATCATCGGGTACCCAATTCGCCTGCCCGCGAAATCACGTTGGATGCTCTTGAACACTTCGCGGATCGCTTCATAGTCCGCCTTCACACCGGTACTTCGCCAATGGAACTGCGTGTAAGCGTTCACAACGTCGAACGAATGCTCGCCGACGATGACCTTCGCAGAGGAATACGTCCCGAGCTTGTCACGGTCGCCTTTGAGGGTCGCCAAGTCCGCCTCGTATGCGGCCGGAAATTGATTGCGGATCGACTTGGCGATGCCAGCTCCCATCGTGCAGAAACAATTGCAACCATGAATGATGACATCGAAGCGTCCTTCGCCGGCAAATTCCAGAAGATCACCTTCGACGCTTTTCACCGTTCGCTATTCCTTATCGCAAAATTTGATACCGCCTTAACAATCGCTTCTGAGTCACAATCGTACAAGTCCGCTCCACCGAACGGATTCAATTCGACCAGACGATACTGATCGCCAACTTGGCAGATGTCCAAGACAAAGACAGGGCAAGGTGGCAACATTGTCGAAGCCACTTCATCGGCCAAAGCACGAGCCTCAGCGTCGCCACCACTGTCGGCCGCACGCCGCGTGTCCGCGTCGTACCCACTGCCGGCAACCACTCGCCCCTCAACCACGACAAACCGCCACTCGCGGCCAGCGTCGACGACGGGTGCGATGACCACGGGCAGGGTCTCGTCCTCGTAGTAAAACCCGTGATCGAGTGTTTGGAGCGAAATCGAATTCACATCCAGCACTCGACCGCTAAACGGCTTGAGCGGACTGTCCGGCCGAACAAACACGCGCTCATCGCACCCAATCTCAGCGGCCACATCGGCCGCATTCGCGATCAATTCGTTCGCTGGCAAGCACCGCCACTGGCGATGCAACAACCACCGACTCGCCCGCGGATACCAAGACGTGCAACTGAATTCGTTGACCGGGCAAAACGAACCAGGAAACCAAATCGCCTTCATCTCGATCACCGCGGCATTGCCAAGCGAGCCATGAAAAACAATCGGCGTCTCCCGATCAAACTCCGGCGGCTCATGCAGCCACCATTCAGCACGAGACTCAACGATCCGATGGCCAGCCGCCACAATCACCTCTCGTAATTGCCCGTGAGAGTCGGGGAAAACGTCTGATTCGAGGATCCAAGTCACCGCAGTCATTCGTCTCGCGCCCAATAGAGTTCTTTCATTCAACAGCACGGACCGGCTTCAAGGACCAAAGGTTCATGCGGCCAAAACCCTCAACAATATAACCCAACATCATCTGATTCACACCAAGCAGGCTCACGAGGCAATCGGGTAGCCACGGATGGACAAGATTTTCTTAAGCTGCGATCATCGCGAGACGAATCCGTGTTTGATCAGTGAGAATCCGTGGCAAAAGACCGATTGAGTCCATGCAAGTGATGAATAGAGACGCCGATATTGCTGAACTTGTCGAAACGAGTGTGCGGGAACGCATGGATGGGCATGCGAGCCTTCCTGGATCAGTTCAGGCGTGAGTGCGGAGCGGAAATCTAATCTCTCAACGTCAACTCCATGACGAAGTTCGTCAACTCGACACCGAGACACTCGACCGTTTGTTCGGCGACGATTTTGAATCCTCGCGACAGAAAGAACGGCTTCGCGGTGATGCTGGCTTGCGTGTGGATGCGAGTTAAGCTGTCATTCTTTGCGGCAGATTTGATCGCGCGCAACAACATCGTCGCGATGCCTTGTCGCTGGTGATCGGCGGACACAAACAGACGGTCGAGGTAACCGTCGGGTGTCATGTCAGTGAATCCGACAATCGCTCCGTCCCGCTCAACAACGTAGGCGGAGTTGCCATCAAACCGGCGAACCCAAGTTTCGGCGTCCAAGACCGCTCCGGCCCAAGCGTCAACTTGCACTGTGGAGTAGTCACGGCAATTGACTCGTCGTACGGTGTCATAAAACAGTTGGTGACAAGAATCACCATCAGCCGACACAAATTTACGAATTTGAAGTGCCGAGTTCATTTTGGATCGACCAACAAGTGACCTTCAAGAACGGTGACCGCGCTGCCTGTTAGCAAGACTCGGTCGCCGGCGACTTCGCAGTGGACCGTTCCGCCTCGCGAGGAAGACTGATAGCCGACGAGCGTAGACTTGTTCAGTCGTTTGCCCCAGTACGGTGCGAGGCAACAATGAGCTGATCCAGTAACGGGGTCTTCGTCAATGCCGCAACGAGGTGCAAAAAATCGCGATACGAAATCGACACCAGAAGTGTTGCTCACAGCCGTAGTCATCGTGCCTCGTGTTTCGATATTCGCGAGAGCATTGAAGTCGGGGCGCAGTGATTCAACGATGCTGGGGGCGCTAACAATGGCGACGAGATCGAATTTGGTCCGTAGGACGATTGCTTCCTCGATACCAAGTGCGGCGACCAATGCATTACTCGTATTTGAATCGACGTCATCAGCCGCCGGTACAATCGGGAAACTAAGCGTGATGCGTGAGTCGGAATGTGAGCACGGCAATTCGCCGCTACGAGTTTGGAAGCGAATCGGCGAGCTGCTGTCGACTCGGTTCTGTTCGATCAACGTGTGTGCGGCGGCGAGAGTAGCGTGGCCGCAGAGGTCAACCTCGGTCGCCGGTGTGAACCATCGCAAATGAAAGCTATTGGAGTCGTGAGTCGGAACGATAAAGGAAGTTTCCGAGAGGTTCATTTCCGCTGCGACGTTCTGCATCCACTCGTCGCTGGGATAGCCGTCGAGAATGCACACCGCCGCTGGATTACCCGCAAACGGTCGGTCCGCAAACGCGTCGATCTGCCAGATGGGAATACCTGTGTTTGAACTCATTTCGTACTCGCGAAAGGCTTCGTTGCCGTGGATCGCTGGCGTCACACAGCATTGGAGCAAACTCAGCCTTCCCGGGTTCAATCAATGAAACGTTTCGCCTCGTTCCAGCATGGCGATAAATTCGACGATCTTTCTTGCTTTCGTCTCGGGCTTCTTCGCGTTGTGTAGTCGGTAGTAAAACGCGTAACGATTTGCTTTCGTGAGCGTTGCATAGAACTTGCTGGCCGGCTTTGACATTTTCAAAGCCGCAAGAAACTCAGCGGACTCTTCAAACGTCGAACTCGAGGCGTAGGCAGCGTCCCAACGTCCGTCGGCCTTCGCCAGCTCAACTGCGGCGTGACCGGCTGGTTTCATCAGCCCCTCAAGAGTGAGTCGTTCGATGTGGGCTTTGTTGACCTGGGACCAGACACTACGTTTTCTGCGCGGCGTGAACTTGTGAATCCAGCAAACGTCATCGCCTTTTCGTACCGGCCCGTCGATCCATCCGTAGCATAGAGCGACGTCGAGCGCCTGGGCGTACGTGATCGTTGGATGGCCGCTTGCGACTTTGAAAAACTGGATCCACACGCCACCGTGCTCGGTGTGATGTTTGTTGAGCCAGCGATTAAAAAGCACTGGAGTTGCAAAGGCGATGACTGGCTTTCCGTCCGGCGATGCGACAGTGGACGTCGCGACAATCGATTTGCTTTTCTTTTTGGCCATAGCAATGGTGTCAGTAGCGGAGTGCGTTGGTCGAAAACGTCGAGGGCTCAATTTCGACCTGCGTTGAGATTACACTATCACCACACCATTTAAAGAGGGCATCAACGGCGACCATGAGCGACTATTCTTACAACTTTGAAGTCAAGATCACCGAGACGCTGGTGTATTTGCCGAAGCACGTTGTTTCGCAATTGGATTTCAGCAAGTCGAAGCGACTGCGGATCGACGGTGAGATCAACGGCATTCGCATCGAATGCGGATTGATGCCCGACAAGGGCAAGTGGTGTTTCATGGTGTCGAAGAAACTGCAAAAGCTGTGTGGTATCTCGCCCGGCGATACGGCAAGTGTCAGCTTCGACATCGCGGACTCCGAAGCCGTCGTTGTGCCGAAGGAACTGCAGTTTGCACTCGAAGCGAACGATGCTGCGATGTCGGCCTGGGAGAAGTGGACCGCGGGCAAACGACGTGCTCAATGCCATCGCGTCTCGTCGGCGAAGATGGTGGAGACTCGAGAGCGTCGTGCGGAAGAAGTGATCGCTTTGTGTCTTGCTGAGTTGGGAATGCAAACCGGCGTTACGCCATGGCAGGCGTTTGAGAACCTCGACATGCGAGCGGGCACGATCACCGCAGTCCAGAATCTCCCCAAGGCTCGCAAGCCAGCGTACAAGGTCACGGCTGATTTCGGGGCGGAGCTGGGCACGAAACGCACGAGTGCTCAGATCACCGCGAATTACACCAAAGACGAGTTGGTGGGACGGCAAATCATCGGTGTCGTGAATATTCCGCCGAAGCAGATCGGTACGTTCATGTCCGAGTTTCTAATCGTCGGATTCTATCGCGACGACGGATCGGTCATCCTGGCGGTCCCGGACAAGTCGATCCCTAACGGAGCCAAATTGGCTTAGCGAGAACCACCATGACTGATGCGGGAAAACAGAACCTGATTGAACTACTGGATTCGCTTGTGATGGCGGCGGTACCGAGATCGACCAAGGTCGCCAAGTACGGTGGGACGCTTTACACATTGAAGCCCGACGAGAAGGAAGGGCAGTTCTGCGGTGTGTTCCCGTATAAGGCTCACGTTCAGTTGTCGTTCGCCAAAGGAAGCGAACTCGACGATCCTGACGGCTTGCCAGAAGGCGGCGGCAAGTTCCGGCGTCACCTGACGTACAGGAGCTTGGACGATGTTGACGCAAAAATTGTCAAGCGATTCGTGAAAGCAGCATCGAAGCTTGGGGCTAAATAGTCGTGACAAGTGAACAGGAGAAAATGTTGGCCGGCGAGCTCTATGATCCGAATGATCCGGAGTTGGCCGAGGCTCGAATGGTTGCGTGGACGCGTTGTCATACAATCAACACGAGTGCACCCCGCGACGAAAAGCTACGGCGCAGCATCTTGAAGGAGCTGTTTGGCAGCGGCGGCAATTCCGTTTGGCTGGAACCACCCTTTCGCTGTGACTACGGGACCAATATTTATTTTGGTGAGAAGGTCTACTTCAACTTCGATTGCGTGATCTTGGACGTTTGCGAAGTGCGGATCGGGAGCAACGTCTTTCTCGCTCCCGGCGTTCACATCTATGCCGCCACGCATCCATTGGACGCGGAGCAGCGGCGAACTCAAGAATTCGGCAAGCCGGTCACGATCGGCAACGATGTTTGGATCGGCGGCAAGGCGGTCATCTGTCCCGGCATCACGATCGGTGATCGCAGCGTCATCGGTGCTGGCAGCGTCGTGACGAAGGACGTGCCAGCCGGAGTTGTTGTGGCTGGAAATCCTGGCCGAGTGATTCGCGCACTCGATTAACGACGAGCCAGCAGCTGCAATGATGGGCTTAAGATGGAGACAGGACTCTTCGTTCACACAAATTCAAGCAATCGTTGGAATAAGTCCGCCGTCGACTCGTATTGGTGCTCCGTTGATCGCCGATGCGAGTGGGCTGGCAACAAACGCAACCATGTTGGCAATCTCTTCTGGTTCGATCAATCTCTGAATCAACGAGGTCGGCCGATTGTCTGCCATGAATCGTTTTTCGGCCGATTCATATGGCTCATCCGGAAACAGATTGCTGACGAATTCCTTTACGCCTGGGGTCAACGTCGAACCCGGCATCACGGTGTTCACGGTAACGGCGCTACCTTTGGTCAATTGAGCCAGACTACGCGAGACGGCAAGCTGAGCTGTTTTGGTCATCGCGTAGTGTGGCATTTCAGGAGCCGGCACGACGCCGGATTCGCTGCTGATGAATATGATACGTCCAGTGTTTTGCTCCAGCATTTGCTTGAGGTAATGCCGGGCAAGACGCACGCCACTCATCACGTTGATGTCGAAAATGTGTTGCCAGGCTTCGTCCGTCAGGTCGAAGAAATCGACCGCCTCAAAAATGCCCAGGTTGTTGACGAGGATATCAAGCTGTGGATGTTCGGCGATGGTTTGAGCGACACCTTCGACAGTCCCGTTGTCGGACACCAGTCCGACTAGGTCGGCCTTCGGATTGCTTTCGCGAATTGTGTTAATCGCTCTGTCAACGCTCGAATTGCTGCGACCATTGATGATGGTGGTTGCCCCTTCGGCAGCCAAGCGAGTCGCGATCGCCAGGCCGATGCCACCCGTCGATGCAGTGACCAAGGCAGTTTTGTTGTTTAGTTTCAGGTCCATCGGATATTTGTCCTATTTGTGTCTTTAATGAGTTTGTTTGATGACCAGATGACAGCACCATCTTGAGTTTATGGAAATGGCGACGTCGCATCTTGAACGATCTTGCGCGCAACCAAAAAAGCGGGTCGCTAGCTTCATTCGTTGATGCCACCCTATGCAGAGGCGAGAGACGGCTTGCGACTTGAGTCAAGAGGACCCAGTCGTGCTAATGGCCCTGGAATAGGTTCCGGGCGCCGCCCCAATGAGACGTTTGAAATGTCGCGTGAAGTGCGATTGATCCGCGAAACCGACGGCGTAGGCGACATTCGCCGATGTCTCACCGGCCATCAGCATCTGCTGCGCGCGACGCACTCGGATTTGAGAGAGGTAGACCTGGATAGGCATGCCGACCTCTTTGGAGAAGACGCGGCTTAGATACGGGGCAGAAGTCCCTGCCAATTCAGCGAGTTCGTGAAGAGAGACGTTCTCATTGAATCTCGCTTCCAAGCTGTCCTGGACTCGGCGGATGTTCGCACGTTCTTCCTTCTTCGGTATGTCGGGCAATGATGCGTGTCGAACCAGGACTTCACAGATTGCATCATAGAACGCAGATTCCTGATCCAATTGCGAAGCTCCGTCGTCCATCGCCCGGTGAGCCTGCAAAACGAGTTCTGCAAGTTGAGAATCGTCGATGACCGGAGGCAGCAACAAGGGTTCGATATCACCATTGCGGTCAAACGTTTTTACGATGCTAGCGATGACACTTGGGGCAGCATAGAGATACCGCCATGCCCCTGTCGCTGTGCACGTATGCGCCTCATTGGGGTGGATGACAAGTAGCTTTCCCGGTCCAGTGTGGTATCGCTCGCCCCGATAGAAGAACGTGCCCGTCCCGCCTTCGGAGACGCCCAGTTTGTATTCGGGGTGTGAGTGTCGCGGCCAAGTGTGTTTGACCGACTCCCACTGATGGACTGTAATTGCGTCGTCAGCAGAACCGCGAACTTTGAAATGCTTCACCTTGAATTCGGAAGCCATCCTATCCTCGCTGGCGATTAAACAACTTGAAACCTGACAGACAGTTTACGTCGCACAGTTGGCGCGAGCAACCAAACGCTGGCGTAGTGGACGAGGCTACAAGTCCCTCCACTGGTTATCGAAAATCGGACTCGTTCGGCTACCGTCGTCGATGACTTTGTTGTTCATAGTCGTTGCTGAGAGCGATGTGATTGTTTGACCACGTCGCCCAATACACGCATCGCGTCTTCCGCTCTTTCAGACGGGACAAAAAGGTGGTCATGATAACAGGCTGAGATTGCATTGACGCTGATGCCGTGTTCTGCCAGCTTTTCAGTTACGATGGCAAGGAAACCGATCGCCTCAAGGCTGGAGTGCACTTTGAGAGTGATCTTCCTGCAAGGAAAAGTGAAGTCGAGATGGTTCGCTTCCGCTTCGTCCTTCGCAAGAATCAGCGTCAAACCCTCCTCTTCAAGAAACTGTCCGATGGGGGAAAGGCTAAGTTCGGACGCGACTGCCGGTTCCAATGAGCAAAACACAAATTCGCCATCTTGCAGTTCCGGCCGCATGTTTTGCAGCAATGTCAGCAGATTCGCTTCGCCGTTCATCTGTTTTCCCATCGTGTTTCTGCAGCGGTTGGAGCTGAATTCATTCCCGTAGCTCGCGTGCGACGGTGAGGTAGTAGTTGCGAGCGGTTGCGTTGACCATGTTGCGAGCCAACTTCGTCAAAGCATCGGCTTTGATTTGTTTTGCATCGCGGTCGTTCTTGTCGAGGGCCAATAGATGGTCTGCGAGTTGCGTGGCCCATTGGTTGTCATCGTTCGCGAGCGCGTCTTTGGCCGCAGAGACCAGTTTCTCTTTTCCACCCGCCAACTTGGCAACACGCTCTGCTTCTGATTTCAACGTCAGGCGAAACAGATTGGATGGGTTGCCGTCGAACCAGCCAAAGTACTGGCTGAAGACGGTCCGCACGCCCCATTCGGGATGCCCGTAAAACGGTTGCAAATAGTCTTTGCTGGCGAGGCGCTCAGGAAGCTGCACGTACTCAACCAACTCATCCGGCGTCATTCCCTTGTTCATTCCCTCGACGGTTTTGTCGTGGATGAACTGAACGGCATCACGGTAATCGCCGAGGACTTGTTTGACTTCGTCTGCTCCGACAATCGGTTTGGTGTGGCCACCGACCAAGGCGACCGCATTGTTGGCAGACATATTAGTGAGGCTGTCGGCCCACAGGCGAACGCTACGGTTGGGAGTCCCTCGAATCGCGTACAAGTTTGGAAACGATCGGTAGAAATTGTCGCCAGCGAAGAGTACTTTGCCAGCCGGATACCAGACGAACAGTTCGTCGTTGGTCTCACCGGGTGCTGACACGAGTTCAAGTTCAACTCCGGCCACGTTGATCGTCTGCCGATCTCCTTCGAGAAAGTGTGACGGTTTCGACTCCGCACCTGACGCGAACGCGTGGCCGCCGCTCTTGGGGTATCGAACCGGGGCGACGCCGTTGTTGATCCGTTGCTCCGGTGGCAACTTGAATCCAGCTTGCCTTGCTGCTCGGACTGATTGAAACGTAACACCGGCATCCGTCAATGGACGGTATTCGCTTCCGAAGTTGTTGTGAGCCCAGATTTGCGGTCGCTCTGCTCCAAGAAACGAAGTCACACCGCCGGTATGGTCACCATGTGAGTGCGTGAAGATGATCGCCTTGACCGGTTTGTCGGTGATCTTGCGAAACTCCGCCACGATGCGATCGGCGTCGTCTCGCGTCATTCCCGTATCGACAATGACAACGCCATCGTCACCAACGATCATCGAAACGTTCGCCGGACTGAATCCGACTGCGACGTGGACTTTATCGGCGACTTTGACGATTTGTTCTTCAAACTGTTTCGATTGTTGCGTCAGCTTTCGGGTCGCAGCATTGTCTTGTGCAAAAACGGGGGCCGCTACGAGCAGCAGGATCAATGGAAGGAAGAGTCGGTTCATTTTGGTTCTCTCTGTTGATGGGTTAAACGCGTCGTTGAATTCGTGGCTCGGCGATCTCCGGCTATTCTGCCAAGCGGAAGCCGGAGAACTGCCAGCGTGCGTCCGCTGGGAAAAAGTTTCGGTATGTGTCGCGAATATGCGACTGCGACGTTGCCACGCTTCCTCCACGCAGGACGTATTGATTGCACATGAACTTTCCGTTGTACTCGCCGATCGCACCGGGCGGCGGGCGGTAACCGGGATAGGCTTGATAGCTATTCGCAGTCCACTGCCAAACGGAACCAAAAAATCCACCCGATGACAACGTCGGGTGAATGGCGTAGCCGCCTGCGAACAACTTGTCAGCGAATTGGCCCGTATTAGCTTCTGCACGCGTCTCGGTGAGACTTCGACATGCGACCTCCCATTCAAATTCGGTGGGGAGTCGTTTGCCAGCCCATCGTGCGAACGCATCCGCCTCAAAATAGCTGACATGACAGATGGGCCAATCGGGATCGACCGGCGTAAGCCCTGCCAATGTGAATTGCATCCATCGACCATCTCGGCGCATCCAGTAGAGCGGTGCGTTCCAACTCCGTTCCTTGACCGCGTTCCAGCCGAGTGAGAGCCATAACTCCGGTCGCTCGTATCCCTCATCGTTGATGAACTCAATGAACTGTCCACAGGTCGTCAAATTCAACGAGATACGAAATGCCGGAAGAAATACCGTGTGACGAGGCAGTTCATTGTCGAAACAAAACCCATCTCCATCGTGTCCGACGTCGTATTTGCCATCGGTGATCTCTGCCCACGAATCCGTCGTCCCATTTGACGGCGCAAACTCGCGGTCTTCATACACGGGCAACATCGGATTGGACGCCAACGCATTCTTGATGTCCGTAAGGATCAACTCCTGATGCTGTTGTTCGTGGTTCAAACCTACGGTGATCGTTTCAGCATGCCGAGCAACGAAGTCGGGCGATTGCAATCGGCTGAGCAACTCCCGATCAACGTAACGGCGATACTCCCGAATGCAATCAAGTCCAGGCCGCGAGATCGTTCCCCGGTTGGGTCGGGGGAATTGCTCGCCAATCGCGTTGTAATAGGAGTTAAACAGATAGGAAAAGTGCTTGTCAAATACCGTGTAGTCCGCTTCTTGTTTCAGTACGAACGTTTCAAAGAACCATGTCCCGTGTGCGAGATGCCAACGCACTGGGCTCGCATCCTCCATCGACTGCACCATGCAGTCTTCCGGCGAAAGCGACGCCGTGATGCGATCGGTAAACCGCCGAACACTCTCGAATTGTTTGCTCAAGCTCGAATCCGCAGCGTTCTCATTCATCTGCCGCTCCGTCTGGCACAAGATGCAGCAAGCCGAACAGGCCTTCGCTGTCCGTCCACTGTTGGTGCAAGCTGAAACCATGCGGCCTAGCCAGTTCGGCGAAACCCTCGATGCTATACTTGTGCGAATACTCGGTCAGAATCTTCTCGCCTTTCGCAAAATTAACGACTGTGTCTCCGACCATCACGTTTTGATCCACAAGACTGACAATCGAAATTTCGATGCGATGATCCGTCGAGTTGTAGATCGCCTTGTGCTGAAAGTTGGGCAAGACGAAATCACCATTTAGCTCACGGTTGATACGCTCCAATAAATTCAAGTTGAATTTTGCGGTAACGCCTTGAGAATCATCGTAGGCAGCGACAATGGTGGACACATCTTTTTGAAGATCAATGCCAATCAGCAACCCACCTTGGGGGCCAAGCAATTTGGCGATCGACGCGAGAAGTCCTGCTGCCTCTTCCGGCGTGTAGTTGCCAATCGTCGATCCCGGGAAATAGAGGGCCACGTGCGAATAGGGGGCCTTGGCTGTCGGCAGCGAAAACGGTTTCGTAAAGTCGGCGACCACAGGACAAATCTCAATTCCAGGAGGGTGCATTCCCATTCTACGGACATGTTTGCTAGCAAATTGCATTCGTCTTTGCCCCGTTTTCGCCTGGTTTCCCGAGGTTAGAATTGATCGCTTTGATGGATCAATTCTAACTCGTGGCAAGGATGCTGGTGACCTAATGGAGGGAATGACCGTGGATGGATCGCATGGCAAATTGATCGAATCAAATCAAGAAACCTGGACCGTCGATGGAACCGTCCTGCAAAGAGAATCCCACGAACCCTGCCAGATCGTCGAGTTCCTCAACCGCAACGACCGCATCCAAAATTAGCCGACGGGCGCTAGCCCCGGTTGCCCCACATACTGAACGCTTCGCGTTCTCAACAACAATCGGGGCTAGCGCCCATCGGCTAATATCGTGAGATGGACAACTCGGAACCTCTGGCGTTTTTCATCACCTGGACTGTCTATGGAACCTTTCTACAGGGAGATGAACGTTGGTGGCGAAGCCGCAACGATGGGCAGCGTCCGCCACAACCGTTGTTACAGCATTGGCACCAAGCTCGATTAAATCATGCGATCCTACTGTTAAACGAAGAACACCAATCAATTGTCGAAGCTCAAATTCAACAACACTGTGATCATCGGGCATGGACGAACTGGATCACCAATGCGCGTTCGAATCATGTCCATGTCGTCGTCACCGCGTCGGGTTATGGCGGGCGGGTCGTCCGTGATCAACTCAAAGCCAATGCGACAGGCGGCCTACGTCGAGACCATTCGATGTTCGTCAACCGTCCAGTCTGGACAACGGGCGGCGATTGGAAATGCGTCAACTCGCAAGAGCAACTCGAGCAGGTCATCCGGTATGTCAAGGAAGTTCAAGACCGCAAAGAACGCGACCAAAATTAGCCGATTGGGCGCTAGCCCCGGTTGCCCCATCTAGCGAACGCTTCGCGTTCCCAACAACAACCGGGGCTAGCGCCCACCGGCTAATCACATGAGGCACCCGCTCTAGGAGGTCGCCCCGAGCACGATCTCGCTCGTCCCTTTCGGCAAGTCGAAACACGCGATCACTTTTCCTTCACGGGCGATCCATGTTCCAGCATCCAAGGCCGCTGAATGGAGCACTTCATTCAACATCGTGCGATCGTTTGCCTGCTCAAAGGCCACGGGGCCTGCACCGCCGTCAATTTCCAACGTGAATTTTTCAGTCGCGAAGGGAGCGGTGAGATTTACCCGGTTGCCTTGACGGTGAATCTGGGTCAGTTGTTTGGCGGCCCAATAGCGGCCGATCTCGCTGACCTTCATCCAAACCGTGTCGTCGGCGAATCGCGATGCCAACGAGAGGACGACTCGCTTGAAGGACCGGAATCCTGCTTCGCTGCCGTTGCTGTACATCCCCGGCCAATGACAGAGCATGACAGCCGGTTGCCGCCGTCCGATCAGTTCGACCATGCGTCCGCTGTTTGCCTCGGCATCGCAATAGCGATCGGGTTCAGAAGTCCCATCGCCCTGCCAACCGCCAAACCAATCACCAGTCCCGGCCGGAACATTCACGGTGAGCCGCACGTCGTCGGTTCCTACGCCGCGCAGATACTCGAGCCGGGGCTCGGTACTCTGGTCGCCTAAGTGCACGTATTTAAAATAGTGTGGCAGCTCGACGCTGTACACGTCCCGCACCGCTTGATCGACCGCCAGCGGCAATTCGCCCTTCACCGCGTTACCAAATCCGCCGGGAGTGGTGACGCCCTCGCACGGCAGTCCACAATTCTTCAGGATGCGGAGCGCGTAGGCTAGATAGGCAGCCAGTTCGTCCACGCTCTTCTTCCCCTGCGGATACGAGTTCTCCATTGTAGCCGCATTGATCGCTTCCATCGGCCTACCCGTTTTCAGATCAATCAGGCGAGTGTGTGTGATCATTTCAGGATGAATGTCCCAATTGGGGACCATCAAGTCACGGACAAGATTTAAGCTGGACTGCAGCTCCGCTCGCGACCAACCAGGCAATTCGCGATCAAGCCAGCCGACGCAAGCAGGATTGGGGACGATGCTGTACTTACCTTTGACTCCCTGAGCGGCGCACCACTCGCCGAACCGACGGACAAAGCTATCTGGGATCTCACGCGGCCAAGTTTTCCACGGCTTCTGGTACTCAGCGCGGCTGGGAAAGGCGGTCGCGAACTGCGGATTGCAGAAGTGTCCCATGTTCACCAAGCACGTTGAATCATCAATGATGAATGACAGCGGCACGCGATCTCGCGGCATGAGCACGCTGACGCCAGCTGGCCGGGTCGGTAGTTGAGCGGACGAGACGGGATCGGTAGTGTCCGCTGCCGCGAAAGGGGACATTCTCAAACCAGAGACTGCGGCTGTGGCGGCACCCCAGGCTGAGGCGCGCAGAAACTCTCGTCGATCCTGGAAAGTGGACGCACGGTGTTGACTCATTCGGGTACGCTCGGTGGCCTGGGGGTTGCTCACGGCGCACACAACACGCCCGCCGCTTTGCCTCAATTCTATTGCCGCACAAGCGCACCGACATCAGCACGACCATCGAATCGTTTTTAAATTCAATGTTTAATATTTTGTGTACCGCTGGCACCTCTCGATCAGCACTGTGCGGTTTAGTCTCATCACCCTGGTAAATACCCGAATATCAGCAATCTCACACTGGCTTAACCGGCGTTTGAGCCGTTGACAGAGCGTCTCGCTAGACTCACGAGCTTGTGTTTAAGGGGAATTAGGACACAGGCGAACTAGGTGGATATTCATCGTCCGAATCCTGTACGACCGGTTGAGTTTTCTGGATTGAAATACAAGCACCAATCGTCTCGCCAACTCTTCGGCTGGCTCTCGATCCGCGGTTCACTCCATAGATCGCCAGCAGGGAACGGGCACGCGTCATTGCCACGTACAAGCTGTTCTCCAAGATTTTGCCTCCGGGGGCGACGTAGTTGTCCACACACGGAATCACAACTACTTCTGATTCGTAACCTTTGAACGAATGCGGCGTGGTGGCAACCAGCGTATTGGGCTGTCTCTCGAATGAACAATTTTTCTGAAACGAAAGCTCAACGCCGATCTCTGTAAGTGCCGGTGCGAGCTTGGCTTGCAGTACATCTCGGACTCGACCATTGTAAATGATGACAATATCGGTCGGCGAAATCCCATCGACCTGGATTAAGTACTTCAAGTGGCCAGCAATCGAAGCCATCTCCTGGCTTCGATTGTTGAAACGATGGTAGATCGGTTTTGGCCCATCGATCTGGTTATAGCGTACTCGTAACCAATCTTCGCCGTTTCGATCCGTTTTCTCCAGCAATCGAAGCTGGAGCAATTCCTGCTGGTCTCGGCGTTTGCTCGTTTCTGAAAGTCGGCTCAATACGTTGACGGCAAGTTCGGTGATCGGAGATGTTGAGCGAAAACTCTCACGCATAATCGTTGACCGACCACGCATGTCGAGACCAAACTCTGACCATTTCGGAGTCTTGGTGTCGTACACGTTTTGTGCGTTGTCGTAGAAGATATGTGCCGAACGACTGTTCGCGTCCAGGTCGTCTGCCTGCTCGACAAGGGACAACAGCAGCCGCAATGTTGCCGGTCCCATGTCTTGTGCTTCATCAATGAACAGAGCCGAGCAGCGGGGAAGCAGTTCGTCGACATCTTGACGATTGAGGAACTCCTCAGCGGCACGATCGTAGTCAAAACCGATAGACTCGATGGACATCTGCACGCTTGGGAGCATCCCAGCCAAAACGTCTTTCACGTGAAGGAGCGACACTTTATCCCAAGGGAAATCCGATTGATCGAAAAGGTTTTCCTCGTTGAGACCGGTCCATGCCGATTCAATCGATTCCCGAAGTAGCCGTTGCAAACTTCGATTGGCGTAGACCGCCCAGATCCGGGCATCCTTCTGATCTTGCAGACGCTTCGCAGTTCTAGCGAGCCAATTGCAAAGCACAATCGACTTTCCACTGCCCGCCACCCCTCGAACCAATCGGGGCTTTCCATCAAGTTCGAGATTGGTCAGCCGTTGCTGTTCTCGCGAGAGAATTGGCTTCATTCCCTTTCGCTCATGGAATTGATCTCCCATGCGACAAGATGCCTTTTTCTTGTAGCCCGCTTTTTGCTCAGCCGCGATCGATGCCCCGAGCCCGCCCGTTTGACCTGACTCCCGTTGGCGTGATTCCAGTTGGCGTGGCTCTCGCCAAACAAAATGCTCGTCGTCCTTTACGAGGAATGCTGCGGTCATGTCATTCTTTAATGGGCGAAGATACGGTTCCTCCATCTCGCTACGACTCGCAAGAACAATCACCGCTTCTCTTGCCCGACTAAGGGCAACGTTGACAATTCTCTTCCACTCTGGGATTTGCCACGTCCCACTCCCAGCATTGACCGTATCGAAAATGACGATGTCCGCTTCCGAGCCTTGTTGACTATGGACGGTTGAGGCTTCCCAATTTGTCATTCCCCAACCGGCCAGAAACTTCCCAACCTCCTGGGCCTGGGCCTTGAACGGCGAGATGAACAAGCCGTTTGCCGACTGAACATCTGCATCTGAAAACAGCTTTTGCAGTACCGATTGCGTCACTCCACGAACCCAACTTCGGTTGCCCGGTCCACGAGCAGCACGGATCGAAGCGAGACTAACATCCTCTTCGTCGAGGACGTACCAAATGGCTCGCGACTGATCGGCAATGAATAGCGACAGCGTCGACTCCATCACAGCGCGGTCTGGGGCGGTCGTCAAAACGCCATCATACTGGTAGTTCGACACAACCCTACACACATCTGGGTCCATTCGACGCTGCTCCGAGAGCAAGTGAACCGCATTGGGAACATTCTCCGTGTCGTCGAGATGGCTCAGCCCACTGCTTGCCAACCACGTTTGCTGGCGAGTTGGAAGTATCCTTGAAATTCGACTAATCGGAGCCAATTGTTTTGAGTCCCCGACCAACACGATTCGCCTCGCCGCCAGCAGCGACAGTGCAGCAACCGCTGCCCGTGATATCAACCCTGCTTCGTCGATAAAAATCGTGGTGAAAGGTGCGCCGCCGTCCTCGACCATCTTGCGGATGAACCCGTCCTTCAAATAGCTCATCGCTTTGAAAGCGGTGGCGATCACCACACGTCGCTGAGCATCCACGAAGATACGATTGCTTTGGTCGTTGCCGGTCGTTCGCAGTTGGCCAATCCGCTTCCGTATGAGGGCTTTGTCTTCTGGCGATTCAAACAATTGAATCTGCCGTGCAAGCCCATCGATCTGGGACAAGACCTCCGACTCGGTTCCTCTGAGCATCGGATCGAGCTCTTTGCGAACGAAGGCTTGGTATGACGCACCTTTCCCGATTCGCAGCAGCGTGTCATCATCGATTTCGTCAGGGCAGAATTCCTGTGCCGCTTCGCCGATGGAAATGGCGACGGCATCGGTGGCCCGGTTGGTCGTCGATACCACCAGAACTCGCTCGCTCCCATCTTGCAAGACCTTGGCGATCTGTTGGCCGGTCGTCCACGTTTTGCCTGTGCCGGGAGGGCCCCAAAGAACACTCCACGAGTGCTGCCACCAATCTCGCAGGTGCGGCAAACCGGACTCCCGACGCTGAGCCACTACCGGATGCACATCGCCCTCGCTGGCATTCAATCTCGCTGGGAGATGCTTGCGAACCTCGTCGAACTCATCTCCGTTGTAGATGGCGTCCAAGACCGACATGAATTCAAAGGGACGAACAAAAAACGGTCCTGCCTGCGGCGTCATCTCAGGGTCGTCAAGACTGATGAACAAGAAACCATTCCGTTCGTCCACTTCGACGATTTCACCCGACCAAAGATTGTCGTCTTGAAAGCCGGCCTCTTCATCGAGTCGATCCGAGTAACGTTCGTCGTCGTCAAGCGACTTCGGGCGAAACGCTTTCGCTCCTTCCCACGTCCAGTCGAACTCGACCGACGAACCAACATGAACCACAAAAATGGTCCCGCGATCTTTCTCGGCAAAAATGCTGACTCGGTGGCAGTTCAGTCGCTTCCAGCGTGATCCGTCGCGGTACTCTTGCCGAATTGCGACAGCCGCATCCTTGAGTTGCTGATCGCCCCCCTCGGGCAGATCGAGAATTGAGTCAAATCGTGCCGGTTCGAAGTCCGGCTCGGCAGACGCCTCGCCTGATAATTCACTGTTCGAGTTTTCAATCAATTGGTCAGCCCCCTTCCGAAAAGTGTTTCAACCATGCGGCCACGTGAACAGGATGGTTGGCTGCTGAACTGATGCGATGATGGAATTCGAAAAAAACAGATCTCGGCGTATTAAACTGTTGTCTGACGAAGTGAGACTTCATGCCAACAGCGAAAATCACGACGACGAGTCTGGACTCGGTGGTGGTTGAACCACTCGAGATTCGAAGTGGCCGCACAACATGTCTCGTTTTCAAGCCTGAAATCGTTCAGAACTCACGAGACAAGGAGAAAACTATTCGAGGCTAGCTAGTTTGGCAACGACATGGGGTATCTCTGCGGGGCGAATGCGGGGAGGACGAAAGCCAATGCAAGCTGAGCAGACTGAAGGCGGGCACCGACGCGAACAAAACCGCCACCGGCATGGGACTGTATCATTTCGGTTTCGAACGCGTACGTGTGGGTCCCCGGGGGTGACTTGGTCGGAGCAGACACCCAACATCACTGTTTGCCACTCACTCATCACCCACCTCCCCCCAGTTCCGCTTCGATCTGCTCGATCGTGGGTAATGACGATCGCAGGTCCTCGGGCAGGTGTTCGGTGATCTGATACTCGCTGACGCCAATGGGTTTGGTTAGGTCGCGGAGCGAGTATTCGACTTTGATGTCACTTTTGCTTTTGCAGATCAGGATTCCGAGCGTGGGGCCGTCGGCTTCGGTGCGGACTTGGCTGTCGACCGCCGATATGTAGAAGTTCATTTTGCCCGCGAACTCGGGCTGGAACTTGACGACCTTCAAGTCGATGACGATGTAGCAGTGCAGGTGCAAGTGATAGAACAGCAAGTCGATGCAGTAGTCGTCGCCGTCGACGCTGATTTTGAATTGCCGCCCGACAAAGGCGAAGCCCGCGCCGAGTTCGAGCAGGAACTTAGTCAGGTGATCGATCAAACCGTCTTCGAGTTCCCGCTCGTTATGCCGCTTGGTCAGCGTCAGGAAATCGAAATTGTACGGGTCGCGGAGCAATTGCCGGGCAAGGTCGCTTTCAGGCTCGGGCAACGTGGCGTCGAAATTGTCGATCGCCTTGCCTTCTCGTAGGTGCAGGCCGGATTCGATCTGGTGGGTCAGGACGGCTCGCGACCAGTTGTTTTCGATCGTCTTTTGAACGTAGAACAGGGCATCGGCGGGGTCGCTTAGCTTCTGGAGGAGCAAAATGTTATGCCCCCACGGGATTTGCGCCACAAGCTGCGGCGCGTTCGGGGCCAATTTGGCCACAACTTGTTTCCAATTTGGGTCACTATTGGAAACAGCTTGTTTCCCAATTGAATCGGGCTGGCTCCAGAACCGGACCCACTGCCGAATTGACCGCAAATTACGGTAGGAAAACCCTTTGATGTCAGGGAATTCTGCGAGCAAATCCCGGCTCATCTGCTCCAGAAAACCATCGCCCCACTTGGCCGTTTCCTGCCTCTCGATAATCTGCTCACCCAGATACCAATAAAGCTCCAGCATCGCGTAATTGACTGCGACGGCGGCTTTGATCTGGGACGCCTGAACCCGGCTCTTGATAGAAACAATCCAGTCGCGATATTCCTTGTCTTGGGTTAGCTCGCTCATTTAGCGTCCTCTTTGACTGGCATTTGCACCTTGGCGAGATTCTCGGCGATGGCTTGGTTGAGTTTGGCTTCCTCCTTCAATTGGCTCTCAAACTCCGCTTTCAGGGCCGCAAAACGTTCGGCAAAGTCGAAATCGTCTTCTTCATCGGGCAGACCGACGTAGCGACCGGGCGTCAGGACGATGTATTGCGTCCTGCCTTTGCCTAGTCGCGAGGAGATTGAGCCTGTCTTGAGAGGCACTTTGGCTCAAACTGCCCGTATGCGTGTTCCGCTCACGCACTTTCGCGCGCTCCACACTCATTTTGCAAGCATTTTAGCGGATGCGCCAACACGTTAGTGAGCGGTCGACTAACGATCCCCGGCTCGGGTTCAATCCCGTCAAGTTGGACGACCGATATCTCGGACGCAACCGATACGAAAAAACCCCGTGAAACGCTGGGTTCCACGGGGTTTTTGGGAGTGGACGATACAGAACTCGAATCTGTGACCTCCACGATGTCAACGTGGCGCTCTAACCAACTGAGCTAATCGTCCGATTTTTGGTTATATGCTCTTGGGAAAGAGCACGTGATACGTCATCGGCAGCTCTGAAAACTGACTTCAGTGGTGCAGTTCGGGTGACGTGTGCGTAGTTTGCGTTGGGGTGGCGGATTCGTCAAGTGGCCCCTCTAAGTTCAAAAACCGTTAAAATCTGCGGATTCACTGTTGACGTCGACCCTCTTGGGGCTGGATACTTTACATACATTGGGGTTGATCTCCCCATTTTGAACTAACCTTTTGGAGACAGAAACGGTCTGGCGGAATGAACCGCGACCGGATTCTCCCTCATTTCTTACCTATTGTGCCGGAACGCCCCCGGCCGGAGAAGATTGCTTTAGTGGCATTGGCACGACGAAACGTCCTACCGGAAACTCGCGATGCGACGCGAATCAACCAACAAATTCGTATTACCCCGATCCGCGTTGTGAGTGAGACGGGCGAACAGCTCGGTATCATTCCGACCGAACAGGCACTTGAACGTGCCCGTGACGCGGGACTCGACCTCGTCGAAGTCGCTCCCGGCGAGCGGCCTCCGGTTTGCCGAATCATGGATTACGGCAAATTCAAGTACGACAAGAACAAGAAAAAAAATAGCGGAGCTTCGCACACGAAGACCAAAGAAATCCGGCTGCGGCCAAAAACCGGTGACGAAGACATTCGAACTAAAATCCGGCAAGCCGAGAAATTTCTCGAGCACAAGGACAAGGTCCAGGTCAGTGTGCTATTTCGCGGTCGCGAGATGGCCCACATCGAGGAAGGCCGCAAAGTCATGGAACAGGTCATCGAAATCCTTAGCGAGCACGGCAAGGTCGAAACCAAGCCGCAGCAGCACGGTCGACGCATGATCTGCATGATTGCACCTAAGTAAGTGTTCGCGAGCTTTCGTTTTTTTCCACCATTGGTCTTCGAGTGAGCAACGTCTTGCCAACGGTCGTCGTCGGTGCCGGCCCCAGTGGGATCGAGACCGCGATTGAATTGCGGCGGCGCGGCGTGGACGCCCACGTCTTCGACGCCGGACCACTGGGACATACCATTTCATGGTGGGCCCCAGGAACCCGCTGGTTTAGCAGCAATGATCGTATCGCCATCGCCGGTGTGCCGCTCAACACCGTCGACCAAGCCAAAGCGAGCCGCGAAGAGTATTTGAATTACCTCCGCAGCGTGGTCGATCAGTTCGCCGTGCCCGTTAACACGTTTCATCGTTTGGTCTCGATCTCTCCCATCGGGGACCAAGCACATGACGCCGACAATCGTTGGCGGCTCGGGTTTCGCCGCACATTGGGTGAAGCCAGTGCGTCGGACAAGCGGACGACGGGTCAGAGTACTTGCGAAGGTCTCGCGGAGGCCGAGTTTTTTGTCGACGCCCACGCAGTCGTGCTGGCGGTTGGTGGTACCGATTTCCCAAATCGGCTCGGTGTGCCTGGCGAAGAACTTCCGCACGTGGACGGGTATCTGCGTGAGATCCATCGCTATCACGGCCGCAGAGTCTTGATCGTCGGCGGCCGTAACAGTGCCGTCGAAGCGGCAATTCGTCTGCATCGCGGCGGCGCCAATGTGAGCCTGTGTTACCACCGGGAACAACTGCCCAGTGACGGCATTAAATACTGGCTGCGTCCCGAAATCGAAGGCTTGATTCGTAGCGGCAGTATCCAGTCCTACTTCGGGGCTCGCGTCGCGGAAATCACTCCCAGTACCGTGACACTCCGCGCCGAAGATCTAGACGATGCACAATCCCGAACAACGATTGACTCCGACGATGTGTTGACGCTGATCGGTTACCGCCAAGACCAATCGCTGTTCGAACAACTCGGTATCGTGTCGGACTCATCTTCGGGATCGCCGTTATTCGATGCCGAAACGATGGAGACAGAGCGCGAAGGCATCTACGTTGCAGGCACGGCGGTCGGCGGTACCCAAAGCAGCCACTACCAGGTGTTTCTAGAAAACTGCCACGATCACCCGCGAAAGATCGCCGATCACCTATGCGGGACGCGCGCGACTCTGCCTGAAGTTTCGGAGCGAGAAACGCTTGAGGCGCGCGATGCAGGTTTGCGACGACGAATCGCTTGGCAGCCCGAAAGCTGAGCGAAACATCCGATCGCGTATGCATCTGCAAGACGTCGTTGGATCGCGAAGCGGTAGCATGCCGTAGCTTCGCCACAAGGAAGAGCAAACATTGCGCAAGCCAAGTTCTGTGAAATACCACAGATTTAACAGCCCAGGCTAGCGCGGGGCGATGTCCACTCGGTTTAACAGAGAAATTCAATCGCTTCAGAAACGTCGTTCCGAGCTGGACAGGATCGCACTGAAGAAAAGCCCCGATGCCGCGGCCGATTTCCGAGGTGCTTTCAGGTGACTGCGGACGGCGCGCATCACGTCGCGCCGAGAGACTTGCCCACGCAACTTGCCGGCTTGATCGAGCACAGGTAGTCGACGGCAGGACTGCGTCAGGAATGCTTGTGCGATCGTCAATAAATCGGTTTCCTCGCCGATCGTCGGCGGGTCAGCATCAATGAGCGACTGCACGTCCGTGCTCGGCATGCCGTCATATGCCAGTGATACGACGAATTGCATGCAGGACTTCTCTGAAAAGACCCCCAAGAACATGCCATCTTGATCAACCACGGGTGCTCCCGAGATACGATTGCTCAGCAGGATATCGAGGGCTTCGAGGGCATCCATGTTGGGGTCAAGCGTGATCAAGTTGCGGACCATCATTTCGCGCGCTGTCATCCCAGGCATCGATGAGGGGTCCATGGCGGGAAGGGTGCCGGTGCCGATGGTCTTGGTCATAACATGTCTCCAAAATCGAACAGATTGAAAAGAGGTACCCCCGATCACGGCGGAGAATCCTAACGAAATCTTCTTCGTCTGCTCTCAATGTGAAACGCTGCGGTAGGCTTGGTCAAGAAAATTTTTGACGGTTTTTACGCTCTCCCTGTCATGGATCGCTGGTGGCCAGCAAGCCGGATTATTCACAAACTCCACCTGACCTCGCATTTTACTGGAAAATCGGTCAAAACAGTCATTCGGCAGCGAACGTGAACGAGCGTCTTGCCGAAGGTGTGAAAGATGTCACGAATTGCAAGAATGGAGAGTAATAATGCTCGGTCAGTGGGTGGAATTTGAATTTGACTGTTTGCCGCTGCGCAGCGTGGGGCGATTGGACGTGCCTCTGGATGCTTCCCCAGCCTACGAAGCGTTCGTCCTCAGAGTAAAAGCCGCCGTCACCAAACATGGCATGCACAATTCCTATTATTTGCACCGCGCCACCTGCCGGTTTCATCTGACAAATGATCCCAACAGTGGTCTGGTAGAGTTCGACGTCGAAGGCGTGGCATTGACTGGCGAGAATGATCTGAAGACACGGGGTGTCGATCTCACCATCCGGCTCAGCAAAGAGACCTGCCCGTGGCTCAATGAGACTTCGGTAGAGTTTCTCGCGGAGTCCGTTAAACACGCTGTCGCTGTTGAATTTAATCGCTACATCCAAGCCGGCGATCTGACGAAGACCAAAGAGCGTATCTCCGCGATGCAGCAGCAAATCGAGCAAGGCGATGGTTTCCAGGCGATGTATCTATAGCGGCGCTCCTCTCAACTTAGCTTGGGTGCGGCGTGAAATGGGCCTAGCCATCGCAGCAACTCCACTGCCTAAATGATAGGCATCCCATTGCTGAGGAGGAAGGCAAAAGAACTATAGGAGCTTATGCAGTGGCTGGTCGACACACACCGGCTACGCGAACATCAACGCCGTAACCAGCCAACAAGGCGACATCGCTTGCAATAGACTCAACACTGCGGCGGTACACCACGCTTTGGCGCGGCGGATGCGTTCACAGAGTGGTTCTAGTAGACCCCACTCTTTTCTGCTCGCTCTTTGAGCACTGTTGCATGTCCACCACGCTTCCCCCTGAACCGAATACATACGAGAGGACGCCCTCCGCGGGAGCACCGCTATCGTTTTCGGGGAACGAATTTGATCTCGTGGGCATGCTGTTGGAGCAGCAACAATCGCTCACCGCTGTGGAGCAGTTCTCCGAGGCACATGAATCTGGGCGGTATGGGAGTGCCTGTTCGGCCCCGTCCAATGAGCCTTTGCAATCCATTTACTATCGCCGTTTGATGCCGGCGACGCCGCCGCAACCGGGCCAACAACTCGCCTTTGAGGTGAATCTCGATACTTGTAGTGGCTGCAAGGCATGCGTGGTTGCCTGCCACACGATGAACGGTCTCGAGGATGACGAGAGTTGGCGGAAGGTCGGCACGCTGATCATTGGAGCTCCGGAATCACCGGCCCCAGACGCGATTACCGCCGCCGCTCCGGAGCCATCTCCGGTTGCGATCGATTTGGCGAGCGCCCCCGTCGTCGGTATCCAGCACGTGACCACGGCTTGCCACCACTGTGAAGACCCCGGTTGTCTCAATGGTTGCCCAGTAAAAGCGTACGTCAAAGATGAGGTGACTGGGATCGTCAAGCATTTAGACGATCAGTGCATCGGCTGTAAATACTGCACGATGATGTGCCCCTACGAAGTGCCCAAGTACAGCAAACGTCTGGGCATCGTGCGGAAGTGCGACATGTGCCATCAACGACTCAAAGCCGGCGAGGCTCCGGCGTGCGTTCAGTCGTGTCCGAACGAATCGATCGCGATTCGCATCGTCGATCGATCGGCGGCGGTAGACGATCATGATGAGAGTTTGATGCCAGAGGCACCGAGTTCATCGCTCACACGCCCAACCACGCAGTACATCGGCCAACGCAGCAACCACGTTGCATTGGCAACACCGCAGGACTCAGCGATCGACGAGGTCGCCGAGAGTCACTGGCCACTAGCGATCATGCTCGTCGCCACTCAGGTCGCCGTCGGCATGATCCTGGTAGAGCAACTCGTATCGCTCGCATTGTCGATGACGGGTGCGACGATGCCGCGCGCGGCCACTCGTCTGACCGCGAGCGTCGCGTTGGTAATCACGATGATCGGCATGAACCTCGCGCCACTCCATTTGGGACAGCCGCTGCGAGCGTGGCGAGTCTTCTTGGGTCTGCGGACATCCTGGTTGAGCCGGGAGGCCGTTCTCCTCGGCAAGTTTGCCGCGGCACTGACGATTGCGACGGTGTTGTTGTGGCTGCCGATTTGGAAGCCATGGGTTCCTGATTTTGTGATTCATCGCGTGCCCGAGTGGGTGACAGTTCCAGGCTGGGCAACGGCCGCTGCGATGGCAGCCACAGTGGTATTCGGATTAGCGGGTGTCTACAGCAGTGCGATGATTTACATCGTCACTCGCCGCGAACTGTGGCGTTCCTCTCGCACCCTACCACGGTTCTTGTCCACGGGGCTGATCGTCGGTGCATCGTTGACAGCCACAACCATCGGTTGGGCGGGCGGCTCCGACGCGGTGGTGATTCTGTTGTTGATTACCGCGGTTCTCTCCGGTGCAACCAAACTGTTCTGGGAATTGAGCTTTCATCTCGGCGCCAGCGTGGAGCTGGCAACCGTTGATCGGCTAGATATCCGCAGTCAAAACTTGGTGGCCTCACGCCTAGGCCATTGGCGGCAACTTCGCCTCGGTGCGGGGTGGGGTGGTTTAGTGGCCTGTATGGTCGCCGTTTGCTTGATCGGCGTGGGCGAGCATGCAGCTGGATTGCTGTTGGCACTGGTTGGCTCGCTGACGTTGCTCGTCGCGGAGTCGGCCGAACGTTTGTTGTATTTCATGAGTATCGTCTACTATCGTATGCCGGGAACATTGAAATGAGCATGGATATCGTGTCGAATCCGTTCGTCGATGGGACCAACGGACCCGCCAAGCGTTTTCGGTTTGAGCTGCCCCAGGTGCTCCAGCGACGGCAGGGACAAATGACTCGTGAGCTCGTGCTGCATCCCGGCGAGCATGGTTTGGGGATGACACACGGTTCGATGGCCGCCGACGTTACGACGACGGCGACCTGCGGATATTGCTCAACCGGCTGCGGACTACGGCTGCATGTGCGAGCGGGCGAGGCGGTCGGATTGACTCCCGAAACGAGCTACCCGGTCAATCTTGGCATGGCGTGCCCCAAAGGATGGGAGGCGCTGCGCGTGCTCGATTCGCCCGAGCGGGCAACCACACCGCTGTTGCGTGGCGCCGATGGCAAGATGCATCCGGTGGAGTGGGACCAAGCACTGCGGACCTTCGTCACCGAGATTCGCGGTGTCCAGGACCGGCATGGGATCGACTCGGTCGCCTTCCTGTCGACGGGCCAAATCCCCAGCGAGGAGATGGCTTTTCTCGGGGCACTCACTCGATTTGGAATGGGCATCAAACACGGCGATGGAAACACCCGCCAATGCATGGCGACGGCGGTCTCCGCATACAAGGAATCGTTTGGCTTCGACGCGCCGCCGTACACCTATGATGATTTCGAGCAGAGCGATTGCCTTGTCTTTATTGGCGCAAATCCGTGCGTCGCTCACCCGATCATGTGGGAACGTGTACTGCGCAATCCCAACGACCCCAAGATCATTGTGATCGATCCACGCAGGACAGAAACAGCCACTGCTGCAACTGAACACCTTCAGATTCGTCCTAAGAATGACCTCGCGTTGTTGTACGCGATCACCAATGTGTTGATCGAGCGGGACTATGTCGACCACGATTTCGTAGCCGCCCTCACCGAAGGCTTCGACACGCTGCGTGAGCATGTCGCCGCCTACGATGTCGACACGGTCGCTCGAGCGGCTGGCATCTCAGCGGCATCCATCATCCGAACTGCCGAAGCGATTGGAACAGGCAGAGCCGTTTCATTGTGGTGGACGATGGGTGTGAACCAGAGCTACGAAGGGACCCGCACGGCGCAGGCCATCATCAATATCGCCCTGCTAACCGGCAACATTGGCCGGCCGGGCACGGGAGCCAACAGCATTACCGGTCAATGCAACGCGATGGGATCGCGACTATGGAGTAACACGTCGAATCTGCTCGGACATCATCGCTTCGAGGACGAGAATGATCGTCGGAAAGTCGCTCAAGCGCTCGGTATGGATGAGGCATGCATTCCCAGCGAGGGCAGTTGGAAATACGACCGCATCATCGAAGGCATCCGGCGAGGTGAGATCAAGGGTTTGTGGGTGATCGCCACCAATCCCGCTCATAGCTGGATTCATCAGTCCGATGCACGAGAATTGTTTGACAAACTGGAGTTCATGGTCGTCCAAGACATGTATCACACGACGGAGACAGCCCAACACGCCCATCTCGTTTTGCCCTCGGCAGGCTGGGGTGAGAAAGAAGGCACCTTTATCAACAGTGAGCGTCGCTACGGGTTGATTAAGAAAGTCCGACGCGCACCCGGACAGGCGCTGGCAGATTTTCACATCTTCCGTGCAATCGCACACTACTGGGGTGTCGCTGACCAGTTCGCTGAATGGACGGACCCCGAGGCCGTGTTCCGTATCTTGCAACGGCTCAGCCGTGATCAACCTTGCGATATCACGGGCATCGATGGCTATCGTCATCTCGACGCCTGCGGTGGCATCCAGTGGCCATGGACCCAGCAAGATGCGGCCAAGAGTTCTTCCGATACCAACGGAGGTGCTCCTGGCAAACCGCCGCAGGAACGCCGGTTGTTCGCTGATGGTCGATTCTATCGGCCTAACAGCCGCGCGCTATTCGTCGTCGATCAAGTTCAGCCAATGCCCGAACGTACCGATCCGGTGTACCCGATTTTGTTATTGACGGGACGTGGTTCCGTCAGTCAGTGGCACACCCAGACGCGGACGCGACAGAGCCCTGTGCTGAGATCGTTGTATCCGGTTGAACCTTACATCGAGATCAACCCCGTTGACGCGGATGAACTTGAAATCGTCCACGGAGAAAAAGTGAATGTACTTTCACGTCGTGATGAAATCACGGTGACCGCCAACGTCACCGCTACGGTGCGTCGCGGACAAGCGTTCATGCCGATGCACTACGAAGCCACTAACCGCCTCACGCTAGCACATTTCGACCCGCACAGTGGTCAACCCAGTTACAAAAACTGTGCCGTGCGAATCATTGCGAACAACGAGTAGGACGAATTCCCATCATGTCAAATAACCCCGCTTTCACCGAATCACAAAAACAGTACCTGAGCGGCCTCACGTTCGGTGCCGACGTGGCGCGAGCTGTAAAAGGACTGCCGGTACTTGCAGGCAGTGCCAGTGGTGGCACCTCGCTATCGGTCGGTGGCGGCGGAGCCACCGTCGACGGCAAGACGGTACCGTACGGTCCTGAAAAAATTGCATTGGATGCTCAGGCGGCAGCCATTAGTGCTGGCAAAAAACTGTGCAAAGAAGAACTTGCCAAACAAGCCAAGAACCCCTTGGACATGTGGGATGAGATCATCGCTCGCAGCGACGAAGGGAAGTTTCCGAAAGGGAACGATGTGTTCTTAACAAAATTCCACGGCCTGTTTCATGTCGCTCCTGCGCAGGATTCGTTCATGATGCGGCTGAGGATTCCTGGTGGCATGAGCCACGCCTGGCAGCTCGCGGGAATGGCGGATTTGGCAGATCGCTCGGCAGGCGGATATCTCGACGTCACCACGCGGGCAAACCTGCAGTTTCGCGAGATCCCAGCGGACCAAGCTGCCGCGATGCTCTATGGCATTCGCGAACTCGACGTGATCAGCCTCGGCTCGGGGGGCGATAACATTCGCAACTGCACCGCGAGCTGTTTGTCAGGCATCGACCCCGACGAACTAATCGAGACGATCCCGCTGGCCAAAAAGATGCACCACTACATCCTCAATCACCGTGAGATGTACGGTTTGCCGCGAAAGTTCAACATTGCATTTGACGGTGGCGGCAGGATCGCATCGCTCGAAGATACCAATGACATCGGATTTCGTGCTGTTCGCATTGAACCGGCCGACAGTAGTGAAGACTTGCCCACGGGGGTTTATTTTCAGCTCACACTCGGCGGCATCACCGGTCACCAAGACTTCGCTCGCGACACCGGTGTTTTGCTGCGGCCAGAGGAGTGCATTCAGGTGGCGGGCTCCATCGTGCGCGTGTTTGTCAAACATGGCGATCGAACTGACCGAAAGAAGGCACGATTGAAATACGTGCTCGACGACTGGGGTTTTGACAAATTCATAGATGCCGTCGAGAAAGATCATGGCAAGCCACTGCGGCGCGTTGACGCTGCACGCGTAACGGTTGTGAGCCACGAAGACCGCATGGCGCATGTCGGTTTTCACGAGCAGCGGCAGAAAGGACGTTTTTACGTTGGCGTGGTATTACCTGTGGGTCGAATGACCAGCAATCAAGCGCGGGCCTTAGCTGAGATCGCCGGAGAGTATGGCAACGGCGAAATCCGCTGGACGGTTTGGCAGAACCTGATTCTCCCTGGTATCCGGGAACGCGATGTCGAGGAGGTGCAAGCCGCCATTCTCGCATGCGGACTTGACTATCGGGCCAGTTCGTTCCGCGCGGGTCTGGTTGCATGCACGGGCAGCGCGGGTTGCAAATACGCTGGTGCCGATACCAAAGCCAACGCGATGACTCTCGCCAAAGCACTCGAATCCCAGTTTGAGATCGACGTACCAATCAATATCCATTTAACCGGTTGCCATCATAGCTGTGCCCAGCACTACATCGGCGACATCGGCTTGATCGCCTGCCAGGTTGAGCAAGGCGACGATATGGTCGATGGGTACCACGTGATGGTGGGTGGTGGGTGGGGTGGCCGGCAAGGCATCGGTCGCCCACTGCTGAAGTCCGTCGTATTTGACGACCTCCCGGCGTTGATTATCAATCTGATCGACGGATACCTCGCCGAGCGTCAAGTGGATGAACCCTTCGTCGCGTTTAGCAGACGCAAGACGATCGAAGAACTGCAATCGCTAACCAAGCTCGCCGTTGCTCAATAGTTTCCGTATCTCACGTAGATCCGCGGCTAGCGCCGTCGGCTCACTAAGCACCTTTCGATAAGTTTTCAACTTTCTCGATAACCGTGGCTAGCGCCAAAACGGCTCATTTCCTCTCTCCCCTCTCACGGCATCTATACCATGTCAGACTTCATCCCCACGACAGCTCCGTTCAGTGAAGATCAACGCGCTTGGCTCAATGGTTTCTTTGCTGGATTGACCGGCATTCAGACCGAGGGGAATCCGGCTGCGGTCGTCCAGGCGTTGGGGATTGGAGGGGCGACCGCGGTTGCCGAACCGGAACCCGAGGAAGAGGAATTCGCGTGGCGTGATTCCTCATTGCCCATCGTCGAACGCGTAGGCTTGGCCGACGGCCACCCCACCGAACGGAAACTGATGGCCGCGATGGCACAACTCGACTGCGGTTCCTGCGGCTACGTCTGCCAAACATACGGTGAGGCCATCGCCAAGGGCGAAGAAACGAACCTGACACTGTGCAGCCCTGGTGGCAAGGAAACCAAACAGATGATCAAGAAGATCCTCGCTGAGAGCAAAGGGAGCGGTTCTTCAGGGAACGTCGACTCCGGTGCATCTTCCGGTGACCTGCGGAATGGTACCGAGTCACGAAACGGTGCTGCAGCGAGTCGCAATGGTGCGGCTGCCCAATGGTCGCGTAACAATCCTTTTTCGGCGAAACTGATTGAGTCGCGGCCGCTAAACTTGGAAGGATCAGCCAAAGATACCCGCCACGTTGTGATCGATCTGACCGGGTCGGGATTGAAATACAACGTGGGCGATGCTCTGGGCGTTCTTCCAAGCAATTGCCCTGACCTGGCGACGAAGCTCATTGATTCGATCGCCGCTGATTCGCAAATCTCAGTGGCCACCCCATCGGGCAATACCAAGACGCTCTTGCAGGCACTCTGTGAAGACTACTGTCTCAAAGACCCCAGTGATGAGTTGATCGAACTACTAGCAGGGCGAATCCAAGATGCGTCAGCCAAGGCGACACTGACATTGATGCTGGAGGAAGGCGTGCCGGATGGGTTCGATGTGCTCGACGTGCTCGAAGTCGCTCAGGGCGTGACAGTGACTGCGACAGAGGTAATCGAGACACTCGATCCCCTCAATCCGCGTCTGTATTCCATCGCCAGCAGCATGAAACGGGTTGGTGATCAAGTCCATCTGACCGTCGGCAAAGTCGTGTACGAGCGTGAAGGCCGTGTTCGCAAGGGTGTCGCTAGCACCATGTTGGCCGATCGCGTGTCGACGGGTGAAACCGTCCGCGTCTTCGTGCAGCCCAATCACGCTGGCTTTACCGTCCCATCAGCAGCTGACACCCCCATGATCATGGTCGGCCCCGGCACCGGGATTGCTCCCTTCCTCTCGTTCTTGCAAGAGCGTGCGGAGTCGAACGCGCCGGGCAGCAATTGGCTGTTCTTTGGTGACCAACATGAAGCCTTCGATTTCCTCTACCGTGAAGAACTTGAGGAGTACGTTGGCAATGGTCTATTAACGCGTCTGGACACCGCGTTTAGCCGCGACGATGAACGCAAAGTTTACGTCCAAGACCGGATGCGCGAACAAGCTGCTGAAATTTGGCAGTGGCTGGAATCGGGAGCTGCATTCTATGTCTGCGGCGACGCCTCCCGCATGGCCCGGGACGTCGACAAGGCATTGCACGACATCGCTGTATCCGCAGGCGGCCTATCCGCCGCAGATGCTGCCGCATATGTCAAGCAACTGAGCACCAGTGGCCGCTACCACCGCGACGTCTACTGAGACGCCATGGGGACAGTCCGCTTGAAAGCGTGCCCCTCGTGAGCTGATGAGCGTCGTGCTCGACGCATGACGCCGCAGATTCGCACACAGCGGTTCACGTGAGACAACCTTCAGAACAATGAATTTGGAGAGACGTCAGCGGCGCGTTTGGCGATCCCCTCCGCTGTCTCTCGATCCATCCGGCGCAGCAGGAACCAACGCTGCCATAGCCCCGACGCGTTCCATTCCTCGGCATTGTTCTGTTCGATTTCACGGCGAACCTCCGCGTCGATCCCCGAGAGCAAGCGACGACGTCCGTCAACTACAAATGCCGCTGTCGTGCCATGGATCTTGCTGGAGCGAAACATACTAATCTCGTTTGAATGAGGTTGCTAATCGGCGTTCATCCTACCTCTGTCAGGACGTCAATTCTACTCATAAAAATTTGATCGCGCGTTTTTAAGTGCGGGTGGTTCCACGGATTGTTGCCCCCGCACGGCGAAGCGTGGTAGGTCGAGTATCGAGCTTTCTACATGATCTCCGGGGACGACCGACCGCCCAACGTGACATCCCAGTCCAAGCTAATTGCCTCGTTTCGAACGCGGCTCTCCGCTATCAAACGCTCCCCGAATTCGGCGGCGTGGGCAATCACCTGAGAAGGCTTGCCAGCACTTAAGTAAAAGCCGCTCAGACGCTCGCACGGGTGAGACAGCGCCAAGCCCTCTGAAACCCGTGTCAAAGAGTTCGCGAGCCAATTTGAAAAATCCAGATACAATACGCCCATGGGCGTATTGCCAAGGGCTATCATGGGTGGCTGGTTGTGTTCCGCCACGGGATTTCTGACGAAACCCACCCCAATTCTTTTTTGGAGATTTCAACATGTCGCAGACGGCCGTGCCCGAGATCCCACCTGGTCCCGAAGCTACGCTCAGTGACGACGATGTCCAGGCGGTGGATCGGTTGGGGAAAATCCATAACCGCCTGCGCGAGGAACTCGGGCGAGTGATTGTGGGCCAGCGGGACACGATCGATCTTTTGTTGGTGTGTTTGTTTGCACGCCGACACGCATTGTTGATGGGCGTTCCGGGGTTGGCCAAGACACTCCTGGTCAGCAAATTAGCCGAGACGATGTCGCTACAGTTTAGCCGCATCCAGTTCACTCCTGACCTGATGCCCATGGATATCACCGGCACAGACATCTTGCAGGACAACGGCCAAGGCCGACGCGAGTTTGAATTTGCGCACGGCCCCGTGTTCGCGAATATTATTTTGGCGGATGAAATCAACCGCGCTCCACCTAAAACTCAAGCCGCGATGTTGGAGGCGATGCAGGAACAACGCATCACCGTTGTCGGCAAAGGGTTCGATCTTCCATCGCCATTCATGGTCTTGGCGACGCAGAACCCCGTCGAACAGGAAGGCACCTACCCGCTGCCTGAGGCGCAGTTGGATCGTTTCATGGCGCTCATCGAACTGGACTACCCGTCGGAGGACGAGGAGATTGCGATCGCGCGGACGACGACGGGATCGGGTCTGCCGCAACTCGAGCATCTGATGACGGGTGAAGACATCATCGCTCATCAGGAACTCGTGCGACGGATCCCCGTGCCCGATCACATCTACATTCAAGCAGCGAGATTGGTTCGTAAGACTCGACCGGGTGGCGGCACGGCGCCAGATTGGTTGTTGCCGCTGGTCTCGTGGGGTGCGGGGCCGCGAGCCGTTCAGGACTTGATCTTAGGCGCCAAGGCTCGGGCAGCGCTCGAGGGTTCTTACATGGTTCGTAGCGAGGACATTCA
Source organism: Allorhodopirellula heiligendammensis (assembly GCF_007860105.1). Taxonomy (NCBI): domain Bacteria; kingdom Pseudomonadati; phylum Planctomycetota; class Planctomycetia; order Pirellulales; family Pirellulaceae; genus Allorhodopirellula; species Allorhodopirellula heiligendammensis. The sequence goes on from NZ_SJPU01000001.1 coordinate 64,835, forward strand.
CTACGTGGCGTTACCGGTCTTAACACACCGGCTGATCACCACCTTTGCCGCTCAAGCGGAAGGTTTGTCAGCCAGCGATATTGTCAAGCGATTGTTGAGCGAAGAAACCAGATAGCATGTGGAATCAACAGCAGCCACGTGACTTTCTCGATCCCGCAGTTTTGGCCGCGCTCGGTGGCATGCCACTGATGGCGCGGCGGCCGATGCGAGGCAGCGTGTCTGGTAAACACACCAGTCCAACGCGTGGATCGAGTGTTGAGTTTGCCCAGTACCGCAAGTACGTCCCCGGCGACGACCTGCGGCGATTGGATTGGAGAGCTCACGGCCGCAGCGACCGGTACTATGTCAAGGAGTTCGAAGCCGATACGAATCTGCGGTGTTGTCTCGTCGTCGACACGAGCGGCTCGATGGAATTTGGCACCGTCACGGAGAAAGCAACCGACGCGGTAACGAAGAAGACGTTGACGAAGTTGCAGTACGCTCGGCGAATCGCCGCCACGATTGGCTACCTCGCGGTCGGCCAAGGCGATGCGGTGGGATTGTCCTGTGTCGCTGATGGAATTGTCAAACATCTTCCCGCCCTGCGGAATCCGTCGCACTTGCGCACGATCTTCGATACCCTCGAAGAGATTCGCGGGCAGGGCGAAACGCATCTCGTTGAGGTCTTGCATGAACTCGCCGAAACGACGCGGCAGGGCGCGATGATCATTGTGATGTCTGACTTTTTTGTCGATCCCGACCTGCTGCGGGGATGTTTCGAGCACATTCGTTTTCGCAAGCATGATCTATCGCTATTCCATTTGCTCGACCCGATGGAGCTGAGTTTCTCCTTCGGCCGGCCCACGCGGTTCTTGGACATGGAGGGTGGTACAGCGATCTTCGCCGAACCAAGTGAGATTGCGGATCGCTACCACCAAGCGCTGCAACAGTACCTCGAAAGCATGCAAGAGATTGTCACTCAGACGGGAGTGGACTATCACCGTGTCGGCATCGACGAGTCGTACCAAGATGTCTTGACGCGGTTTCTGACACGACGGGCGATGGCGAGGAAGGTGCGATGAATTTCCTACAGCCCTGGATGCTCGTCGCACTGCCGCTGGCATTCCTTCCAATCATCATTCACTTGATCAATCAACGGCGGTTTCAATCCACGCAGTGGGCGGCGATGATGTTTCTATTGTCGGCCAACCGGATGAATCGCGGCTATGTGAAGATTCGCCAGTGGCTGATTCTGGCGTTGCGTGCGATGGTGATCGCGGCTCTCGTCTTTGCCATTGGTCGGCCCATTGCCAGCGGGATCTTAGGTGGATCGATTGCCGGATCGATCACGGGGCGCGGCCCCGCCAATACGATCGTTATTTTGGATCGGTCACCATCAATGCAGGCCAGCAATGATGGAACGTCACGAACCAAGCTGGAAACTGGCGTCGCTGAGATTGCGGAAGCTTTGCAAACGATCGGCACCCAGCGTCTGGTACTGATTGAGAGCAATGCGGTCTCGCCCCGCGAGGTCGCAACTCCCGCAGACTTATTCGATTTGCCAGAGGCGGGCCCGTCCGATGCGTCTGCCGACATACCTGCGATGATGCTGGCCGCACTCGACTACATCAATGCCAACCAACTCGGCCAAACTGAGATCTGGATTTGTTCCGACCTCCGCAATCATGATTGGCGCGGCGACGACGGTCGCTGGTCGTCGCTGCATGATGCGTTTACAGAGTTTGGCCGCCGCGTGCGATTTCGCTTGCTGGCCTTTGGTCCGTCAAGTTCCGCCGGCAACGTCGATGCAGATAATCGATCCGTCCGAATTGAAGAGGCGAAGCTGGAGGCGACTGCGGATGACAATGAGTCCGCTGTCCTGATTTCGCTCCAGATCACGGGGCATGCCGACGACGCCGAAGGCACACCGCGAAGCGTGCCAGTAACGCTCGATCTGGATCAATCACGAAGTGTGGTCAACGTCGAAATGCAGGGCGGGGTGGGCCAACTCGCCGGCCATCGTGTGGTCTTACCTCGAGATCAAACGCGCGGATACGGATCGGTTTCGATCCCGGCAGACTTGAATCTCGCGGACAACACATATTTTTTCACCTTCGACAAACCGCCGCCCCAACGGACCCTGGTGGTGAGCGATGACGGGGAGATTGGGCGAGTGCTGCAACTGGCGGCGGAGATCACTCCCGACGAGAATACGCGTAGTGTGGCCGACGTGGTTTCGCCACGCGACCTTGCGGGTGTTTCCTGGGAAGACGTTTCACTGGTGTTGTGGCAGGCCGCATTGCCATCGCACGACGGATCCGATTCCGACGCTGCAGAGATGCTGGAAGCGTTAGTGGGTCGGGGTGGTCGGGTTATTTTCTTTCCCCCTGAGTCGGGCGGCGACGTTGCTGCATCGGGCGAATTGTTCGGCATGCAGTGGCTGAGTTGGGGCGAGGTGGAGGGCGAGCATGCGGTCAGTTCGTGGCGCGGCGACGCCGATTTGTTAGCCGCGACGTTGGCGGGCAGTGCGCTGCCGGTCGGAACATTGCGGGTCAAACGATTCGTGGGACTGGAGGGCGACGCCACCACGCTCGCGAAGCTATCTGATGGATCACCGTTACTAGCACGAGTAGCGACCCCCAAAGGCGGAGTTTATTTTTGCAGTACGACGCCGCTGGCGAAGGACTCGTCGCTGGCGGCCGATGGGGTCGTGCTCTACGTGATGATCCAGCGAGCATTAGCCGCCGGAGCATCCTCGCTGGGAAATACCTCTCAGATCGACGCTGGGGTGACCGCGGCGACCGAAGCAGAGCGATGGGAGCGGCTGGCAGGTCGAGAGTCCGCCTTATCGAGCGAAAATGCGTTTGTTGCCGGTGTGTTCCGTGAACGAGACAACGGCCGGTTAATCGCAGTCAATCGCAGTTCCCTGGAAGACGCCTCTGCCCGGATCAGCGATGAACAAGTCGAGGCGTTGTTTCATGACTTGCCGTTTGTGCGGGTCGATCGAACCGCTGGCAAATCGAACTCGCTCGTCGAAGAAGTCTGGCGGGCGTTTTTGATCCTGATGTTGATCGCGATGATCGGGGAAGCCTGTTTGTGTCTGCCGCGGGTCCGCGCGAAAGACGATACGCCGGTGCGGGGAGGTGCCTCGGCATGATCCAAACCAACTCCGTTTCATTTGCGTGGACACCCGCGACCGCAGTCATTGCGGTTGCTGCGGTGGTGGCAACTGCGCTACTCGGCTTGGTGGCCTGTCGGCGCAGCGGGTGGCGTGGCTCCACCGTGGCGCTCGAAGCTTTACGTTTGCTGATGGTTTCGATCGCCGCGTTGTTATTGGGCGGCCCCGAATGGGTCGAGCAATATCGGCCGGAAGAAAAACCCGTCGTGGCGGTGCTATGGGATGATTCCGGCAGCATGCAGACACGTGATGCGTCGATGAGCGCCGCGTCTCGCAGCGACGCGATTGAGCCGCTCACTCAGGTCGAATCGTGGCAATCATTGCAGGGTCGTGCCGAAGTTGTGATCGAGTCGTTTGCCGAGACAAAAAGTGCCGACGACTCCACCGCGAGGGTCAATCCGATCTCCGCCAATCCGGAGCAAAGTATTGACGAACCGGGGACGGACCTGTCCAGTCCCTTAGTCGATGCGGCGACCAAGCATGATAATCTACTGGGCGTCGTCCTGGCCTCGGATGGCGATTGGAACCAGGGTTCAGCGCCAGTCCAGGCTGCGGGGCGATTACGTTCGCTCGGCATTCCAGTGTTCGTGTTCCCCGTCGGCAGCGACACTCAGTTGCCTGATGTGGAACTGCTCAGTTTCGACGTACCCACATTTGCGATCGCGGGCAAACGTGTTCGGATTCCGTTCTCGATTGAAAGTTCGCTGCCACGTGACCATCAGGCGACGGTCACGATGAAAACGAATGAGGGCGAGACGATCACGAAGGAGGTTCGCGTGCAGGCGATGGGTCGGACAAATAGTTCGATTGACTGGGAACCGGAAGCTCTTGGAGAAACGTCGCTCACGCTCAGCGTCTCACCCACCACAGGAGAGGTTCGTGACGACAATAATGAGATGACCTCGCCGATTTCTATTCGTGAAGAGAAGCTGCGGGTGCTCGTGATTGAATCGGTGCCACGTTGGGAGTATCGCTATTTGCGTAATGCGTTATCGCGAGACCCGGGCGTGGATGTTTCCTGTCTGCTGTTTCATCCTGGCTTGGATAAACACGGTGGCGGCAACGCTGACTACATCAGTGAATTTCCAGCAACGAAAGCGGAGTTGTCGAAATACGATGTCGTGTTTATTGGCGATGTTGGCATCGATGACGGACAACTGACGATCGAACAGTGCGAGTGGCTGCGGGGGCTCGTGGGGCAGCAGGCCAGCGGGATTGTGTTCATGCCGGGCTGGCAGGGACGTGAATTCAGTTTGCTCGACACGCCCCTTGGTGAACTGATCCCGGTGGTGATGGATGAAGGCCAACCTCGCGGCTGGGGGTCGCGCACCGCTCAGCACTTTGAGTTGACGGAGTTGGGCCGGCGCAGTCTGTTGACGAAACTTGCCGACACGACGGACGAGAACCTTGAGGTCTGGGGAAATTTGCCTGGCTTCCAGTGGTACGCGCCGGTCGTACGCGCCAAACCGGGCACAGAGACGTTGTGTGTCCACCAGGAAATAAGTAATCAATTTGGCCGGTTGCCATTGTTAGTGACACGCACCTTTGGTGGCGGCAAGGTGCTGTTCATGGGCACCGACGGTGCTTGGCGATGGCGGAAGGGCGTTGAGGATTTATATCACTATCGGTTCTGGGGCCAGGTCGTCCGGTGGATGGCCTACCGCCGTAGCATGACGTCGGGTGAAAACATGTATCTCTATCAGTCACCCGAGCGTCCCCGCGTCCGGCAAACCGTGACGGTGAACGCCAACGTGATGGAATCCAGTGGCGAGCCACTCAGCAAGGGCGACGTGACGCTGCGGGTGGTCTCGCCAGCGGGCAGGATCGAGACGATCCGATTGGATTCGGTGGGCGAGGAGTGGGGTGCTTTCTCGGGCCGCTTCACGCCGCACGAACACGGGATGCACGAGTTGACGCTATTTTGCAAGCAGACCGGTGACACCTTGCAGACGAAACTGCTGATCCAAGGGGCCTCACTCGAGCAGGTTGGAAAACCTGCCCGACCGGAGGTTTTGGAAGAGATTGCCAGGGTGACTCGAGGCCAAATTCTTACCGTTGACCGGCTCGATGACGTGGTACAATGGCTGGCGGCGATGCCCGATCCGCCGCCCTCAGTGCGCCGGATTGCGCTGTGGAGCCATCCGTTTGTGGTCGGATTGTTCTTCGTTCTGTTGGCGTTGTTTTGGATCGCACGAAAGGGAGTGGGATTGATATGAGTGTTGTCACCAATTCATCAGGTCCAGATTCAGGGCCGCCGAAGGCTCCTCGCACTGGTGCCAATAGCATGCCGCCGGCCAGCCTGTCGTCGCCCCATCACGGCAGTCTACGAGTACCGGACTCGCTACATCAACAATTGCTTGGTTATCGCCGTCATGTGTGGCGAATCAAGATTTTAGAGGCTGCTGCAATCGCGGTCTTCGGCCTCGCCGCTGCGTTCTTAATCGTCTACGGTTGGGACCGCTTGGCCGACACGCCGCGAATGATGCGCACCGGTCTGCTCATGGCGGCGGTAGCATTGATGGCGATCGTGCCATGGTTCGTCTATCGCTGGGTGTGGCGACATCGCGGTCTCGAACCCTTGGCTCGCTTGCTCAGCCGCGAGTTGCCGGCCGTCGGAGATCAATTGCTGGGCGTGATCGAACTGACTCACAGTGACTCGGAGCAAGCCCGTTCACCGGCGTTGTGCCAAGCGGCAATGAATCAAGTTGCCGCGGATGCCTCGCGCCGCGATCTCGCTCACGCGGCACCCCCGTCGCACTATCGCCTGTGGAGTACTCTCGCGGCAGTCATGGTCATCGCTAGCATTGCCCTGGCCGCAATCTATCCTGCCGCGGCAGCCAACGCGATGTCGCGGTTGGTCATGCCGTGGAAGAACACACCTCGCTACACGTTTACTCATATTGAACCTTTGCCAAACGAATTGGTGCTACCGCATGGCGAAGCGACGACGCTGCCGGTTGTCCTGGCCGATACGACGCGGTGGCAACCACCGACGGCAACGCTGCAGATTGGTAACCAGCCACTGGCCCGAGCGAGTCTGGAGAATGGTCAGTACCAATTCAACCTGCCGCCACAGATCACGTCTGACAACCTGACACTTCGCGTCGGCGACGTGACCCAAAGCGTGAACGTCGAACCAACTCTGCGTCCTGAACTGGCGTCGGTGATGGCGGCGGTGAGGTTGCCGGAGTATCTCGGCCAGAACGCGGTTCGCCGCGTCGACTCCCGAGGCGGCAGCGTGACGATGGTCCGCGGCAGTCAAGCGGTTTTTACTGCAACGATTAATCGTGATTTAGCAGCAGGACAGATTAATGAACAGGAGCGGGAAGTCGCCGGCGCGACACTGGCCAGCGACCAGGTGGCGATCGACGAAGTCTCCTCAATGAAGTTCCAATGGCAAGATCAACTTGGTTTGACCGGCCGCGAACCGTTCGAACTCACTGTCAACACAGTCGACGACGAAGCCCCAACATTGATCTGTGACGGGTTGCCTCGCCAAGCGGTAGTGCTTGACAGCGAGACGTTGAAATTCACTGCTCGGGCGAACGATGATTTTGGAATTCGGCGAATTGGTCTGATGTGGCGAGGCCTTGACATGGGCGCCGTCGAGCATCCTGCGTCCGGTGAACGCCCCTTGGCCGCTGGTGATTTTGATACTCCCGAAGTCGAAGCGATCGGAACGTTCTGCGCCACGACGCTGGGCATCGAGGCACAGCCGATCGAAGTGTTCGTTTGGGCAGAAGATTTCCTGCCGGGGCGAAATCGGATCTATTCGCCACCGCACGTGCTCTATGTCCTGACCCCAGATCAGCATGCGATTTGGATGAACGAGCAGCTTAGCAAGTGGCACCGCCAAGCCCTCGATGTTCGCGATCGCGAGCGGCAACTCTATGAAAAAAACAAAGAGCTGCGCGACATGTCAGCGGCAGAGCTTGATACGGCCGAGAACCGCCGCGAGATCGAACGGCAGGCCTCCGCGGAAACATCCAACGGACGCCGACTCGATCGGCTCGGCAAGCTCGGTGACGAACTCGTCTTGGCCGCCTCACGCAATCCCGAGATCGGCGTCGGACATCTCGAACGGTGGGCCGAGATGCTACAAGTCTTAAAGGACCTGTCGCAAAACCGCATGCCCTCCGTCGCGGACCTGCTCGACAATGCCGCCGAGCAGCCGAGCCTGGTCGACGGACGCCCCCGCCCGGACGGAGAAATCACGCCGGCCAAACCGACCAGCGTCAGCGGACCGAAGGCAGGCAAAAACCTGGCCGCAGGTGGCGGCAAGGGTGCCAAACCGTTCGAAGGCAAAGCGCCGTCGCTGCGTAATGCGCCCTCCCTTGTTGATATGGAATCATCGGCGAACTCGCCCGACGAGGGCAACGCGGAGCCCGGACCCCCGAAGAAACCTAGCAGCCCCTCGCTGCGACTCCCCACGACAACTGTCATGGGCAAGAGTCAACCCAAACAGGAGCAACCGCCCCAGGCCCAGCAAGAATCCATGGACAAAGCGGTGGAGGAGCAAGCAGATGTGCTGGCTGAATTCGATCGCCTCGCCGATGAACTCAACGCGGTGCTGGCAAACCTCGAAGGCAGCACGCTCGTGAAGCGACTCAAGGCTGCCTCACGGCAACAGAACGTTGTCGCCGGTCGGTTGACCGATCAACTGCAACCTGCCTTCGGTGTCAGCCGTCCGACAATGGATGTCTCGGTACGCGATGAACTTGACAAGTTGCAGGAAACCGAAGCATCCAGCGTGACCAACGTTTCCTACATCATGGATGACCTGGCAGCGTACTTTGAACGGCGGCGATTCATGCGATTCAAAGCCACCCTCGACGAGATGAAACAAGCCGATGTGATCGGCGGGTTGCGGCAACTGTCGACGGAATTGGTCAGCAAACAGGGGCTCTCGGTCGCCCAAGCGGAATACTGGTCCGACGCGATGGACCGGTGGGCTGAGAACCTCGTCGATCCCGCCTGCAGCGGATCGTGCCCCGGTGGAAAGTCACCTGAGAGCTTGCCTCCATCGATCGTCCTGGAGGTCCTGCAGATTCTCGAAGCGGAAGTCAACTTGCGAGAAGAAACCCGCGTCGCGGAGCAGGCCAAACCCGCAATGAAAGAAGCCGAGCGTGCTGAGAACGTCGAGACGCTCGCGAGCTCGCAAGACGCTATCAACGAGCGGGTGGTCAAGGTCATCGCGCGGATTGAAGAACTGCCCGATGCGAGAAAGCACTTTGGGAAGGAACTCCAAATGTTAGCGGCCGTTGACCAAGTGATGAGCGAAGCGACCGGTATTTTGAAGAATGCTGACACTGGAGCACTCGCTATTGCTGCCGAAACTGAGGCGATCGAATTGATACTGCGGTCCAAGCGGATCAATCCCAAGGGAGGCGGCGGCGGAGGAGGCTCGTCGCCCGGCGGTGGCGGCAGTGGAAACACCACTGATTCGGCCCTGGCATTGGTTGGAAAAGGCCGCAATGAGAAAGAGGTTCGTGAGAATCGCGAAGTCGGGCAAACGACCGGAGAGAGTGGTGCCGTGCTCCCTGAGGAGTTCCGCCGTGGATTGGATCTGTATTTTAACCGGATGGGAGGATCCTGATGCTGGGCAGTTTTCTTTCTTCCTGTCTCGCTGTACCACAACGCATGTCGACATGGGCAGACTGGGTGTCTCGCGGATCAATGATCGCCAAGCGATTGCCGTGCCGAGCCTGGATTTGTAGCTTGGGACCACTGTCACGAGCGTCCCGAATGACGGCGCCCGATGCGTCGTTGCTCCCAGCCCACATTCAAGGAGTTGGTCACCCCACGGGGACGTCGTGCGACGGTGTTGTCTCCCTGCCTCCGGCTGACTCCCTGCAGGTGGCACCGGTCTTTCGCAACCCATCGGGCTATTTACACCTGTGCCTGGTGCTGTTGGGGTGGTGCCTCGTGCAGACCAGCAACGTTGCGGCTCAGGATGAGGAGGATGTTCTCGCCGAAGCGATCGAAGTCTTCGAAGCAGATGCCGGAGACGTTCAGGCATTCTTCCCAGCCATGGTGGGTGCTCCCGCCCGTGACCTGGGAGCGCCTTTGGAATTTGTAAAACCGCTCGTCAATCTCGAGATCTCGTTCATCAAGCGAGTCTGTGAGCCCACCGATGAACAGATGACCGAGATCGTCGCTGCAGCCAAGCAGGCATACGAAGCCACAGGCGATATGGTCCAAGACCCGCAGCAGGCGATACGAGTCGACAATCGGGTGCAAATCATGGGGCCAGGAAATGAACAACTCAAGGAGAACCCTTACCGCCGAGTTCGTCGTGACGCCGCTAAATATCTGCAGGCGATTGTTTCTGAAGAACAGTACGATCGTTACCAAGCCGAATCGAAACAACGTGATGAATTCGAACGTGCAGCGGTGGTGGGAACCATCGTCGCATTAATCGACGACAAAATCGCGATGACGGAGCAGCAGCGTGCTGAGATGACCGAACTGATGACGCCCTTGAAGGACGGCTTCGACCTCCAGTCCATGCAAGTCTACATCTACAACCCGCAGTACCTCCCAAAAATCCCGGTGAGTGTCGTTAACAAAGTCTTTGATGAGAGACAGCTCAAGGCGTGGAAGTCAATGAACTCTGTGATGATGTCTTTCACGACGAGTTTCAATGGCGCGCAAGAGTTTTCACTCGAGGAGGAATGGATCCAATGATGCGTTTCTTCCTCAGCTGCCTGTGCCTTCTGGCATGGTCGACGCATGCATCGGCGCAAAACTTCGAGATCGACATTACCCAATTCGACAGTTGGATCTTCTCTAATTTGGGAAATACAGACAACGCTCGGCAGACGCTGGCCGACCGCGCTGAGATGGAAATTGATCGCATGAGTTTGTCGACGCCGCTGCGAGACGATCAGATTAAAAAACTCCGCTTTGCCGCCACAGGAGATATTAAACGGTTCTATGACGATGTTGACCAAGCCCATCGTGAATTCTACGCGATGCAGAAGGCAGGCGAGATCGGTCAGGAAAATGTCAACGAGCTTTACCAACTTGCCGCGCCGTTGATGCAGCGTCTCAACAACGGTCTGTTTGGCGAGACTTCGTTGCTCAAAAAAGTTGCCCGTGGATGTGTGGACAAAGAGCAGGCAGCGGTACTGCGTGAACGGGAGGAACGTCGACGCAAACTGAAGAGCGAAATCGCCATCACCAGTTACGTCGCAACGCTGGGACGACAGATTCCCATGACCCAGACTCAGCGAGCAGACCTGATGACCTTGTTGACGGAGAACGTTCAGTTGTCCGATCCTAACCATCAATATATCAGCTATCTATTGATGTACGAAATGAGCAAACTCCCCAAATTGAAGACGATTCTGGACGACGCGCAGTACAAGGCGATCGAGAAGAATTTCCAACGAGGCGTGATGATGAAAGCGACGCTGAAAGACGCGGGGTTACTCGATGAAGAATAGAAAATACAAACCTTCTCATCGCTATCAGTGTTGGGATCCGATGGCGGTGCCTTCCGCACTTTTATTAACTTTATTTCTCGCTTGTTCCCCAATCGCTCACGCTCAATTCCCCACCGCTCAAATGGGCGAGGTCGTTCCGCGTGATGTGCGCGAGGTCTATGAGAAGGGACTGCAGTACCTCGCCAAAACGCAAACCGAGGACGGGGATTGGCGCGGTGGTCAGGGCGGGCCGGGAGTCACCGGCATGGCCGTGATGGCATTCCTCGCATCAGGAGAAGATCCCAATTTCGGTATCTACAGTGGCAACATCCGTCGTGGTTTGCGAAGCATCTTGCTCAGTCAAGACTCGGCAACGGGTATTTACGGCGGCGCCATGGGGCACACGAGTATGTACAACCATGGTTTTGCGATGCTGGCGATCGCTGAGTCCTACGGCGCCGTCGACGACTCAGACCTGTGGCGTGGCAGTGCGAAACAGAGCGAAGACGGAACTGGCATGACGCTTGGTCACTCCCTCGAACTCGCCGTGCGTGGTGCAGTCACCTCGCAAAAGAAAAACCGCTTCGGGGGTTGGCGGTACGGTCCTGACGCGACCGATGCGGATACATCCGTCAGTGGCGCCATGATGGTCGGATTGCTCGCGGCGCGTAACGCGGGCATCGAGGTGCCCGACGAAGCGATCGATCGTGGCGTGGCGTATTTCAAATCGATGACCAGCCCATCGGGACAGGTCGCCTACGCAGGCATCGGGGGCTTCGACGACTCGATCCCACGAATTTCCATTGGGACGCTGGTCTATGCCATCGCACGACGCAAGGACATGCCCGAGTTCAAAGCGACCCTAGGAGCATTGACGAGCCGGCTCGAACAGCCCGCCAGCGGCAGTTATCTGCGTTACGGTCAATACTATGAGGCCCAGGCATTGTTCCAAGGCGACGTTGAGGCCTGGGAGAAATGGAATGAGCAATTGATTCGCGAACTCAAAGCCGACCAGGGTGCCGATGGTGGATTCTCGGGAGGGCTCGGAAACTCCGTCGATTCGGCCCTGTCACTCCTCGCGATGGCACTCAACTTCCGCTTCTTGCCAATCTACGAACGATGAAACACTGCATCCTGATCACGTTCCTGTGCGTTCTATCCGGCGGGTTATCGGTGAGCGCCGCCGAGTCCTCGTCGCCAGGGCTGCTACGACTCGTCGGCGGGGATTACATCCCAGGATATTTAGCGAATTCCAAACCGCAGGAGCAACGCGATGGCATCACGCGTCAGCTCGCATGGCAACATCCTGAATTCGCCACGCCGATTCAGTTCAATTTGCAATCGGTTGTTGTCGCATCCTTTCCTCCTCCCGACCAAGCCACCCCAGCGATGGGGCAATTTGCGATCGAATTGGTTGGCGGCGATCGTGTCTTTGGAAGCATTCTCGATATCGATGGGGAGGCCGTTCATGTCGGTACCGAGGAGTTCGGTGAGCTGGTCATCGAGCGTTCTGCCGTACGACGAATCTTGCGTTGGAACGATGGCGCGGCGGTGCTATTCGCGGGCCCCGGGGATGTGTTGGACTGGAAAGTTCGGCCCGATGCGCAAGCATGGCATTCCGGTGGCAACCAACTGCACACTGACAAGCCCAGCGCAACAGCGTTTCGCGATATTGGGCTACCCGAGACGCTAAGGATCGAATTTGAACTGGCGTGGGAAGGCGAACCTAACTTTGAGTTTGCGGTAGGCGTCGACGCGAAGAATACCGAATATGGAGGCAACAGTGCATTTCATATTGAGGTCTGGGATGACCAGATCACGTTGATGCGTGAACTGGATCAGATTGCTGATTGTGTGCCCCTGGGGAACTGGAAGGACCTCAACGGTAGTCTGCGGTTAACGCTGGAACTCGATCAAGCTGAGGGGCGCATGGTGGCATTGTCGCCCCAAGCCAAAGTGCTCGGTGAAATCACCGTCAATGGTGACAACTATCCCGGCGTCCGCCCCGGCATTCGGCTGACCAATATCGCAGGCAATGTGAGCCTAGAATCACTGCGTGTGTTGCGACTGACCGGCCAGACGTCCCGAGAAACGGCCACCGACGAAGACCTCATCGTGCTCACTGACCAGACGGCTCAGCGCGGACGTTGGACGGATGTTATCGACAACGAGTGGGTCCTCGCCGAAGGCGAATCGGAACAGCTGATCGATCCATCGAAAGTGCTCTCGATTGACTTACATTCTCCGCCAGCGGGTTCTAGCGACCAAGTGTCTGAGAGCCGAGCATCCCGGCCAGAGAATAAACCCAATGCGACCGATGCATCCTCCCCGACTGTTCAAGTCGTTACCCATGGCGGCGTTCGCCTCAGTGGAGAGCTGCAGGCGTCCCGTGACGGCAAATTGACGCTCACCAGTGATCTCATTCTCGAACCGATCGAACTGCGGCATGCGGACATCAGCAGAGTCTCGGTAGCGAGTTCCGGTAAGATCGCGTCCGAATCGTCTAAGTTCATTCTTGGCAGACTTGAGTTCCCAGACGCTCGATTGACGGGTCGTTTCATTGACACCGCAGACCAGAATCAGCCGACTCCACTGCGGTTTTCGCCGCGTCATGCCTCCGCTGTCAATCTCATGCCCACGTTTTCGGGCCGCATGGTTTATCGCGAATCACCTCCACCGGAGACTGCGAAACAACGCCGGCTGCGTGAACAGCGTGAGGCCGCCATGAAACGAGCAAACCAGCGTCAGGCTAATCAGGGCGGCGTTTGGAATGCACTCGCTCGTGCCTTCGGCAACACTGCCTCAAATAAGCCTCTTAATTCCTCGCCGCGATCGATGCACCTGCGGTCCGGTGAGATCATTCCCTGCGAGGTCACCGCGATCGATGAGCGGGGTGTGGCGTTCACCTCAGAAGTCACCGAGCGAACACGATTACCGCTCGATCAGATTCGGGCGATTGCGTTTACCGCTGGATGCCGCGATCCTGAGATTGAGGCGGCCCGACGCGACCGTTTATTGACCGTGCCACGGATGCGAAAAAAAAATCCCCCGACGCATTTAATCGTTGCTAACAACGGGGACATTCTCCGAGGTCGGCTCGTCCGCGTGACGGATACCAACATTGAGGTCGCAACTCGGCTGGAAACCATTCCCATCAAACGCTCCGTCGTCGCGCAGATCATTTGGCTCGATGATCATTCCGATGACGAGCAAGGCGATGACGCCGAATCAACCGGCAAGGAGTCGGACGAATTAGCAGTGCGAGCGATCTTGCGAAACGGCAACCGCATGTCGCTGCTGGCCCGCAGCCTAGAAAGCAGTGTATTGATTGGCGAACATCCCTTGCTGGGCGAATCTCAAATCAAGCTTGGTGATGTCAACGAATTGTTGATCGGCATCGATATCAACCAGGCTGAGCGAGACCAGCCCTATGGTGATTGGTTGTTAAAAGACGCTCCCGAGCCGATTATCGAGAGTGCAGAGGGCGAGGGTGGCGCAGCGGCGATGTCACCGCTTGTCGGCACCGCTGCCCCCGACTTCTCGCTGGACCTGCTCGGTGGCGGAACGTTCTCAATCTCAGGTTCACGCGGACAAGTCATCGTTTTGGATTTCTGGGCGACTTGGTGCGGTCCGTGCATGCAGGCGATGCCAGTGATCGAGCAAGCCGTCGCGGAGTTCGATGAGGATGACGTGCGACTGGTCGCGGTGAATCTACAGGAGACCGCTGAGCCCATTCTCGAAACGCTCGCAAGACTGGACATTTCACCGGAGGTTGCGCTCGATATCGATGGAGTCGCAGCCGCTCGATATCAAGCCAATGCGATCCCGCAAACCGTCGTGATCGACCGTGCAGGCAAGATCACACACCTGTTTGTCGGAGGCGGCGCAAAACTAGGTGAGCAGCTCCACGCCGCGATTGCGAAGACATTGGAAGATGAAGAATCGCAACCCAACGGCCAGGAGTGACTTCAACCATCCCGATACTACCCAGCAGCTCGATAATATCCGGGATCATCTCGATCGTCTCCATCGAAATCCCCGACGATTGGTTGTGAATCGCCGTCGGGTCGGGGAATGCGAATCTGCTGATCGTTGCCGGTAAGGCGACGATCACCATCAGAATCGATGATCCACAAGTCGCCGCGGACGACGCCGATTTCATCGATTCCGTCACCGTCAAAGTCACCGACGACGGGCTCATCGCCAGGCTGTCCAAACTCAATCGGACGGTCCTGGCCTGTCCAACGTCCGTCACCGTCTTCATCGAGCATCCACTGGCCACTTCGGAACACACCGATTTGGTCGATTCCGTCTCCGTTCCAATCGCCCGCCAACGGCGTATCCACCTGTTCGCCATACTGGAAGACGTGGTCAACGGCGTCCGCTAGCAGCTCACCGTCGTGTCCCCGCATCAGCACTCGCTGTTGTTTCTCATGCTCGGTGGGCACGCGATGAACCAAATCTTCTCGTCTCAGATTACGCCGTCGTTGGTTTGCGGGATCAGGCAATCCCGGATCTTGGCGAATGCGGTACTCGTCGTTTTGCCATCGGCGGCCGAAGATTCCAACGTCATCCTTGCCATCACCATCCCAATCACCGACGACCGGTCGGTCGAGCGCGGTGCCCAAGCGCACCCATAGGTCGCCCTTATCCCATTTCCCGTCGCCGTTGAGGTCAACGAACCATTGACCATCAATGAACAATACCGCCTCGTCGACGCCGTCACCGTCGAAGTCACCTGTCAGGGCTGTCGCGTCGCGGTGACCAATCTCGATCTTGCTGCCTGCAACGGAGTCCGACAAGACCTTGGTGCTGCTCGGTTGAATCTGCCAACGTCCATGGGACAGATCAACTTCGAGGAGCATATCGGACAGCTTACGGTTCTCATGGTCGCTGTCAGTCGCGCTGCGAAAGTTCGCTGGTTGTGCCCGCAGTGAGCCATCGTGTGATGTCATGATCGCCGATTCCGGCTGCTGACCTTGGCCGCGCGGAAATCCGCCGTTGATGACACTGAGGTGCCAGCTGACTTGCCATTCGTCATCGGCGATGATGGGCGGCGTGATGGTGTCAAATTGATAGGGTTGCGTGCTCAGCGGCGCACTCGGATCGAATGTCTCGATGGGAGCGGTCGGTTGTTCCGGCGTTGGTGTGGGGTTGTAGACCCATGGCGGCACGACAGGTGGTGCCTCAATCACGATTTCACTGAAGTTATTGCCTGAGCTGGTGCCGCCGGGTGTCACTTCGATGTGGAAAATCGCGTCAAAGCGTGGATCCCCACCCACAGCGAGACCATTCAAAAACGCCTGTAGCGCCCCGGGTTGGGTAAAGTCGGCCGCATTGATTGCCAACCCTCCTGTCGTCCCCGGAGTATCCAACGAGTCAACGAAGCCATCGGGTTGGTCCTGGTAAACGGAGTAACTGGTCCACGGCCGAAGTCCCGTGAATTCATAATAACCATTTCCATCCGTTGTCACTCGCAGTACCACGCCCGATGACCCGCCGAGCTGGACACTGGCAGGATCGATTCGCACGCCATTTTCATCGCGCAGTTCTAACCCCACCCCCGACAAACGAATGTCGTCGGGCGTGAGTTCACCGTCGCGGTACTGTCGCAACAGTTCGGGATCCGGGGTTTGGCTTAGCACCAGCGCGCCGCCGTCCTGGAACACGTATCCAGAGATCGTCACGGGTGCCAGTTCATAGAAGTTGTACTCGCTACCCTGATCACCACCCTTGAGATCAATTTCGCCGATCACGTCGACGTCTAATGAGCGTCCGCCTAAAGCGCCCACCGTTTGCCCGCCGTTGAAGTAACCATCCGGCTGATGCTCGGTGACCGTATAGGTTCCCGCCCGCAGTCCGGTGAACTCATAACACCCCTGAGCGTCTGTCCGCGTGCTAGCAATCACGCCTGTTTCATCTGACAACTCGATCAGTACACCCGCGATAGGTGACTCATTGCTATCGAATTCGTCGTCACGATCGAGATTACTCCATACCTTGCCGGAGATTGTGCCGGGTAGCTGCTCGCAAAAATTGTAATCGGTGAGCTGGTCTCCCCATCCGATCTGGATTGCCGAAATGTGGTCGGCGACTGAGGCATCGCCACCATGGCTACCAGCGACTTGACCGCCCTGGAAATAGCCATCAGGTTGTGTCTCGCGGACGGTATATTGACCTGCCTGCAAATTGGTAAATGAATATCGACCGCTGGCATCGGTCGTCGTGGCACCTACGACCTTACCCGTTTCATCTAACAACTCGATCAACACACCCGCCAACCCTTCTTCGCCTTCGTCTCGAACACAATCGGCGTCGCGGTCGACATAGACAATGCCCGAAAGTTCAGCGGGCAAAACTTCACAGAAGTTATAGTCAGTTAGGGTCTCGCCCCAGCCGACGGGGATGGCTGAAATGCGATCGGCGATCGAGGCATCGCCACCGTTGCTGCCCGCTTTCTGACCACCTTGAAAATACCCACTCGGCTGTGTTTCACGAACCGTGTAGCTGCCCGCCTGCAAATTGGAAAATGAGTATTGTCCGCTAGCATCGGTCCGGGTGCTGGCAACGACGTTGCCGTGCTGATCGAGCAGTTCGATCAACACATCCGCCAATCCCTCTTCCCCTTCGTCACGCACGCAGTCGGCATCGCGGTCGACGTACACGACGCCAGAGAGTTCCGCAGGCAGAACTTCGCAGAAGTCATAGTCCGTGAGTGTCTCACCCCAACCGATCGGAATGGCTGATATACGATCGGCAACCGAGGCATCACCACCGTGACTCCCCGCTTTTTGACCGCCTTGAAAATAGCCGCTTGGCTGAGTTTCGCGGACGGTATATTCGCCCGCCTTCAGATTCGTAAATGAGTAGCGACCATTCGCGTCGGTGGTCGTGCTATCGACGACCTCTCCCGATTCATTGAGCAACTCGATCAGTACGCCCGCCAAGCCCTCTTCATCCTCATCGCGAATACAATCAGCGTCACGGTCAACGTAGACGACACCGGACAACCCGGCCGGCAAAACTTCACAGAAGTTGTAGTCCGTCAGGGTCTCCCCCCAACCAATCGGGATTGCTGAGATATGATCGGCGACCGAAGTGTTGCCACCTTTATTACCCGCGGTTTGGCCACCTTGGAAATACCCTCCCGGCTGAGTTTCGCGAACTGTGTAAGCTCCGGCCCGCAGGTTCGCGAATGAATACATGCCATTGGAGTCGGTCGTCGTGGTCGCGACAACCTTGCCCGAACTATCGAGCAGGTCCACGATCACACCGGCAATGCCAGCCTCGTTGGCATCCTGTACACAGTCGCCGTCGACGTCGACGAACACAACGCCCGAGAGTTCAGCAGGCGGTTGCTCACAAAAGTCGTAGTTCAGAGCATTCTGGCCCGAGCCGATGGTGACGTTGGTGATGCGGTTGGGACCATCCAGTACTCCGCCAAGCGTGCCTACTGTCGCGCCGCCTTCGAAGTATCCAGTCGGTTGATGTTCGACGACGGTGTAAGTCCCCGGCATCAGGTTTTCGAAGCGATAGTTGCCGTTTGCGTCCGTCGTCGTTGTGGCGACTGTTTTTCCGGAGGCATCCTGCAGCTCAATCACCACCCCAGCGAGCAGCGGTTCTCCAGGATCGAGCACACAGTCGCCGTCTAAGTCGACGTGGACTTGGCCGCTGAGCGAGCCAACTTGGCGTTCCCCAAAGTCGTAGCCGACCCCGTCCAAGCCCTGACGTAGAACGACATCAACAAGCGAATCGCCGTCGCTTCCAAGCCGTCCGACGGGACGGCCATCGATCGTGCCCACCTGGTCCTTGCCATCAATAAATCCTACGGGCTGGGACTCAACGATCCGGTAGTCGTCGGGCGTCAAATTGTCAAAGCGATAGGCTCCCTGGGAATCGGTAAGAGTCGTCGCCACCACGGTCCCATCCGAACCGATCAAATCCAACGCAACGCCGACGATCGCTTCTTCGCCAGCATCTCGCTGGCCGTTGTCGTTTCGATCGTGGTAAACCTGACCGGCAATGGAGCCTGGAGCTGCTTCGCAGAAATTGTATTCGGTACCGTTGCCGCCTGAAGGCAACTCGATGCTGCGGATGTTCCCACCATCTACTGCGGTCCCAGCCCCTACTAGCACAGTGGAGGACAGCGTGTGAATGTCCCCTGCGTGCGATTCACCGTCGAGCAAACCCGCCGGAGTGACCTCCACAATCCGATAGATGCCCGCATGCAACTTCGAAAATAGATAGCTGCCATCGGCCCCCGTGTACGTGGTCGCAATCGTCTGGCCGTCCTCTCCAATCAACCGGACCTCGGCGCCCTCGATCGGTTGGCTATTGGATGCATCGTGATCGCCGGTGCAATCTTCACCTGGATTGACCAAGTAGACGAAACCGCCGATCGAGCCCAGTGGCAACTCACCGAAGTTGTAATTGATCCCGGTGTCGCCACCCTTGAGGACCAGGTCACGAATCTCGTCTCCTGGATTGACTGCTGCCCCAACGATGCGTCCAGAAATAGTACCCGCGGCGTCAATACCGTCGTCGGTGTCCTCGGGTTGGTCGAGCTCGACAATGCGATAACGCCCCGGCATCACGCCGGTGAACTCGTAGGATCCATCAGCGCCCGTTGTCGTCGTCAGTACCGCTTGCGGTTCGATTGTGTCGATCGGCTCCAAGCGTACGCGAATCCCTGCCAAGCCTTTTTCGCCGACATCCTTCGTACCCGAACCATTGTCATCGAGATAAACAAATCCACCCACAGAAGCCGGACGCGGCGTTTGCGTGACGCTACCGACAGCCGCCGCCGAGCGGTTGGGCAGGCTATCCACGCTGGTGCCTTGATCGGGCGGAAGATTCAATCCATAGTCGGCGTGCGGGTCCCCATAGTCATTGAGGAAAATCGAATCAGCGGTGGATTCGAAATAATCGGGTGCTTCGAACTTTGCCTCGAGAATCGAGTCTTGAAACTCTTGCCCCGACGCGATCACGTCAAGCCGCGCATTGAACTGATCAAGATCAGCGAGGTTGCGGAGCACTTCGTCGACATCAATCGTGAAGATCAAACGGTCGCCGGCCTGAAAATCCTTGGGCCGCAAAATCAACTCTTGGCCACCATCGCTGACTTCCGCCGTGGCCTCCTCGGATTGTCCTGGTACCAACTTGAAGGGATGGTACCCATTCTTGCCCCGTCCGCCCGCATCGGTATCAAAGATCAGGTCGCCAACACTGATGCCGTCACTGTCCTTATCCGTACGGATCCGCAGTTCCGTCAGCTTGGTACCCGGTGCGCCGCCGGTGAACGAAACGATGAACCGGTCACCTTGGGAGTCGCTGCCGACATCAGACTCGAGGTAATCCGTTTCGACGTAGACAACGCCGACATGAATGGGATCGGCGGCCATGAGGCGGCGCGGCTCAAGCGACTCGACACGCATGCTGCGTGAATGAACGCCAACATGAGAATGCGTGGGCGTGATCATGCGGCTAAGTTTCCCACGCCGCGCCCGCACACTCGCTGAACGTGCGGAGTCCCCAGCGGCGTCACTGACAGCGCAGGGTCGGCCTGAGAATCCGATCGACGCACAAAAATCTTCGATATGTTTCCAGAACACGCCGGACACCTCCCTGTGTCACCGTTTGATTCGCAAGAATGCTCGTCTTCGCCTACCCGTCACTCATCGTCGACAGGTGTTGGCTACCGCGGTGTCTGACCCAATGGGTCGACTCCGGCGTCATTCCCTAATGCAATTTTGTTATCGGAGACTTCCGTCTTCGACAGATCCCAGCGCCGCAGAGTCGCATCAAATCCTCCCGAGATCAGATCACCATGATTGACCACCAGGGTGGAGATTGTGCCAACGTGCCCACCGAGCTTCGCTTGGACTCGCAGTTCGCGCTGATCATCGCCCACACGAACAATGTGAATTTCGTCATCGCTGCCCGCCGCAGCGATCGTACGTCCATCGATTACTGCGAGTGAAAACAATCGCCCCGTCGTGATTTTCTGACGCGACAGGAGCACCTCGTCGCCAGTATCAAACCGAATCATCTCTCCGTCTTCGGAAACACTCACGAGCACTTTTGAATTCGGCATGAATGCGATATCTCGGATCCGTGCGGCGTGCAACTTCTTCGCCATCACGACCTCACCGGTGCGTGGATCAAACAGGTGCAGGTACCCGTCACGCCCTGCAACCGCGAGGACACTGCCATCATCACGATAAGTACAACATCGCAAATCAACGCACCGGCAACGCAACGTCGGTGCACTGTTGGCGGTGCTACCAATTAAAAATACTCGCGAATCAAAACCGACAGCGGCAATCTGTTTTCCCGACGCCGAGAACCGCACGCACGCCAGGGCGGGAGCGGAGTCAATTTCTTGCATTGCAGCGAAATCTCGTCGCCGGTCCCACAAAATGAGCTGACCATCGTTTCCCGACGAAGCCAAACGATCACCTGAGGCGTCAAACGCCAAAGTGCGGATCCAATCAAAATGTCCGGGCTTGGAGGACTTGGTCGCGCCCCCTTCGCCCAGTACATGGACAACGGCCAACGACTGCGCATTGAGGATGCGAATCACATGATCATCACCGGCAACCGCTAAGAATTCGCCCTTCGGGTCGACTGCGATCGCCGTGACAACGACCCGCTCCATATGCCTGTCGACCGGTGGCAAACGAAAAATGCGTGAAACCACTCGCTCGGGAGGGTTTTCCCAGCCTTCCTTGGCAGCGGATGGAGATTCCCCATGAGCTACCAGGCCGCCCCACCAGAGCAGACTCATCAGGGCTCCCGCCAGCGTCAACGCCTGTCGCCGCGTGAGCATCGTGTTTCCTTTGGTTCTCAAGACATTTCCCCCGATCCGGCCGCGCGTGCACAGACACTCCCATCCATTGAATCGGCACTTCGACACTCACTCATGAGCGCAATCCCATCGAGAGGAAGAATCCAATCGTGAGCAAGCATCCGCCGAGCGGAGTCGACTAGCAACCGTCATCGCACCGCTACGCGATCGAATTCGTCGTGGAAGTTATCCGGCAGCAGACGTGCGATATCGGACTAAGCTCCAGCCTTGGCCGAGGTTGGCGGTGGACTCCAGGTCGTGCCGATCGCTGAGACCACCGACGAAGGATGCGGGCTCGCTTCCCGCTGGATGCCACTCGGCCCAGTCATCGTGATCGGTGCCGCTGAGCTGCAATTTAATCGCGCCCCGCTCACTTCGTTCGATTGCGGCGATGCTGAAGTCGTCGTTGGCCAACGTCGGCGATGAAAGCAAAACCAGAACGGTCGGGCGGCCAAACGGATATGCCATGAATGGGCCTACCTCCGGAATTTCGCCGTCTCGTTCAGGCCAGTCCTCACGCAGCGGTTCGGTGAAGGATTCGAGTTGTTGGATTTGCAAACCCACTCGAATTCGCTGGCCCTGCCAAGCAATAGCCGGATAGTTGGCAGCAATGCTGCACCAGAGGGCGACTACCGAGACGATCGCCAAGAGCGATCGGATCGATCGCGATCGCTGGCTCAGCGATGGTCGAAATCGGTGGCCGATGATCCCCCCGAGCGAGATCACCCCGATCAGCAGGACGCCGAGCAGCAAACTCACACGCATCCACCCAATATGCTGCGCCGCATCATCGAACCAATCACTCTGGGAATCAACGCTGGACCTCAGCGTCCCCATGACGGACTCAAATTGCATGTCGAGCAACGCCCAAGCAACGACGCTGAGTAATGCACCGACATGCACTGCCCAGAGAACAGGCGATGGGTTTCCTATGGCCTTCTTCGTGCCATCGAGTTGCGGCATGGCCCTGCTCCCTACTTACAATACGACAATGCCATCAGTGCGAATGCCGTCGCGAGGTTTTTGTCGTTCTCAAACCAACGCTCATTGGAGTTCGACCACGACCCGTCTTCGTTTTGACGCTCGGCAAGCTCGGCGATCAGGTCAGCTTTCCAGTTGTGCTCACCACCGTCAGAATCAGTCAGCGTCTCGATACCAGCAGCATTGAGTCCGGCCGCAAACGTGTGGTAGTAGTAATACAAACCAGCCGATCCCATCCCTGGATTATTCTCGACGTCGTAGTGATCCTGGATCCACTGCAGAGCCGCTTTGACGCGCGGATCATCTTTCGTCAAACCGGCAAAGATCATGCTTTTCAACCCCGTGTAGCCCATCGAACCGTAACTACGCAGGCCACCGTTGGGAGTGTACCGTTCATCCGAGGTGCTGGGGTCGATCTTGGTCAGCGGAATTTCATAGTAGAAACCGCCGTCATCAACCTTCGCCGCGAAGGCGGTATCGTTGGCTTTCGAGTCGAGGTTCTGACAACGTGAAACGAACGCCAACGCTCGTTGAATCGCGGGGTCTCCAGCGGGTACTTCGACCGCGCGTAAAGCTTCGATCATGTAGCCTGTATTAGATAAATCGGGGCGTCCTGCGCCTCCGTAGCCGACACCCCCGTACCACGGATCCGAAGGGTCGCGTTTGCCTTCGCCGTACTGAAATCCGGTGACGAAATTCTTAGCGTTCTTTAGAATCTCATTGTATTTCCCCGATTGATTCGCTTCTGCGAAACACACCATCGCAACGCAAGTTTCGTAATTCTTCAAACGTCCATTGCCGTAAATTCCACCGTCGGGTTTAACAAACCCTTCCAGCGCCTGGAGGCCTTTGGCAACCACGGGATCATCAACGGACTGCCCATTCTTCATCGCTGCAGTCAACGCCAACGCGGTAACGCCCGGTCCGACTCGATCGGAAAAGGTGCCTGCCTCGGACTGGCCCTCTTTAGCGAGGAACGCCAACCCTTTGTTCACAACTTGCTCTCGCTGTGCATCCGATTTCGACGCCGCCACTACGTCCTGAGCGGAAATCTGCGGCGTCCATGCGAGTGATGGCACCGTAGCGGCGAGCGAAAGAGCGAGGACGAAAACGCGGCGTCCACAGCGAAGCTTCGTTCGTTGAGTCATGGAGAATTTGCCTTGGAGGAGAGTCTGCAAAAGTGATTAATGAGAACAACGGTGGGTTTAGCGAACCCAATTGCAGTCCGCGTACCATCGGCGGTTCCCTGGCGTGGAATCTGCAACAATTTGAGCAATCAGCACACAGCGCACATTACCGAAGCCGAATCCAATCAAACGGACACGCTGAGAGCCCCTGGGATCACAGAAAAGCATGCCCGATACGGGGGCTGCGCGGCGGTTTTCCCGACGCACCAGGCGGAACTTTCGCCACCGACCATGAATTCGCGGCCAGGCTCAATTCGTATGTCGGAAGTTGCCTTCTTGCGATTCGGTTATCTGCTGCGTACGGTCAGCCACGTGCTGACCAAGATCGTGGTTTGCTCGCCGTCCCTGGCGGATTCCAGTACACTCAACCGTGTCGGAGCTTGAAACCAATCAGTGTCTCCTGCGGATCATTCGAAATGGAGTCTAAATCGACACGTTCCTTGCTCAATATCACGTTGATGCTGACGATCGCACTGGTGGGGTTGTCCGCTCGCTGGGATCGCATCGGCTACATCGCACCGTTGGGCAATACGGATCTCGCTCCATTTCTGTTTTTGCCGCTGCTGATCGCCGCCATCCATGGCGGGATGCAGTGGTTTGGATTTCGCCTGTCACTGCCCGCCATGGCAACTCGTGCGGCAGCGTTGATCGCGTTGGCAACCTGTTTGATCGTCGTTTCCCAGCTACCTGCGACGTTCGATACCAAAGTCATGATTTCGCTCATCGTGGTTGCGTTTGTCGTCACGGCACAAGTCATCTGGATGCTCGTGCCCAGCAACACCGATACGGCGAGTAATCCGCACGACGGCGAATAGCCTCTCCGTATCCAAACGCCTCCCGCAGCTCGATCATGAGCGATCGAGCGACGCAGCGTGGGCGAGCGACTTCAGTCCTGTTGTAGGAATCGATCTGCGAAATCGAGGTAGCACTGCCAATCCTCTTTGGCCAAGTCGTGGCCGCCGGCGCGGAGATGGTAGCTAATCGCACCACTCGAATAGGCGTGATCCGGTTGCGGAGGCTCACTAGGCGTCTGCCCTTCGTCGTCGAGGAGACCGGGCAGCCCGAGCAGTTCGTAGACTGGCGAGGCTGCGCGAGCGGCCAAGAATTCGCCCCGTGGATCCGCCCACTTATCGTCGGTGGCGCTGCCGACGGCGATCGGCCGCGGAGCCGCCAGAGCGATCAGTTCGTGTGAATCGACGGGCAGTGCGTTTTCGTTCTGATTGTAATGCTCGAACCCGTCGCAGAACCAATGTGGAAAGCTCGCATTGATCCTCCCCACCGTCTCTCCGACGGCGCGGCGGGACAGAGCCGCACCACCGCAGCCGGAGTCGTTGCTGATGACGAGCGCGAATCGTGGGTCGATCGCCCCAGCCCACAATGCTGTCTTGCCCAAACGCGAATGTCCGATGACGCCGACTCGCGAGACGTCGATGCCAAGGTTGGGCGTCTTTTCGATTGCGTCGAGGATGCATGATATGCCATAGGTCCATCCCGCAATCGACCCCGGGCGTTCCTCCGGGGGCAAGCTCGCAATGAATTCTGGCATCAACCCATGAATGCCATTTTGAAAGCCGTCGTCCGTATCGGGGTCAATATCACCGTAGTACGCGGTGATGAGGGCATAGCCCCGTTGGTTGATCATCTCGCTGGGCCAACGACTCGCGGCCACACCCCGCCCGCCCGCGACCGCTCGGTTTCCCTCGGTGCTATCATCTCTTCGATCACGTACCCAAGACGGCGTGATTCGCACGTTGGGATCCGATGTCACGGTGTGATTGCCTTGGAAATTCAATCCCAGGAACGCGGGAACGGCCGCCGGTTTCGCCGCATCGCCGTTGGCTGCCCCACGGGAATGGGGGACATCCACGAGCACGTGAATCTCGATTGATTTTTCGATGTCGCCCGGGTTTGAGGGGTCGAGTTGCGGGGACTTCACGATCACGCTCAGCTCCGTGCGCACCGTCTGACCATCATTGGCATTCGCATCGCGACGTACCACTTTGGATTCCACTCGGCGGTGCTCCGGCATCCGCCCGAAAACATGCTGCGTGAAGAGTTCAATGATTTCGGCGCGGCGCGCTGGCCACTGCTCTGCGGTCGTGACGGGATCACCCGACTCCATGACCAAAGGATCGGGCAATTGGTACGCAGGGACTTTGGCCTCGTCGTAGTTGGGTTCGAATTTCTGTGCCGCGGCAGGTGGCGAGGCAATGGCTGCGGCGGCTAACAGAGCCGATAGCGTGATCCAGGTCGCCGCGTGCGAGTGAGGAAAAAGGGGGCGGGTGGGTCGCATCGTGAACTCGCTTGTCTTGCGTTGAATGGGATTTGGAAGCTAGGCTGGCGACCAATTGGTGCATCGATCCGCTGTCGCCGATCTCTTTTCCCCCCAGAACTCATCTGATCGGCAGCCCTTGCCGGCCGCTGATTATAGAACGTGACCAAACCAGATTCGACTACCGCCAATTCCTCCGTCGCCAAATGCGATGGAACTCACCAGAGCGATCCCCGGCATGAGCCAGCCAAGGGTTCGCTTCCGTGGTCAAAAAAATTAGCTGAGCGGTTCGGGCTGGATTTCGGCGAGGAACTGAACCAGTGGTGGGATGAACAGTGTACTCATTCCCCAGGTCCCGGTGAGTTCCGTTACCCTGTGCTGCCGCAGACGCTGCTCGCAACGGTGCCCGATCCGATCTGGCCTCCGCTGATGCCGCCGAATTTCCTCCCTCTGCTAGGCAATGGCGCAGGTGATTGGTTGTGCGTGCGATTGCTCGACCCCGACATCGCCGCCCTAACAGGCCGGTCAACCGATATTTGCCAGTGGTACCACGGTGGGGGCGACTGGCTGCCTTGGGGAGACCAATTGTCCGAGGCGTTGCTCTTTGACTGGTTGCTCAATTCGCTGCCCCAATCTGATTGTCGGCACGCAGAACCAGCCAGTGAGAGTTTTGACGGCGGCGATGAACAACCGCATGATCATGACGTGCGGCCCGCGACAGTTGCCTGGCGCGAACACGCCTGGGGGCGTTGGGTGATCGACCGACTCCCCACGCTCGCGAATATCGACTGGGTCGCGGCGAGCGACCCTCGTCATTTGGCGACCGATCTACTGAATCAGCAATTGTGCGAAATTCCTGTCCGTTGTCAGCTCGTGATCGATTCTCTCGCAAGTGCTCTGAGCTGCCGCCTGACGCCCAAAATCGCTCACGATTTGGGACTGACTTGGAATGATTGGATGCGTTGGTGTTTCGACCTACGGTCCATGCCAAGTGAGGTTTCCAGCCGCTTACAAGCGTCGCTGGGACTATCCTCCACCGATTTCGATCCCGCCCAACAGCGCTGGGACGACGTCGTCACGCATGCTGCCGCTGTCTGCCAAAAACGCCCTGATTTGTCGTGGGGACATGATCTGCTGGGGTACGCCCAGTGGTCCCGAGGGGACATGCAGGACGCCGAGCGAGCGTTTTCCAATGCGGTTCGCTGTAGCGTATTCTCGGATCAGAGCGTTCGGCTACGCACACACTGGGCCACCGCAAACGATGGAATTTCGAAATTTTCAGCTCGCTTTTTGGCAGAGATGTCCGCATCCTCGCATTGCGGTGATTCGTTTGAACCGCAGGTCCAGGACCAACTCGGGCTGTTGCCTGCGGTAATTGACCGCGCCTGCTTGCTCGAATTCCTCGGTCCCTCCTCCGCTGAGGATTCCTCATCCGTTCGCCAGCGATATTCGCAAATGCTCGTCGATGAGGCCTCCGTGGCATCATCACCGGCAACATCAGCGAGATTGCTTTACGCAGCAGGCTGGGATCTCGGCGCCGAGCCGATGCGGCGTTATGGCGAATTACTCGATCGGTACATGGCTGCCTGCCAAGCTGCGGGCTGGTCCCGGCACGAACGGCTCGCCAGCGTGCATCGAGATGGATTGAAGGCTCGCTACAATTTGTAACCCGGTACCATTTGTAACCCGATACCATTTGGTTCCAGTCGAGCGGTCGGCTCACCTGGCGTGAGAGTCCTACACACGCCCCGCTCAGACGGTCGAAGCGGTCTGGTTACGCAAATCCTTCCGCCGCAAAATTTACCCGCCCTACGCAACTACTTCGAAATATGAACGCACCTCCCCCACCGAATCAACCGCCCGCCGAAGGTGACGTTTCGAAGAATATCGTGTGGCATGAGAACACCGTCTCGCGAGCGGCACGAGAGCGAAACCTCCGACAGCGCGGCTGTGTGGTGTGGTTCACAGGACTGAGCGGTTGCGGCAAGTCTACCATTGCCAACGAACTCGACCGGTTATTGATCTCTCGGGGCGCCGCCTGCACTTTGCTCGACGGCGACAACGTGCGTCACGGGCTGTGTGCCCCGCCGGCAGCATTGTCCGGAGAGCATGGGGATGCGTTTGCTGAGCGGTTCGGTTTGGGGTTTTCGCCCATCGATCGCGAAGAAAACATTCGCCGCATTGGAGCGGTTGCCTCATTGATGGCGGCCGCTGGACTGATCACGTTGGCAGCCTTCGTCAGCCCCTATCGCCGAGACCGCGATCGGGTGCGGCGGATCGTCGAAGGCGACGGTCAGAAGGGCGATTTTCTGGAAGTGTTCGTCGACACTCCCTTGGAGGTGTGCCAGCAACGCGATCCCAAAGGGCTGTACAAAAAAGCACTCGCTGGCGAAATCCCAAACTTTACCGGCATCAGTGATCCGTATGAAGCACCGCAGCAGCCCGAGATTCATCTGCAGTTTCGCGTGGGCATGACGCCGAGCGACGCCGCGGAGGAGATTTTGCAGGTCATGACGGCGCGGGGCGTCTTTGGCACCCCGGTTGCCGAAGATAAACGCTGAGCGCCGGCCACGACCGCGCGTCCTGATGTGCGCGAGCCCCGCATGCGTTCAGCGTCCGTATACCAGCTTCTGCGGTCCTGCGGCGGGGTCCACGTTTGGTCGATGCCGCCGACAAAACACAAAAACCCCAGCCTTCCCCCCGATTTGACGTTGCGTTGACGGGGTGGCACGTTAGACTTCGCGGGAAAATAATTTCACTTTAACTTGGGTCTGACGCGGATGGCATGTGACCTCCGTATTGGATTCATCTAGGAAACAGTTCACGGTATGACGATCTCGAAAGAACGTAAGAAGGAAGTAGTCAGCGAACACGGAGCGACTGCAGATGACACCGGATCCCCTGAGGTGCAGATTGCGATTCTGACTGAGCGGATCAATGGTTTGACCGAGCACATGCGAACGCACCGCAAAGACTTTGCTTCGCGACGCGGCTTGCTCGGTTTGGTCAGTCGCCGACGTCGGTTGCTCGATTACGTTCGAGCTCACGATCCGCAGCGTTACCTGGATGTGATTGGTAAGCTCGGTATTCGCAAGTAGTTTCTCGTCAGGTTGGTCGTCGGCATGGTCCTTCGACCGTGTGTGGATGTGCCAACGGGCAGTACGCCCCGGATTGGTAATGCGAGTGTGTTCACTCTTTCTGTTAGCACCACACATCACTGAACGTTCGCCGCGGGCGGACATTTCTTGTTTCATCTTTCACGCATGTGCCGAGCGAATAATCGCTCGGCGTCATGCCGGTGAACGCGGGCGCGATGTTTCTCGAGTCGCGCCGCGATCAATTGTAGTCATCGAGTTTGTTGGCGGCGATGTGTCGCCGTTTTGTTGTTTGTAGGAAAAAGTAAAGAAAAATAGAGGTTGTGGTGAGTATTCACAAAATTCGCGTAGAACGAAAAATCGGCGATTCAGTCTTGTCCTTTGAGACGGGCCATGTCGCGAAACAGGCTGCCGGCAGCGTGCTGGTGCAGTATGGCGACACCGTCGTTCTGGTAGCTGCTGCTTCCGGAACCCCCCGACCAGGCATCGACTTCTTCCCGCTGATGTGCGACTATCGCGAACGGCTTGCTGCAGCAGGTAAGTTCCCCGGTGGCTTTCTTAAGCGAGAAGGTCGTCCGAGCACGAAGGAAATCCTCAGCTCGCGATTGATGGACCGACCCATTCGCCCACTATGGCCCAATGGGTACATGGACGAAGTTCAAGTCCAAGCGATGGTCATCGCCAGCGACTTGCAAAATGACGGTGACGTGCTGGCCATGAACGGTGCCGCTGCGGCACTTCATATCAGCCCCCTGCCGTTCCAAGGACCGCTCGCCAGCGTCCGCGTGGGCAAGGTCGATGGCAAGTTGATTGCTTTCCCGACTTTCGAGCAGCTCGAGGAATCCGAACTCGACATGATCGTCAGCGGCAGCCAAGAGATGGTTGCGATGATCGAGGGCTTCGCCAACGAGATGCCCGAAGAAGAAATGATGGAAGCGATTCAGTTCGCTCACGGAGTTATCCGCGAAGTCATCGAGTTGCAGGAAGAACTCTATCGTAAGGTGAACCCCACCAAGGTGCCTTTCGAGTCGCCAGCGGACGACGGCTTGTTCCAGCGGCTTAATGACGCCTACTACGATGACTTCCGCGCCGCACAGCAGACATCCGGCAAACAGGCTCGCGCCGATGCCACCCACGGCCTACGCGACCGCGCCATGAGCGAAGTCATTCCCGATCCCAAGGCCGACGGCGCAATCTGTGTGAATCGGTTCAAAAAGGTTTGGCACGATCTCGAAGAGAAAGTCGTCCGTGACCTGATCAGCGCGGGCACCCGTCCCGATGGACGCGATCGCAATTCGCTCCGAGCGATTCACTGCGAAACAGACCTGTTGCCTTGCGTCCATGGCTCGGCCATGTTCCAACGCGGCGAAACCCAAGCGATCGTGACGATTGCACTGGGCACCAGTCGCGACGAACAACGCGTCGACGGCTTGCAGGACGAGTACAGCAAGAAGTTCATGCTCGACTACAACTTCCCCTCGTACTCCGTGGGCGAATGCCGCCCCATCCGCGGACCTGGACGTCGGGAAATCGGTCACGGAGCCCTGGCTGAGCGCAGCGTCGCTCCCGTGTTGCCGCCCGCCGATGCATTCCCCTACACCATCCGCGTGATCAGCGACATCACTGAGTCCAACGGCAGTTCGTCGATGGCGTCGGTATGCGGTGCGACACTCGGCTTGATGGCCTCCGGCGTGCCGATCAGCAACCCTGTGGCCGGGATCTCGATCGGTCTGGTACAGAATTCACCAGATGACTGGCACCTGTTAACGGACATCCTCGGCACCGAAGATCACTTCGGCGACATGGACTTCAAGATCGCCGGAACGCAAAACGGTATCACCGGCATCCAACTTGACCTCAAGATCACGGGTGTTGGCGAAGAGATCATTCGAGCGACGCTGAAGCAATCGCGGGAAGCTCGCATTGAGATCCTCAAGAAGATGCTCACGACGATCCCGCGGCCACGCCGCGAAATCTCGCCGACCGCACCACGATTGCTCCGCACGAAGATCTCGCCCGATAAGATCGGTGCTCTGATCGGGCCTGGCGGTAAGAACATCCGGGGCATTCAAGAGTCCACCGGCGCCGTGATTGAAGTGGATGATGACGGCACCGTGCTCGTCGCCAGCAGCAACAAAGAATCCGCCATGGACGCCATGCGTCAGGTCGAAGCTTGCACGGCAACCGTTCAGATTGGCAAGATCTACGACGGCATCGTCAGCAGCATCAAAGAGTTTGGTGCCTTCGTCGAGATCCTCCCCGGTCGCGATGGACTCGTTCACATCAGCGAAATGAGCGGTGGATATATCAGCAACCTCGATCGCCACATCGCCGTTGGCGATGAAATGAAGGTGTTGGTCATCGACGTCGATGAGCACGACCGTGTCAAACTCAGCCGCCGACGCGCCCTCGAAGAATTGGGCCTGGAAGACCCCTTGGCCGCCGAACTGGAAGACGGTGAAGGTGGTGGCGAGAGCAGCAGCGGTGGCGACGGTGAAGACCGTCCACGACGCCGCCGCGGCGGACGCGGCCCACGTCGTGACGGTGGTGGCAGCGGCGGTCGCTCGCGCGACTGAGTGCCGACGGCATGAATCAAGACGCGACGGACTCATTCCCTCGCGTCTTTCAAAAATGAGCATTAACCGCCTGGGTGAAAGCCTGGGCGGTTAACTTATTGGTGTATTGGGCGACAGTCGTGTTGGTAACGATCCGCAGCTCCCCACCAGCTTCTCTGGGGGACAGGTAACGCCCGAGAGTTGCCGACGCAGCAACACTGCAACTTCAGCATATTCCCTCCATACAAGGCTCCAATTCTGATGGGGATCAACGATCGCGACTATGGCCGCACGGAACGCACTCCGTGGGATCGAATCGAAAACCCACGCAGCATGGTGATCACGCTCATCGTGATCAATGTGATCGTATTCGCTGCCCAGTCGCTGTTTGTCTACAGCCCGCAATCGGACTCACCAGTGGGAATGGATACCCCGCAGGGGGAAATCGCGGTCGTCTCGACGGGCGAGAAACGCAGCCACATCGACGACATCTTCGCCGTCCGCGGCACCTCGTTGACACGCCCCTGGTTGTGGTTCCAAACGGTGACCTATGGCTTTCTGCATAACCGTAGCAACATTCTTCACCTCGTCTTCAATATGTTCCTGCTGTATGTGTTCGGCCGACCGCTCGAACAGCGAATTGGGGGGCAGGAATTTCTGAAGGCATACTTGGCGGCGATCTTGGTGGGCGGTGTCGTGGCGATGGTCTCACCGTGGCTGCTACGAATGTTCGTTCCAGGTGTATCCGTGGACGTCGCGACGCTCGGTGCCAGCGGTGGCGTGATGGCCATGATGGTCATGTTCGCGTGTTACTATCCTCACCAAGAACTGCTTTTGATGCTCGTGCTACCCGTCAAAGCATGGGTGCTCGTCAGCTTCCTGGTGCTGATGGATCTCCTCGGTGCGGCGGGCATGAGCGGCAGCGACACCGCCTACGGCGTTCACTTGGCTGGGGCCCTCTTCGGATTTCTGTATGTCAGGAAGGGATGGAGCTTTCAGTGGCTCGATTTGACGCAGTTGGATGAAATCCCCGCTCGCTTGAGACAGCGTTCTCGACGGGCAAAACTGAAGCTCCACGATCCAGAAAAGAAAATTCGCGAGGAAGAACGGGAAGCGGATCGAATTTTAGCTAAAATCCATTCATCGGGCGAATCCAGTTTGACTGCGGGTGAGCGCCGGACT
Organism: Allorhodopirellula heiligendammensis; assembly: GCF_007860105.1. NCBI lineage: Bacteria > Pseudomonadati > Planctomycetota > Planctomycetia > Pirellulales > Pirellulaceae > Allorhodopirellula > Allorhodopirellula heiligendammensis. The sequence goes on from NZ_SJPU01000001.1 coordinate 97,537, forward strand.
CTCGAAAAATACAGTCGCCGTAAACGGCAATCACGCGATCTTTAGCGAACACGATGTCTTCTGAAACCTCTCCGCCTCCTGCTCAACGCAGTCATTCGCCGCTGCGTCTGAACCGCCGTAGTGCCGCCAATTTAACCGCAACGACTGCGCTAGCGGCTTGGCTGGGTCGCCCCTTGAACTCCCTCGCAGCGGCAGCCGAGGGCGACGGGCCGGCGGCGCAGCCGTCCGCCACTGACACGCCGCCGGAGCCCGGTGTCCCCGCCCCACAACCGTCTCCGCTGCCGTACCTGGATCGAATCGGCCTGCAGCTCTACACGCTCCGTGACCAAATGGCAGAATCTCCTGAGCAGACCCTCGCAGCGGTAGCCGCGGCGGGGTACTGGCAGGTCGAACTGATGAACATCGACGAGCAGGCGGTCCAAATCGCGGCCATGGCTCGGGCAGCAGGACTGTGCGTGCACAGCGCTTTCCTCGATTACAACGTGATCACCGCTCCGGGACGTGAGGGCGTCGCTTCGCTTGAGCAGACGCTCGACCTAGCCCAGCGAATCGGACTGCGACACGTGGTATTTGGATACATTGCCAAAGATCAACGTGATTCCGCGGAGAAGTGCCGCGTGATCGCGGATTCCGCCAACGCCGCAGCCGACAAAACCCGGGCCGCAGGCATGCGTATGTGCTATCACAATCACTCCTTTGAGTTTGCCGCCTTTGCTTCGACTGCAACAGAAGATGCCGAGGCAAAGTCCCTGACGGCCTACGATATTTTCATCGAGCGATTCGATCCCCAGCAGATGGAATTTGAACTCGACGTGTTCTGGGCCAAAATCGCCGGCCAAGATCCGCTGGCGCTCATGCGGCGTCTCGCTGGGCGGATCAGCCAGGTACACCTCAAAGATATGCTCGCCGACACTCCCGTGAGCTTAGACGAATCCGCTGTGCCCAAGGAAGCATTTCAGGAACTGGGCGATGGAGTGATCGACATTCCCAGTGTGATGCGGCTCGCCAAGGAGATCGGTGTCGATCAATGTCATGTCGAACAGGATCAATCTCCCGCGCCGTTGGAGAGCATTGTTCAAAGCTACCAATACTTGATGAAAGCAGGTAATCCATGAACACTCGCTTCCACCCGCAGTCGCTCTGCGTGCTCCCTGCTCGATATCTCCGGTGCGCAGCGTGGCTATCAATCTTCGCACTGTCGTTGACATTCTCGGGCAGTCACCCCCAGGCTGCCGCTGACGACGACGTCACTCAAGCCGATACGTTTCAACCGAGCGAAGCGGTCAAAACAGCACTGATGCCATTATTCGATTCCATTTCGAAGGCGGACGGGTCTCGGGCAAATGTCGAGCTGACAGTCGAAACGGTCATGCATGGGGAAATTCTCTCCCGAGAACCGTCGTCGTTTGCGATAGCGTCGAAGTCGCCGGACCATCACACGATCTATCATCAGTCCGAAGGCGAGAGCAAACGGATCTATGCCGACGGCAAAACCTATATCGTGGCGCTCTCGCCACAGGCTTATTACGAACTGCCGGATGTTCTAAGCAATCAAGCGATCGTCACCAGCTCGCCGATCAACCTGGGCGCGTACCCTGAGCCATTACTCGCTCTGACACTGGCTGGCGTTGATCCAACGATCAGCTTCTTCAATGGGATGTTTTCTGTCGAAGCGATGGGAAAAACTAAATTCCGCGGCCGCACTGATTCTGTCCATGTTCGAGGTCAGCAGGACGATAACGTCGTCTGGGACTTGTGGATCACCGATGAACAGCACCCACGTCCCTTGCGGTTGCTGGTCAACCTCACACCAATGTTGCAAGCCAGTGACCAAGTCCATGTGCCCGAAGGTTACGGACTGTCGCTCCGATATGACTTCGTGAAATGGCGAGTAACCGGTGAGGTGGAAGACAAGCTGTTTCACTTCGTCCCGGCTCCAGATGCGACACAATACGCTTCACTCGCCGACTACGAAGAGCAAACCTCGCCCGAGATCGGCAGTCACCCTCTGCTCGGTAAGCCCGTGCCCGAATACACACTGACGCTTCTTGACGGAACCGAAGTCAGCTCAGAGGAACTCAAAGACAAGATCGTTGTCTTGGATTTCTGGGCGACCTGGTGCACGCCCTGCATGCAAGCGATGCCTACCATCAAATCGTCCGTTGCCGAGTTCGCCGACAAAGATGTCGTCTTTTACGCGATCAATGCTGGCGAGAATGCCAGCCTCGTCAACGGTTTTGCCAGCGAGCAAGATTGGGGCGTCGACGTCGCCGTCGATCCCGAGGGCACTCTCATGGATGCTTTCTCGGCGGAGGAAATTCCCCTGACGCTCATCGTTGGACGCAACGGAATCGTCGAATCCACTCACATGGGATACCCTGGGGAAGATGCGTTGGCAAAACAATTTCACGATGAGCTGGATGTGCTAGTCCGAGGTGGACGCATCGCCAGTTCTCAGCCCGAGTAACACTACGGATCTACCGCATGTTTTTAAGTCGCCTGTCCTCACTGATCACCGTCACGTGCCTGCTCACTTCGCACCTGCATGCCGGGGAACCTCCTCAGTTCGAAGTTCGATTGCTGACCATTGATGCGAATGAGGGAATCGCTGCGGGCGATATGGATGGTGACGGTAAACTTGACATTGTCGCCGGTCGAAATTGGTTTTGCAACGATGATTGGGCGGCTCGGCCCCTGCGGAATGTTGATGATTGGAACGGGTACGTGCAGTCCAATGGCGACTATCTCTTAGACGTCGACGGGGACGGACGTCTCGACGTCATCGCGGGCTCATTTTTGCCGACCCAAGTCAATTGGTACCGGAACCCAGGTGACGAGGGTCTGCGCCTCGGTCAACAGTGGCAGCAAAATTTGCTCGTCGATACCGGGGCAACCGCCAACGAGGGCCAGTTGCTCGAGGACATTGATGGAGACGGCACGATGGAATGGATCGTCAACAGCTGGAAGCCTGATTCCCCCATGATCGTATGGCGGTTGGTTCCGAAAACAGCTGCCGAAAATGAATCAGCTGACGCACCAAACTCCCCCGTCTTCGAAGTCAAACGACAGGTCATCGGACCTCAAAACGGGCATGGTATCGCCGTCGGTGATATCTCCGGCGACGGACGCGCTGACATCCTCGTGGGTACTGGTTGGTACGAACAACCTGAATCGGATCCATGGTCTGGCCCGTGGGAATACCATGCGGACTGGAACCTGAATGCGAGCTTGCCCATGATCGTGACTGATCTCGATGGTGATGGTGATAACGATCTGATCTACGGCAACGGTCACCACTTCGGACTGCAATGGCGAGAAAACAAGGGTGCGTCCGAAGACGATGGAAAGATCCAGTGGACTGACCACGTGATCGACCGAGATTATTCCCAACCGCATAGTCTCACATGGAAGGATCTCGACGGTGACGGCCAACCTGATTTGATCACCGGGAAACGTTATTTTGCGCACAACGGGAACGATCCCGGTGGCAAGGATGTGCCCTGTCTGTATTGGTACCGATGGAATCCCGATACCAAGACGTTTAAGCGATACACCATTGATGAGGGACGTGTGGGTACCGGACTCCAGGTCGTTGTCGAAGATTTCAATCAAGACGGCCGGATGGATATCGCCGTTGCCGGTAAGAGCGGTACCTATCTCCTACTCGCGAAGCCATGAACGGTTCACCGCCAGTTGCCCCTGAGTCACTATCAATCGCCGACGCGCAAAGTTGTGTCGACGATTGGATTCAAACCATCGGCGTCCGGTATTTTGACGAGCTCACCAATCTTGCCCAACTGATGGAAGAGGTGGGTGAGGTCGCCCGCATTCTTTCGCGGAGTCATGGCGAGCAGTCCAGCAAATCAGGCGAGCACCTAGGTGATCTATCGGATGAACTTGCGGATGTCTTATTTGTCGTGATCTGTCTCGCCAACCAATCAGGAATCGATCTGACAGAGGCCTTGAAGAAGAACCTCGCTAAAAAGACTGACCGTGACCGTGACAGGCACCGGAACAATCCGAAACTGGACGCCAGCGGGCAACCGTAAACCCGCCGCGATGCGTCTCTCCTCACCACACCAACAGCCAGTCAAGGACCTCCACTAGGACGGTTCACGGTGTAGTGTGAGCAAACATTCGCGGGCCAACCATGTGAACTGAAATAGCTGCCCGAGTGTGTGCATGTCGATATGCGGCAGATTCAAATGGGTTGTCGGCTGGCCTGCATTGCACCGCTCTTCGTTGTTTCTAGCGAACGCCGAACGCATCAGGTCGGGCAGCGTCACCACAGCACTTGCCTGCTTGCTAGATTTCGGTGCCGAATAACAATCAATTCCGATTTCGGTGGCGATCTCTCTAGATTGGACCGGCAAGGGATCCGTGCGTGCTGCGTCAACGAAGACCTGATGGACGACACCCCCATCGCCTGGTGATTCTCGTCGACCCAAGGGTGCCTTCATCATGCATTCCCACCAGGCGCCGAACCCCCTGAGCGCCGGTGTCCACACGTCCAGGCGACTCGGCGATGCTCCGTGAATTTGTCGGATCGCGGCCTCAATGGTTACAAACTGCATCACCGAATTCTCGGCAAACTCAGTAGTCAGAAAATGCTCGTTCATCGCTGCAGCACCAACTAGGAATTGGATGCAGTCGAGCCCGAGCAGAGCAGCGGGCAAGAGCGTTGCGGGCGAGTAGACGCCGAGCGGCCCACCCAACTCATCCTCAAATTGGAAGTCGCGTTCACAACCTCGGCGGTCCGCGTGCGCCCGGACAGGGCCACTCGCCGGCGTAATTGGGATTAATAATTTTGGTATCCAGCGAGGCGCGCCCGCGCCGAGCGACGCAGCGAGTTGATCGCCTATCACTTCCATCGACGTCGCCACAGCCAGTGAGGACAAACCATGACGTTGTCGCGAATCAATTGGGATGATGGCGTATCGCTGCTCTGCCGCGTGCGGACCGTTACCGCCCATCGCCAATCGTCGCGACAGACCCTCCGTAGCGTCGTTGTCGAAGTCCGCGCACGCGAAATACATTCGCGGTTTGCTACCGCGGGCCGAGCGAGATAACTCATTGTGGTAGGGATCACAGCACGCACGCATCAGCGCCGCGGGGCCGAGCAACGTGTCCTGGTCCCCAATCACCGCCACAGCGTCGAGATGGTCATGCAGGCGGTTGGCCACGCGGAAGACACGTCCCAGCTCTGAATTCTCACGCATCGATTCATAATCGGTGAGCAGTTTCTCGGGCATGCGAAATCCACCGGTCCACGTGGCAGTCGACCGCTGGAGCATGTCGTCACGCTGTGCTGCGAGCCGTCCGCACAACGCTTCGAACTGCTCGGGCGTGACCGCACAGGCACCGCCCATGACACCGTTGGGATCGAAACGCAGCAGCTTCATCGGCGATCTCTCTTGCGGTGAGGGGATGGATGGTCAAGAATCGAGCGCAAAGAACACCCGAGCGAAAGAAATGGATTAAAACGTGATTGAATCGCGTGTCCCACGGGCCGATGCCGCTGCCGGTTGACAGGTGCCGCCACCCCGCCGAACCACTCCAACGGCACTCAAAGTACATCGTGCGACGACTCGCTCAAAACCATAGCTGAGCTCGCTGAAAATTAAAATGACTCGCCGCTGGCACGATTCCGGCGGCGGGATACTCACCAATCAAACTCGATTGAGTTTTTATGCTGGAACTGATTTCTTCCTATTCCACAATCGCGATCCTCGCCGCTGCAGCGATCCATTTGCTCGTCTTCGCTGTGCTGATTCTGTGGGCTCGGGCAGACCGCAAACGCATCGCCCAAACGCTCGAGCGTTTCACCGCGGGACTGCCTCACCGCAGCCGCATGGATTTTCACGTCCACCTCTCCGATCAAATTGAGGCGTTCTTGGCCGACATCGGCGACGTACTGGCCGAACCTCCCCATAGTCCTGATCGCGCGAAGTTGGTCGAACGGATTCGCGTTCTCGACGAGCGCCGTGATTACCTGCAATCACTCCGATTCGAGACCGCTTGGAATGTGGCGCGAACCATGATCGAAGCCTACCCATTAGCGGGTGTTCTGGGCACCATTCTCGCCATCGGCTCGGCCTTGGCCGCCGATGATCAAGCGTCCGTGAACATCATCGTCAGTCGGTTTGGCGATGCAATCTGGAGTACTTTTGCGGGCTTGGCAGCCGCCATCGTCCTGATGCTGATCAGCAGCATTGTTGAACCCGGTTTCGCCCGCCTCTCAGAAAATCGTCTGCACGTCCGCGAAATGGCCAGCAGGGTCAAGCGAGAGCTTTCCGTTTACGAACGAGCGGACTCGAACCGGAACGAGTCGGTATCGACAGCGCAGCCGGAACCACGCACGTGAACGACGAACAACGCCAAACCGTCAATTCGCGTCCTATCGCTTCAGCTCAGCCCGGTGAGGTGCGGTTATCGACTTCGTGGCTCTCGCGGCGACTGCGCTTTCAACTGACGCCTTTGATGGATTTGTTATTAATCATTGTCTTCGCGCAATTTCTTGACGTGCGTGAAACCTCGCAGCGTGAATCGACATCCCTGCAAGCACAGCGCGAGCAACTCAACTTCGACATCGCGCGCCAACGCAGTGAGTTGGCGGGCATCCGCGACGCCATGCGTTCCCAGCAACGAGAACTCGAGCGACAGCGTGATCAAGCTCGCGCGGCGAGAGATCAGGCGGTGCAGCGATCCGATGCGAAGCTCGCCGAAATGCAGGGCGCCATGGACCTGATCGGACAATGGTTCACCCTCGATGAAAACGCGATCACGCGAGCCGACTCGGCGACCGGGGCGACGGCGCTGGACGATCCGATCGAAGCCGCCGTGGCGCAGGCCCAACGTCTTGGTCAAGGCTCGGCTGACGCCGTGATTCGCTTTCTGATCGGACACGCCGAATTACTCAAGCGAGCCGAGATCTGGACAGTTCATGCCGATGAGAATGGCAATATCGCCATCGAAGCCGACCAGCGGAGTGAATCATTCCGCTTGGAAGCCAAGACACAGGCCGCCCGCACCGACGAAGTCACCGATCGTCTGTTTGCTGCCTACAAACAATTCCCCCAACCCAAGGGACTCGTGATTCTGCTCGTCTCGTTCGCTCCCCAAAGCGTTGCCGGTGTGTACCAACCGCTCGTCGACGCGATCCCCAAAACACTCGAGCGGCTGCGCGCTGACACTCCCGAAACCCGATTCGAGTACACGGTCCTCGGTGCCACGCCCGACCCGATGTAAGCACAGGCCGCGCAATCAAAATTAAATCGCGCGTCCCCACTGCCTCGCTCACGATGCAAGAACCAGGGTGACATCACTCGACTGCAGACGAAGTCGCCGATACTGGCCATTCACCGCATCAACCGCTCGTTCATGTTGATGAGATGGCAGGCGGAGAAAATGAATCATGCAATGTTTCGAAAGGGAAGATGGGACTGAAACTTATTCCTGGCAAGACGCGTTTCATTTGTTCAGAGTAGTCACGATCGCAATCGCGAAGAAAATCACGGTCTGCAGCGCCATGATAAACCAGTAAGGTCCCGGCTTGGTACGCCGGTCAACCAGCATGTTGTTGCCACTGATCCCCGCAATGGCAAACCCACTCCAGAGCTGGAGAAAATAGGTCACGATCGCCAGTGCCGGAAGGACATACAGAGCAACAAATTGAGGCATGGCTGGGAGCGGTATCCGCGTGGGTAACATCGGCTAGAACGATCCCAACATATCATCCCACAGCGTGTTTGATCATGCCGGGATTCAATTGTTTCAATTGTATTGCGACACCTCGAGGGGATTATCGAATACGAACGACGAATGCACCGCTCCCAACGCGAGCGACTCGTCACTGGAACGCCCCTTCAATGAGGCCGCGAGTTGGAACTCGCGGAAGGTTGCCAGCCCAGATTTTGCGGGTGGTAACATTGTCGCTTCAATGAGGCCGCGAGTTGGAACTCGCGGAAGGCTTCCGGAGTTCGACGACATATTTGGCGACCCTGTAGCTTCAATGAGGCCGCGAGTTGGAACTCGCGGAAGGTTGTCCGTTAACCGGAGCAAGACTTTGCTACGACAAGCTTCAATGAGGCCGCGAGTTGGAACTCGCGGAAGGGCCGATGGGGTAGGGATCAGTGGTCAAGTATCATCCGCTTCAATGAGGCCGCGAGTTGGAACTCGCGGAAGGTCATCCTTCCGCCTGGACTTCCCTTTCGACCCAGACGGCTTCAATGAGGCCGCGAGTTGGAACTCGCGGAAGGGTCGTCTGCTTCCGATACCAAGCACGGGCGGCATCGCTTCAATGAGGCCGCGAGTTGGAACTCGCGGAAGGTCACTAGCGGTCACAGAATCGTCGAGGACGCTCGCGGCTTCAATGAGGCCGCGAGTTGGAACTCGCGGAAGGTGCTTGTCCTTCTTCCCGCGGCGACGGCGAGGCTTTCGGCTTCAATGAGGCCGCGAGTTGGAACTCGCGGAAGGTCCGATGCGATTGGGTCGCGGTGGTGCGTTGAAGCTGCTTCAATGAGGCCGCGAGTTGGAACTCGCGGAAGGGCACCAGACAATGAACGCCTGATTGTCGGTTAGCTGCTTCAATGAGGCCGCGAGTTGGAACTCGCGGAAGGAACAGCAAGCTGAATAAGACCTTGGCCTCAGTTGGGGAGCTTCAATGAGGCCGCGAGTTGGAACTCGCGGAAGGAGTAGAATTGGTCGAATGATCAGTAAGCACCCCAGACGCTTCAATGAGGCCGCGAGTTGGAACTCGCGGAAGGATCAGCTAGTGCAATCGGGCTGACATTCCAAGGGAATGCTTCAATGAGGCCGCGAGTTGGAACTCGCGGAAGGTGGGCAAAATCGGTGCTCGGAAGCTACTTCGCCGAGCTTCAATGAGGCCGCGAGTTGGAACTCGCGGAAGGGGGAGGCTACTACAGATGCTTGGTCAAATCCTACACCGCTTCAATGAGGCCGCGAGTTGGAACTCGCGGAAGGCCGGTGTGTAGCGATTCGAGCTGCGTCTATATGTGGACGCTTCAATGAGGCCGCGAGTTGGAACTCGCGGAAGGAAATACACTTCGGCGACTACTCAGCCAAGTACCGATCGCTTCAATGAGGCCGCGAGTTGGAACTCGCGGAAGGGCTTTGGGAGGGGGTTCATTTCGTATTCCCTTGGTTGGCTTCAATGAGGCCGCGAGTTGGAACTCGCGGAAGGCGGATCGCTCGGCGGGGGACATCGCAAACACCTTTGCGCTTCAATGAGGCCGCGAGTTGGAACTCGCGGAAGGAATCAACTTCAAATGAAGAATCATCGATCCTTCGCGGGCTTCAATGAGGCCGCGAGTTGGAACTCGCGGAAGGTAGCACCACCTCCGCCTTTCGTTTTTCCTGCAACGCGCTTCAATGAGGCCGCGAGTTGGAACTCGCGGAAGGGAACTGCGGTCGATCTCGCTGGACGCCGCGCTGCTCAAGCTTCAATGAGGCCGCGAGTTGGAACTCGCGGAAGGGATCTAAATGCACTGGTCGGGTGAGTGTGTCCGAATCGGCTTCAATGAGGCCGCGAGTTGGAACTCGCGGAAGGTTAAACTTCGACAAGTAACCGAACTCATTGGTGAAGAGCTTCAATGAGGCCGCGAGTTGGAACTCGCGGAAGGACTGGGGCGACGTTTCCGTTGAGTGCGGCAATCTCGAGCTTCAATGAGGCCGCGAGTTGGAACTCGCGGAAGGAGCCAGCCTGCGTCAATCGCGTCCTTGAGGGTCATGTCAGCTTCAATGAGGCCGCGAGTTGGAACTCGCGGAAGGTAAATCAGAGTTAGTAGCATTGTGCTATCTATCAGGTAGCTTCAATGAGGCCGCGAGTTGGAACTCGCGGAAGGCCAAAAGTGAACTAGAGGCTGAGCTACAAGATTGTAAGCTTCAATGAGGCCGCGAGTTGGAACTCGCGGAAGGGAACAGAGTCAGTAGCAGAGGAGCGGGAAAGACTGCGGCTTCAATGAGGCCGCGAGTTGGAACTCGCGGAAGGAACGCCGATGGTGAGGCAGAGTTCACGGTGGTCGATGGCTTCAATGAGGCCGCGAGTTGGAACTCGCGGAAGGGGCGACACGTCGCTGGGGTCGTACATCCTCACACCCGCTTCAATGAGGCCGCGAGTTGGAACTCGCGGAAGGCAGCATCCCGCAAAATATGATCAGGCTAATGATGAGGCTTCAATGAGGCCGCGAGTTGGAACTCGCGGAAGGGGGCGCGGAGGTTTCACCGTCTAGCCAGAACCCCCGAGCTTCAATGAGGCCGCGAGTTGGAACTCGCGGAAGGAGACTTGCAGCGTTGTATCCTCGCCGCCCGTGCGATTGCTTCAATGAGGCCGCGAGTTGGAACTCGCGGAAGGAAACATGGAGAAGTCCTAAATGTCTTTACTCACAAGAGCTTCAATGAGGCCGCGAGTTGGAACTCGCGGAAGGAAGGCGTACTTGGCCGGGCAGAGCGTGTGTGGGCTGGCTTCAATGAGGCCGCGAGTTGGAACTCGCGGAAGGCTCCTCATCAATCCTCACCGCCTCTTTCAGCAGCAGGAGGCTTCAATGAGGCCGCGAGTTGGAACTCGCGGAAGGCATGTCACGAGTCAGATCGTCCTTGAGGGTTAGCTCGCTTCAATGAGGCCGCGAGTTGGAACTCGCGGAAGGAGGACAGCGAGTACACCGTCGAGATATTCACAATAGGCTTCAATGAGGCCGCGAGTTGGAACTCGCGGAAGGTCGCAATTGACGCACCTTACAGTGCCTCAGTCGCATGCTTCAATGAGGCCGCGAGTTGGAACTCGCGGAAGGCGGTGATCACATCGAGGCAATCGCCCACCAGCTTCCGCTTCAATGAGGCCGCGAGTTGGAACTCGCGGAAGGGCACCGGCTGAGTCAGTTGTCCTTCGACCTTATCAGGCTTCAATGAGGCCGCGAGTTGGAACTCGCGGAAGGGGACGCATTGACAGCGTGTGAGGGCCGATATGGTGCCGCTTCAATGAGGCCGCGAGTTGGAACTCGCGGAAGGCGCGAGGAACTGATCTATCAAGCTGCTGGCCATGCCAGCTTCAATGAGGCCGCGAGTTGGAACTCGCGGAAGGATACAAGCAGCCCGGCATTCTATCCGCCCTGCCGTAGCTTCAATGAGGCCGCGAGTTGGAACTCGCGGAAGGGTAACAATCATCAGTGCATTCAGGCGACTGGTAAATGCTTCAATGAGGCCGCGAGTTGGAACTCGCGGAAGGGGCTCCCATTTTTGGGTGCGGGATTATGCGGGATTTCTCTGGGATTTGCGAGCGGGCATCAGATTCTACAGTTGGGCGCACGTGCCAGTCACTCTTAAAAGCGTTACTTTCCCCGTGTTTCCCACACTTGCGAGCGGGCCCCAGGTTCTGCGCATCACCTCGCCGCTCGCGTGGCTAGCGCGTCTGGAAAACGGGATATTCCTCGATTTCGCCGCTGAGTCGACGGGCTAGCAAACGGGTTTGAATCTCCAACAGTCGTCGATAGCTAACGCGGTAGTCGAACAGCGGGTGGGTGACCAACGAATCCATTCGCTTCTCATAGGCTAGCAGAAAATGTTTCCGCCCGGCATCGCTCATCACGACTGACTTTCCGGCGCAAATGAAATGGTCCGCCGTGACCATTTTCGTATTGATCGCCGATAGAACGACCGAGTCGGCGATCAGCGGGCGGAACGGCTCCATCAGATCCAACGCCAACGCAGGCTTGCCCGGTTTGACTTGATGATAGAACCCCAGATGCGGATCCAGACCGACGATAGTTGCGGCGACGAGGCAGTCTTTCGTCAACAAGCTGTAGGCTAGCGACAGCATCGCGTTGACGGGGTCACGGGGGGGACGCCGATTACGCGAGCGGAAATGAAACGCGGGCCGTTTCTCTGCCGTGACATATCCCTCGCCACCAGTCGATACGCCACAGTCGACTTTGAGCATCCCCGCAAAATCGCCGAAGTAGATGCGGGCAGCGATGCCCTCGATCCCCAACAAAGAGGCCAGTGAGTCTGCTGTCAACGCGCGAGCGGCGTAACGTTTGAGATCGCGTAGCGATGTGGCGTCGGGTTCACGGTGATTGCGCATCAACAGTGTTCGCTGATTACGAATTTTGCCATGGACGAGCGCGCGAGCAATATCGAGACAGAACTCGCTGTCATCGGCGAGCCGAAACTGCTGACGACGAACGAGAATATTCTTGACCCCCAGCCCACCGCTGACCCCGTAGTAGTAGCCCTTCTGAGTGAAGTATCCGATGGGGACGTCACGCCCAAGTGCAGTCTGAATCGCCTGTGTCGAAAGCTGAATATTTCCGAACAAATTGATTTGATTAATATCGTTAAATCGAATTTCTTGAACGACCTTTCCCTCCACTTTCGCTTGCAGGAGGTCATCCTTCTTGCCGATCCACATACCTTGCGTGTTGAAGTAGACGGGTCGCCTTTCATCACGAGCGGTGATCAAAGGTCGGACGGCGGCAGGCGGTTGCTGGATATTGGCGAGACGCCGGGTTTCTTCGGGTAAGCAAATACCAACCAGTGAGCAACGCGGGCATTTGGGGCTGGACACTAGCGGTGGAGGGATCTGCCCCGACTCACGGTGCTGCCGAGCAGCTGCGATGGCACTTCGCGTCAAATCGAGCAGTTCTTCATCGACGCCCACGCGGACGCGCTGCCGGGTTTCGTTGAAATAAAGCACGCCCTCATCCGATTGATATCCATTGTCTCGAAGCACGAGGACCTGCAAGGCAATTTGAACTCGTTCCGGGTCCCAGGCAGCCAGCGTTCCATCGGCCATCCGTTTGGGACGCCCCCGTTTGTAATCCACTGGAGTCACCACGCTCCCGGTCGCTTCGGCGAGATCGAGTTTGGCGATCACGCCGAGCGATTCACTGCTCAGCGTCACGCTGCGGGCATGTATCGTTTTGGGCAGGTCCTCGGCCTCCTCAGACGCGTCGGAATCCTGATCCGATTGTTGTTCGCATGCTTCTTGTTCACCCGCCTCCGAACCGTCGTCGTCGTCGTCGCCGAAAAGTGTCGCGGCTTGCACGTGCTTCGACTTCCGCCGCTTCTTCGGCTTGGTCGCCTCCGGGACGATCACGGCCGGGTCTTCATCGGCACTGGGAATGAATGACTGCGTTGCACAGGGCTCGGCAGGCGCCAACCCTCCCGTCCCATTATCGACGCGGCGATGCACAATCCCACCATCGATCGTATCGATCGATTCAGCGAACTGCCCCTCAACGTGCATCAAATAGAACAGTCGAGGACAATACACGAGCTCGTTGATCATCCGAGCTGGCAACAGATCCTCCGGATCACGATCAGAGGAAAACGTGGTTGAATGGGCTCCTTCGATGGGCTGGATCATGGCATCACAGATTCAAAAAATAGGTACAATCAAAACCGAGTAAAGAAAACTGGCGTCCAGAGCATTGCGAAATCAGTCGCGACAATTCATCACACGACAAAACAGGGTGCCGCCATGGCCGAGTAGGGCTTACCGATCGCTTGGACGAGTGTTGCGCTGCGCGACGCAGCAGGCCCGAGATCGATCACGAGCACTTGGTCTTCGCCATGGTGCAGGATGTCCGCCATCTCGGCCTTGCAGCGCAACAAGTCTGCGTCCGTCAATTGGCATTCAAAAACGCTGTATTGGAGATGGTCACCCCAACCGCGAAGGCACTTGAAAATCTTCCGCAATCGTTTCGCGTCGCAAACGTCATAAGTGATCAGATAGATTCGTCGCATGATTCTTAGCCATCACTAGCATGATTACCGCCGAACGCGACGGTGTGTCGATCAAGCACCCTAGTCAACCAAAGCGGACGGCAGCGAACCTGCACAAGTCGGTCACATCCAAAAAGTCATCCACCGCGACAATCTGTATGGATTATTCGCGATGGGAGGGGAGAAAACGACCCAATTGAGAAATATCAAGAATTGCGTCGGTGGGATTTTTGCACGGAGGGCAAGTGCCGACCTTCAGAAATATAGCAGACACGGTATGAGTCGTGGCTACCGGATTGGCAACTACAGCGCCCACCGAGTCGAGCGCCGACCGGTCCAGTGGAAGCGTATTCAACTTTGCACATTTTTTTGCAATGAGCGTTTCCCGCAACCCACGCTGTGTCGGTGATCGGATACGTTTGGGTCTACGAAGTGAGGACGAGCCATTTCACTCAGTTGGATGATTCCTCGAACTTCGGACAGCAGTACCGATCCCTTCCTCATCATCGTGAAAGCAGGCAGTGACGGGCATAGATCGATTTTAAAGAAACTACCATTGAGAGGCCTGTGTCGTGTCGGATGTTGCAACGGATCGTCACATTTTGCTTTCGTCCGTGGGGGTACTGCGGTCGCCGGAACGTTCTGCGATCACTTACTCGCGAGGCAACGTCGAAGCCGATGCGAAATTCTCGTTCCATGGGTTATGGAAGCTTCTTCCTGTGGAGGAGCAGCCGAGCGAGTTGGCGATTTTAGCAACACCGCAAGCGCGTGAGTCATCATGGAAAGAGATTCAGGAAGAATCGGCCAAACTCGATTTAAAGACGCGGTGCATTGATCTGGTTGGCGATGCAGATGACACCAATGCGTTTCTGGAGACTGCGGCCGCCAACATTCCTGAAGGTTGCGATCTGACTCTGAATGTTACCGAAGGGCTGCGTCATCATGCTTTTCTTTTTTATGCGTTAGTATTGTATCTGACGACGTTCCGTCGAGTCAGGATCCGCGGCGTTTGGTATTGTCGCATGGAGACGGAGAATCGAGATGATTCGAAACCGATCATTGACCTCACACCGGTATTGGAATTGGCACACTGGTTTCATGCGTTGGCCGTTTTCCGCGAAACGGGATCGATGCGGCAAATCGCTGGGCTTGTCGCCGACCGTGGAATTCAGCGTCAACTCAACGAGCTATCCCAGTTTTTCATGAATGGATTGCCGGTCGAGACGGGCCTAACGGCAACCCGATTGCTCGCCATTGATCGTCCGGTGCTCCCGAGTCATTTACCTCTCCGATCTGAAATCGAACGTGAGTTGAAAGACGAGATTCAGCCGCTTGCGGCCGCATTGCCCGAAAATCAATCAATCAACAAAGTGATGAAGGGTGACGTTGTCTTGACACGGACTGAGCTGGAACGGCAAGCGACGTGTATCGATCGATACCTTCGTACTGGGCAGGACAATCTCGGGTTTGGATTGATGCGAGAGTGGCTCGTCAGTTGGCTGGCATTTCAGGACAATGCGGGCGGTGGCTGGTTAAAGAAGGAATCACGCGGCAAATACGAACAAGCGTTGCGCGGGTTAGACATCGTTCATCGCGGTCGGGCTCCATGGCCCGAAGTCCGCGCGTTGCTCAGCGATGCCCAGCAGGAGTGGGCACAGCGATGGAACCGCGTGACCTCGGCACGCAATGCCCTTCAACACCACGGGATGGATGCTCAGGAGTTCAAGCCAGACAGCAAGGGGATGAGGAAAGCGAAAGAGGATTGGTGGGAGCGTGAAAACTGGGCGTCGCTCCCTCCCAGTGGTGGTGGTCACGGTCCGTTGTTGATCGCACCGATTGGAAACACGCCCGGTGTTCTCTTCTCGGCGATCGTCCACACGCGTCCGGCCCGGGTGCTGGCGGTCTGTTCGGAGGATACGGCCTCGGCGACTGCCGAAGCGGTTTCCAAGGCCAGCGAGGCAACCGGTGATCCGCCGGTCGAGGTGATGCGGCTGACGATGACGAATCCGCACACGGGTGTCGATGAGTTTACGGACTTATTGCGTCAGGCGTCGTTATGGTTGTACTCGGCTGACGAGGTTCGCGCGAGCCTCACCGGTGGCACCAGTTTGATGGGCGTTTTGGTGAGTCGTCTGAGCCGCTTGGCGAGCAATGAACTCCAGCGACCGGTCCATGAGTTTCTATTGATCGACCACCGACCACCGCAGCAGCAACGCAACGAGCCGTGGCAGCTCGGTGAAATTCACTATTTCAACGGCGAACCCTCCGTGGAGTTGAGCAAGGGAGATGCCGAGTCCGATGTTGAGCGATAAGATGAACAGGACTGGAAAACAATTCAGTGAAAACCAGCGAATGAATCGACCGACCGCGATCACCGCGACCTATCGCATTGTGACACCGATGTTTTGTGCGGGCGCGGATCAACAATCCGCCGAGTTGCGGCTGGCGAGTTTCAAAGGTGCGCTACGGTTCTGGTGGCGGACGCTGATGGCTGGCAAGTTTGGCAACGACATCGAAGGTTTGCACAAGGCGGAGGCGGAGTTGTTCGGCTCCAGCGATCGTCGATTCGGACAATCAAAAGTGCGGATGAGATTGCGTTGGCGTAGCAAGATACCGGCGAAGTCAGAACTCGTCACCGAGTGGCCTGCGAATCAACCCGCAATCGGCAGCACCTATCTTGGGTACGGCATAACGGAATCGGGCAAGAAGGGATCTCCGACGTATAAGCCGCACCGAATCGGACTCCCAGAGGGACGGGAGTTTGAAGTGAAGTGCATTGGCAACGAACGAGATCTTGCAAGTGTTCTTCCCGCATTGAAGATCGTTGGGATGTTAGGCGGTTTAGGAAGTCGCAGCCGTCGTGCATTCGGCTCCATCGCCCTCGAATATTTGGACGAAGACTCTTTCGAGTTCAAGAACGCCGATGGGTTCCGTGCTTTTATCAATTCATTGGTTCACGAGCCGTGTCCTATCCTACCGGAGTTTACTGCGTTTGGCTCTCATGCCCGACTCTACGTAGGCCCTGCTGCGGAATCCGCGAGAGAGTCACACAGATTACTTGGCGAAACCTATCGCAATTTTCGCGGCCTACCGAGCCCGTTGCGAGGTCGCAGCAAGATTCCGATGGGCCTCCCGTTGCAGGGCGTTGATTCACGACGCCGAGCGAGTCCATTGCTCATGCATATCCATCCGGTGGCGGACCAGTTCATGCCAGTTGTCCTATTTCTTCCATCGGTGTTTCATCCAGAAATTCGAGAAGGCAACCAGTTCGGCTTCTTTCAGGTCGTTCAACAATGGATGGAATCGCTCAATGCCACGGAGGTGAAACTTGGCTGAGAAATATCACCTTTCCTTTTCCATTGGGCCGGTCCAAGCGTTTGTGACGCAGGCGAGGCGGACGCGGGATCTGTGGGTGGGCAGCGTTCTGTTGTCGTGGCTGGCTGAGTCGGCGTTGGTTGCCGTTGAAAACGAATTCGAGGAGAAGTTCGAACAGGGTACTGCGACGACGATCCTCCCCGATCGATCGGGCATACGAGGCAAGTTGACCTCGATCGAAAGCGGATTTGGTGGGATTCCCAATCGGTTTGAAATTGAGTTTGAGTCTGCAAACGATGCCGCTCGATCGGGCACGGTCGCTCAGCAGGGATTCCAAAACGCTTGGCAAACTGCGTGCGATGCGGTGTGGATGATGATCGGTGAGGCCGAGCAAAGCGGCAATGCGACCGAGAATATTTGGAAACGCCAAACTGAGAGTTTTTGGGAACTGAGCTGGATTGTAGCCTCGCCATCGGGCAGATCGAAAACAATTGGTGATATGGCGGCGGCGCGGAAGCTGATTCGCAATGTTCCGGTCACGGAGGAAGGCGGCGTTAAATGCTCGCTGATGCACGAGTGGCAGGAACTGTCGGGTTACGAACGTCGCGACGATCAGACTGCGTTTTGGAATGCGGTTCGACGTTGTTCGGGCGTCGGCACGCTGGATCTTCGTGACGGCGAACGGCTCTGCGCAATGGCCTTGATCAAACGGCTGCTGCCCGCCGTGGATACACAGGTTTTCGGGCGTTCGTTTCAACAGAAGAATTGGCCCTCGACCGCGTTTCTCGCAGCCATGCCCTGGTTGCATGAAGTCCAACAGAACCCGACCGCTCGGGCGGCTGCGGACGCTTACGTCGCTGCTGCTAGAAAAGCAGGTGTCTGTCAGAGTGAGGTCGAAGCAGCGAAGGACGCCGAGATGCCTTGGGCCCGAATCGACGCCCCGGCTTGGTTCACCACTTCAATCCATAACAACGAGTGGTTAATGGAGCAATCGGATACGGGGATGTTGATCAAGCAGCTTGATGACCTCTACCGTGTTACTGCTGGGCGCAAACCGATCCCTTTTTATGCACTGCTGTTGATGGATGGCGATTCGATGGGCAGCTTGCTTCATGCGATCAAAGATCCGACGGCGCTGAGCCAGTGCCTCAGCCGGTTCACTTCCGGCGTGAATCAAGCGGTTAAGGAGCACGGCGGTCGGACGGTGTACGCGGGCGGCGATGATGTGTTGGCACTGCTGCCTGCGACCGAGACCCTCGCGATCGCCGATCGGTTGAGCCACGAATATCAGCGATCTTTTGTTGGCGTCTTGGAAGACACGTCGGAGGTACAGGCGACCATTTCAGCGGCGATTGTTTACGCGCATTGGAAGCAGCCTTTGCGTCAAGTCCTCCAGCACGCTCACCGGTTGCTCGACGATGTGGCCAAAAATGCGACCGGTCGGGATGCGGTCGCGATTGGGATCGTGAAGGGTTCGGGACTCAATGCTCAATGGGCGGTGCCATGGAAAACGTTGCGTGAATTGAAAATGATCCGAGGTGACGAATCGATTATCCACCGCTTTCAGGAGTCGCCCAGCGGGGACGCAGAAAAAAAACCGGTCTTCAACGCTTCGTTTCTTTGTCACCTTCGTGACCAGTTCGCACGGCTGATCGGTAGACTGCCCGAGCAACCTGGCAGCTTTGGCTTGATGCACGATAATTTCCAAGCCAATGAGAAACGGCAAGACATTTTGCTGGCGCTCGCCAATTCCGAATACCGTCGCCGTTTGTCGAGTGAGGATCGAACACAGAGTCTGGACGAAACACGAGAGTTCGTCAGACCACTGGTTGAGTTAACGCGTCATGTCATTCGAGGTGAACAGCCCGATACGCGAAAGGTCGGGTTCGATGGTTGGCGTGTGGCGAGATTTCTAAAGCAAGTCGATGACGGAGAGATGCAAGACCATGAGTGAAACACGCTGGTACAAGATCACTCCCGGGGACAGTTGGTTCTTTTGCGACAGCCGTTCGGCCAACGCGGGCGAGGATCAATCGGATTTACAGAGTATTTTTCCGCCGTATCCACAAACCGTGGTCGGAGCGATTCGAGCAGCGTTGGCACGCAGTCTCGGGTGGGAACGCGGGAATTGGGACGAGGCGATGAAAGCCAAGCTCGGCGATGGTTTTGATGACGTCTCGCCCCTGAGATTTACGTCGCCCATGTTGGCGATCAAATGCGAGAAATCGTTTCCACAGCGCGAACTGCAGCTACTGTTTCAACCTCCGATGCATCTGATTGGTACACGACATATCGAGAGTGGCGACTCGGGAAGTCCATTGCCGACGTTCGATCCACTTGATTGGCTGCGGCCATCGAGCGACCCGTTTATGACTGATATGGGGAGTATTCATCTGCCGTTGTTTCCAGTTTCTGGTGATGCAGATAACAGGCGACTGCGAACGGCTGACGATTTTTTCATCACGACGTCTGGCATGCAAAGCGTACTCGATGGAAACAAGCCCGATAAAACGGAATTGATTCACCAGTCGCGTTTGTTTGCAATGGAAAACCGAATTGGGATCAACCGTGAAGCCGATGCACGTTCGATTTACAGCCCAGGGCATGTTCGCTTATTTGACGGCGTTTCGCTGGTCATCGGTGTGGACGGCTTGAGCGACGACATCGAGTTGCCCCTGACTTTTCCGTTGGGAGGCGAATCACGGCAAGCCGTCTGTGAGCGATTGCGGCAGGCTCCCGTGCGACCGCAGTCGCGATCAGGCACGTGCGTTGTGCTCACCACTGCAGCGCGTTGGTTGAATCGTTGGTACGGTGTGCATTCAGGCGGCTCGGCCACCGGACTGCATCCGTCATTCGGGTCGAAAGTGACGACATGCGCCGTGGGCCGCCCCACTCGAATCGGCGGATTCGACTCACGCACGGGACGATCGCAAACGCTTCAAGCATACGCTCCCGCTGGGTCGGTTTGGTGGCTCGATGAATCGGTGTCGCTTCCCGAGGACACATGGTGTTTGTCGCTGGGTGAGCGAACCAGCCTGGGTTATGGAACTGCACTGCTGGCGCGTGAACCGGTTAAGTGAGGAAAGTCGTGGATCGCTCCGCGATCCATCGTTCTGGTCGCAGAGCGATCAGCGACTAACCGACGGTATTCGTTCCGGTCGTCGCAACCGAAGAATACGTAATCGAACTTCATCTCAAAAGGAACTTTATGAATAGCCGCTTATTTGGCATGTTGGCTGAGACGTCGGTTCATCCTGGCGGTGGCCAGGACGCTGGTTTCGTGGACCTGCCCGTCGCTCGCGAAAAGGCGACTGACTATCCCGTCATCGTTGGATCATCCCTCAAAGGAGCGATCAAGGACGCGATGCGTGATGTTCAACTCAAAAATATCGATCAGATATTCGGCCGGCAGGAAAATGCGGGCCAGTTGATCGTTGGCGATGCTCGATTGTTGTTATTGCCCGTCCGCAGCCTGCAAGGTGCGTATCGCTGGACGACGTGTTCGCAGCTTCTCAATCGATTCTCGCGTGATGCGGCTCGAACGGGCGTTGGCGGTTTGGGGAAAATACCTCGCATTGGTGACGGCGATTGCATGTGTACGGTTGCGACGGGAAAACCTGTGTACTTGGAAGAACGGCAGTTTGATTCTATCGGTGAGGTCGACGGTTCCATCATCGAGATGATCCGTCCGTTGATGCCGTCAGTGAGTGACTTCCTCCACGAGCGATTGGTCGTACTCAGTGATGATGACTTTGCTTGGTTTGCTCGCTACGGTTTGAGTGTCAATGCTCGAAATCAGTTGGATATTGAAACGAAGACCAGTAAAAATCTTTGGTATGAAGAAACGCTGCCGCCTGATTCGCTGTTCTACTGCATTCTTTCGGATCGCGGTCCAGGCGTTAAGGCAGTCGCGGCGATTGAGAGCAAATTGAACGAATCGGGCTATCTCCAAGTCGGTGGAAACCAAACCGTGGGTCAGGGAGTCTTTGCTGTCACGCCGATCTCGTCGGACGCCTCGCCGGAGGCAGCGGTATGAACACGACTGCAACCAAACCAACGCTCGACCAGCAACGCGCCGCCCATGCGCTGCAAATGATTCAAAAAATCAACTCGGACAACTATGACGGCATGTACGTCAGTTACGTCTCGGCCTTACCGGCTACGATCGCGATGAACGGCATCGGCCAAGCACTCGCAACGGAGCTGGCAAAGGACAAAGGCAAGAAGCAATCGCACCGATACCTGTTTGATCACGTGACCGATTGGTTGACGACGCCTGGTCGCCCGCTCGAGTCAGCGGAAAAGGCCAACGATCCACAGTCGGTTTTCCGTGCCCTCACCGAGTCACAGGAAATCTATATCGCCGCCCAAATTGAAGCGATGGCGTACATCCATTGGCTCAAGCAATTCTCGCGAGCATTTTTGGTCGATCGTGTGTTCGATGAAGGGGGATCGAGCGATGAATAGCTTGATGCAAGAGAAATCGGGAACGCCCTCCTACCATTCGCCATTGCCGAGAGATTTAGCGGAAGCCGCCCCGTGGAAACATGACACAAACGGGAATCTCGGCTTGATCTTTGACAAATGCGGGGATGCCTGGACCTGGGACACGACGACAGGAAAAGTCCTCGTGTTCAATCCACCGAAAGACGAGCGGGCGGGCAAGAACCGTGATTGGTTGGATGAGTTTGTGGCCATGGCCAACCAACGAGCAGGTCGCAGCGATGGTCAACTGCAAAACGCTTGCGATCGGCAACGGCGGATGATTCAGCAGTTGGGCGGAGGCATCTGTTACGTTCGCAACGAAAGTCGTTTTGTCACTGGCATGGGCCGACAGCATCCACTTGAAAACGGATTCTCTTGGCATCCGACTCTAGGGACGCCGTACCTGGCCGGCAGTGGACTGAAGGGCATGTTCCGGGCTTGGTTGCGAGAATGCGGGTTGGGCGATCAAGACTCCCGGATCATCCAGCGGTGCGGGGGACGCGGACAAATCGGCGAACTTGTGTTTTTTGACATGTTACCTTTGCAGCGGGTGCGTGTGGTGAAGGAGATCATGACGCCGCACTATGGAGACTACTACCGCAAGCCGTCACCGGGAGAGTCACGCAAGCCGCCCGGCGATTGGCAGTCCCCCAACCCGATATCGTTTTTGGCCGTTGAGGCAGATCAGCCGTGGCAATTTGGCATCGCGGTACGACCGATGTGCGACGACAACGGTGTCCTGTTACGCTCGCGAGAGCGGCGTGAACGATTGGGTGAATTGATTGATAAGCCAGTCGTTGGATCCGAGAGTTTACTCGATGGGCTCGACTGGGTCGGCTTGGGTGCCAAGACGAACATCGGCATGGGATGTTTCACAGTCGATTCTGAGATCGAGAGAAAGATTGAAGTCGAGGAGGAAACTGCACGTCGGCAACGCGACGCGGCGATTGAGGAAGCTCGCAAGGCGGCCGAGTTCACCGAGTCGCTTGCCAGTGCCTCGCCGCAACTGCAAGCATTGATGAAGCAACAAAGAGCGGAGAGCTGGACGCGTGCCGCCGACGATCAAAAAATGACCCAAGGCATCTTGGATTTTGCAAAATCGAATCCCGATCCACCGCAAGATTGTTTGGACTGGATTCGCGATTTCATCGAATCGATACCCAATTACAAAGGCGTATGGACCAACGCGAACGCGATGCAGGGGAAACGAAACGACAAACCCAAGTACGGGAGTCCAAAGGGATCCAAGGTCCGAGACATCGTCAACCAGCTAAACCCAGAATTAGAAAGCTAGACTGAGCATCGCGTTGGACAGACGGGATCGTCTACGATTCGGGGAGGCTCTAGCAGAATAGCGTAATTGACAGCACTGCCCGCTAGTGGTCTTCGGTGAGAATAAGCTGAAGTGATATTCTTGTGTCCCGTAAGGGACGACAACGGCACCCCAACGAGCATGCTAAGTTGTCCTCCCTGTCGCCCCTGCGGGGCTGGGACGGAAAACTCCAGGCTGGACCGGGGACTGACGTCCCCGGCAGAGTGCTGCCGTCCCTGCCGGGACTATTAGACAACGTCGTAAACTCCAAGGAAATAAAACCGATGAAGACGATTGAAATTAGGTGGTTGAGTTCACTCGATCCGGGCGAGATCGAGGAAGTCAAGCAAGAGGCAACCGTGGACTGCTATGACGAGCAAGAACAGTGCAGCGGCTCAACCGAAATGGCCGGTCAAGAACTCGCATTCCCCTTCGCCGCAGAGGTTTTGGGTAAATCCGTTGAAGTCGTCGATACCGCGCATCCGAAGTACGATGCGATGGTGCTCGACTTGGTCGTCGTTCACAACGGAAAACGCTACGCCGTGGCGGCTCATAACGTTGAATTATTAGAACCACTACCGGACGGCCATCTCTTTTTGGCCGCTTAGCTAGACTGGCGTTCGCGAGGCTGAAGACGCTAGTCGATCACCAGGTCCATCGTGCGTTTCATAAACCCTTCAAACAGCGGGACCGTGAACGCAATGTCTCCGTGCGACGCGCTGTAAGCCATCCCTTTCCTGATTAGCGAGCTCCGGCACGGCCCGAGGCTTTGAACCGATCTCGACAATACTTCAGCCACGTCACCACTACGATGCGCGCCTGGGCCGAGTTCCGCCATCGCCCGCATGTAGCGTTTCTCCTGTGGCGTCAGCCGGTCAAAGCGAACCCGGAAAAAGCTGCTGTCCAAATGCGCGATGGCTGACTCGGTAGTTGCCTGTGCGTCGACGAGCGTAATCGGTGATGTGGGGGCGATCTGCCAAGCATGTTGCCCCCACTCCTGGATAAAATATGGATAGCACTTTGTTTCATCGAGAATATGATCCAGAGCCCTGGAGTCAAACTCAACGGATTGCTGACGAGCTGGAATGGTCAACGCGTCTGCCGCTGCGGCCCGTTCTAGCGAACCGATCTCCTGGAAATCAAAGAGTCGCTCGGCGTACGATTTTGCTTTTCCCAATTGGCCCAGCAACTGGGGTAATCCAGCCGCGAATAAAGTAACTGGTAATCGCTCTTGGCTGATTTGATGCAACGCCGAAATCAACGCGGCAAGCTCCAGTTCGGAAACGTACTGCAATTCGTCGATGTAGATAGCGACCACGGTGGCCTGGTCAGCGGCAATCCTCCCCAGTTCTGAGAACAGGCTGCATAGGTCGCTCTCCAGGTCTCCACTATCGGCGATCCCCGCGGTCGGCGCGACATCGAGAACGACTTCCACATCGTCATACTTGGCTTTCACCGCGTTCGCGAACGACGCGAGCACTCCCAGCAAGTCGCGGAACTTGGCCTTCGCGGCAGCACCTGTCGAATTCTTGATCACTGTCGCTCGGAGAGCGGGCAGCAAGATCGACGGCAGTGAACGATTTTCGGGTGCTTCCATCGGCACCGTTACGTAACCATCGGCCGAGGCGTTGAGTCGCATTTGCTGGAGCAGCACCGTCTTGCCAACGCCGCGCAAACCATAGAAGACCATTCCCCGGCTATTGAGCTTGCCCGCCAAGCGATCGACGGCGATGGAGGCTTTCTCAAGCAAATGCTCGCGGCCCGCCAATTCAGGCGGGGGCGTGCCAGCTCCGGGGGCGAACGGGTTGGTACGAGGGTCCATATCTAACCAAGTATGCACGGTTTATCGAATTTCGATAAACTTACCTTACTTCCGTACATTTGTCAAAGTAATCAATGAGGCCGCGTTCGTTGAACGCGGAAATCAGTCAATCGGTCACTGCAACTTTAGCCAGCGTTATGCCTTCAATGAGGCCACGAGTCGGAACGCGTGGGAACGATACTCACCGTGGACAAACAACCCTTGCTCGACAGTTGGATCATGTTTCAACGCGAACACACCGTTTCGGTCGACCGAATGATCTGCGATCCACTTCTACGTGTGGCGTTTCTCGAGTCACTCGGCTCAATCGCAGCCACTCATTCCGAGAACGAAATCCTGTGGGCTCTGATGAGCCTGCGAAAACGAAAAGAACTTTCCAAAAGAAATTCGAAACCGACCCCCCCGGTGACCAAACGTGTCACCCCGGTCAGCTAAGCTACGTTTTCAATTGTTTTTACGACCCAACCTAGCATGCGAAACACAGGCATGGATTTTGACTCATTCTTTCAACAAGCGACAGGGCGTCCGCCCTATCCCTACCAAGCCCGTTTGGGAACACAAGAGCCGCTTCCACAGGTTTTAAGCGTGCCTACCGGAGTAGGGAAAACCGCTGCAGCTGCGTTGGCTTGGCTGTACCGTCGGCGCTACGCGGATGACGCAGTGAAGTTGGCAACGCCAAGACGTCTCGTATATTGCCTGCCAATGCGGACGTTGGTGGAACAGACTCGTAATGCGATTTCTGGCTGGGTGGAGAATTTGCAAATTGCCGATCGAAATACAGGTGGGGTTCGTGTCGCTGTACTGATGGGTGGCGAAGATGATCAGCGATGGTTCGAGCATCCTGAAGCCGATCAAGTATTGATCGGTACTCAGGACATGCTGCTTTCACGATCGCTCAATCGTGGCTACGGGATGAGCCGCTACGCTTGGCCCGTTCACTTTTCGCTACTCAACAACGACAGTTTATGGGTGATCGACGAGACGCAGTTGATGGGCGTCGGTCTGACAACAACTGCTCAGCTGGCGGGACTGCGACGCAAGTTAGCAACGTACGGACAATCGCATACGCTGTGGATGTCGGCCACGCTGGATTCCAATGCGTTGGCAACCGTCGATCACCTGCAATCCGATGGTGATGATTGGTCGGCCGAAACACTTCAGGCTGATGACACGAATAATGAGCGGGTGTTTCAGCTGCTCAATGCAAAGAAGCCGTGCGTTAAAGCTAGCATTGAGTTAACTCCCGACAACAAAAAAACATACGCCGGATCGTTGGCGGAATTGATTGTCGCCGCACACGTTTCCGGCGAGCTAACATTGGTCGTGGTCAACCGTGTGAATCGAGCGCAGGAGGTCTTCGAAGCGATTAAAAAACTGGTAGGCAAACTGGATGTGAAACCGGAAACATCGCTGATCCATTCGCGTTTTCGACCTGCCGATCGATCAAACATTCAAGCCGCAGCACTTGACGAGTCGACGATTCCCACAGCTGGACGGATCGTGATTTCTACTCAGGCTATCGAAGCGGGCGTGGATATTTCGTCGACCGTCTTATTCACAGAACTCGCCCCCTGGTCATCCTTGGTGCAACGATTCGGTCGCTGCAATCGGCGTGGAATGTGTGGTGTAAACAATAAAGCCGCAGCCCAGGTTCACTGGATTGACATCGATACGTCCAATCCGAAACGAGTCGCGGATTTGGCGTTGCCGTACGAAATTGCCGAACTCGAGGCTGCTCGCGCGGCTATGAATGAGCTAGCGGAGGTCGGGCCACAGTCACTTGCGGGCGTCGAAGTCGAAACACCACGCGTTATTCACCATGTTTTACGTCGCAAGGATTTGCTTGATCTGTTCGATACGACCGCTGACTTGAGCGTAAACGATCTCGATGTATCGCGCTATATTCGAGATAGCGATGATTGCGACGTCCAAGTCTACTGGCGAGACTGGGACCTAAAAGACAAAACGCTCGGTGGCAAGCCGCCGATGCCGAAGCTCGACGATGGCAGTGTTATGTTCCCTGCTCCATCCCGAGACGAACTTTGTTCGGTTTCGATCGCGGCGGTTCGCGGCAGTTCGGCATTCATCAAGAAAGCAGCCAACAAAGATATTCTTTGCTATACATGGGATTCACTCGATCGACAGTGGCAAGTGGTCAAACCGAATGCGGCTCGACCCGGCATGGTGTTACTGTTTCATTCGCGAGCCGGTGGCTATGACAGAGAACTGGGTTGGACAGCCGATCCAAAGCATGCCCCCGTCTCCGATTGCCGGAGCGAAGTCGGAGTGCTTCAAGCGTCGATGGATGAAGACGATTTGGCTGGTAGGCCATTAAGTGTAGAAGCCCACTTGCGGGATGTCGGACAGGCAGCGGTCGCCCTGCGACAAGCACTCCAGAGTGAACTAACCGATGTGCCATGGTCGTCGGTCATCCGAGCTGCTTGGTGGCATGATGTTGGCAAGAGTCATCCAGCGTTCCAGGGTGCAGTCATTGCATCGAATTCCCAACTGGATCCCAATCAGCTGTGGGCAAAGTCGGGCAAGAGCGGTTACCTGAACTATCAGATTGTCCCTTCCGAAACGCCAGATGTCGACTCTGATGTCATGATTGAGGTCCTGCTCCAGCTTCGTCGCGGCTTTCGCCACGAATTGGCCAGTGCACTCGCTTGGCTGCAACAGCATCCTCATGATCCGGCATCCGACTTGATTGCCTACTTGATCGCCGCCCATCACGGCAAGGTTCGAATGAGCTTGAGAAGCATGCCCAATGAGAATCAACCGCCCGATGCTGGCCGGTTATTCGCTCGCGGAATATGGGATGGCGATGAATTGCCCCGGATCGAGATCGGCAATGCCGAAGGAGATATTTCTGAAGCAACCAAATTGTCTCTGGGATTAATGCAGCTAGGCGAGTGCGATGGTCATCCAAGTTGGTTGGCTCGCACGATCGGACTGCGTGACGATCTTGGACCATTTCGGCTGGCGTTTCTGGAATCAATGGTTCGTGTCGCTGACTGGCGTGGTAGCGAGAAAGGAACCTCCAAATGAGCAACCAACTCCATACGATCAACTTGAAGGGCTGCTCGCCGACGCCTCTGGCACACTACTTGAAAGCACTCGGGATCTTGCGGCTTGTTGCTGAGCAAGTGGACACAACCGCGCTGTGCTGGTGGAAGAATGATTCGTTCTGGCTACGGTCGACACTGAATGAAACGGCGTTACAGGAATTTTTCTTGAATCAGTACAGTCCAACTCCACTTGTTGCGCCGTGGAACGGCGGGAGCGGATTCAATCCAAAAGACAATCAAGACGCGATGAAGGCGATTGAAGGCGGAGAGGCCGCGAGATTTTGCTCTTACCGCGATGTTCTTGCACAGTGCAAATCTCTCCTGACGAATATGCCCGAGGATGAGGAGAAGGCCAATCTTTTGTTGTTATGCCGAAATACTCTACCAGATAATGTGTTGACGTGGCTGGATGCTGCATTTGTCCTTACCGGCGCTGGACCTAAATATCCGCCGCTTCTGGGTACAGGCGGAAACGATGGTCGCCTGGAGTTCACGAATAACTTCATGCAGCATTTGATCTCGCTATTGAATCCTACGGATGGGAATGCGGCAGTGGATGCGGAAGCTCGAATTGAGGAATCGCTGTTTGCCGAGCTGAGCTGTTGCCGAAGTCGCGGTACGATCGGTCAGTACGACCCAGGTAGCCTCGGCGGATCGAATAGTGGTTCGGGTTTCGATGGCTATAGCACGGTGAACTCATGGGATTATGTGTTGATGCTGGAGGGGGCGATCATGTTCGCGGCGGCGTCCACCAAGCGATTGGAGTCGGGCGACAGTGGAGCACTTGCCTATCCGTTTTGCGTTCGTTCAACGGGTGTGGGATACCGAAGCAGCAGCGATACGGACGAGGCCTCCTCTCGGGCCGAAATGTGGCTTCCGATTTGGGAGTCGCCCGCGAGCTTTGCCGCTATCACGACATTGCTCTCCGAAGGACGCGTGGAAACACGTAAACGAAAGGCAAAAAACGGGGTCGATTTTGCGAGGGCGATCGCGTCTTTAGGTGTCGATCGCGGTATCAATGAGTTCCAGCGTTATGGATTTCAGCAACGTAACGGCCTTGCCTATCTTGCCGTGCCACTGGCTCGTTTCCAAGTCAAGGCTCAACCCGAAGCAGAAGAGCTACTGGCTCCGCTCGACCACTGGCTCGATCGGTTTCGTCGTGCGGCGACGGGAAAGACGGCTCCGGCGCGCGCCGGGCGAGCGTTGCGACAACTTGAGTCGAGCATTTTGAACCTTTGCCAGCGAGGCGACGCCACCGACGTGCAGGCAACTTTGATCGCGTTGGGCGAAGCAGAAGCCAGTGTTGCCATTTCAAAACAACTGCGTGATGGCAGCATGGGCAGCGGAATCAGTCCGCTGCCGCTTCTGAGCGACGATTGGTTGATAAAGTCATACGATTGTAGTTGCGAATTTAGATTGGCTGCCGCCTTGGCCAGTGTTACCCACAGCTCGGTTGGTCCTATCCGTCGACATTTCGAACCGATCGATCCGACGACTTGGAGGTCGCGATATCCCAAATGGGCTCGCGACGCATCCGACCCTGCGATCGTTTGGACCAGCGGCTCGCTCACCCAAAACTTGTCCGCCATCCTGAATCGCCGCATGATCGACGTGATGAAGTCTGGCAAAGATGATGCGTCAAAGGAATTACTCGCCCCACTTCGCGGTCGCTTAGTAGCAACCTTGCCGGACATCGCAGCGTTTATTGGTGGCGCTGTTAATGACGAACGTATCGAAAGCCTGTTCAAGGCCTTTTGCCTGATGGACTTTCCCCAATCCAAAGAGGGCTTTGCGAAAGTCATGCAGACATTGCATGCTCCTCAGGTCGGACGCGCGATGCCCGATGCGGCGTATGGTTTACTCAAGCTTTGCTACCTGCCTCACAGACTCAATGACGTTGCCATCGTGTTAAACCCGCAAATCTTACGGCGAGCCACATTGGGTGATGGTGCGGAAGCGACACGACTGGCTTCGCGGCGATTGACTGCGTCTGGTTTTGGACCAGCTGCCGACGCATTGCCGATGAGTCGCCAGCAGGCCCAGCGAACCGCCGCAGCTTTGTTGTTCCCGATTTCGAAAAAGGACGCCGACCGGTTATCACACCGTGTGTTGCATCAGTCTGAGCCAAACGTTGACACGAGTGTCGCCCATCCGGGCTGAGTGAGTGTCTTGTTTCAATTCCCGCGAGCTGATGTCCATGGCAGTTCTTGTGTCGGCCTCTGGTCTCTGACTGCGGAACACCTTCCGCTACTGCATTTCTTTTCTAGTTTTCCCTTAGGAGTTACGAATGACAATTCAATTCGACGCATTAAAATCCGCACCCCGACTGTTGGTGGAAATTCCTCTCAAGCCGATTCAAGGGTCTCGTTTTCAGCCGACTGGTTTTCCGGATCTCGGTGCCGCGACGTTCAAAGGGTTCAACGGTGCGGGCGATCCGGTTGACTGCCTGCTGGTCGAATCCGCTCAATCGGTAGCCAATCGGTTGGAATCGGTCTGTTGGGATGAGGGTAACAATTCGCTGGTGTCTCCGCTCAATGGCCTGCCCTACGTACAAACCACTTTGCCCGACGGAACGGTGACCGACTCAATTCGCGAAGCGCATCGATTGAATTCGCCTTACATCGCGTCCTCAAAGTCTCCAGAGTTCGATGCGATCAAAGATTCCATCGGGTTTGAAGCTAACAAACCATTCAATCGCCAAAAACTAGCCAAGGCACTGCTGAAGTATGATCCATGCAGTTTGCTTCACGGTACTTTTCTCGAAAAACTTGGCGGTGTCGTTCGCTTGCCTCGAGTAATCTCGGGATTCGTAGAGGCCGAAGGAATTGAGGTTGCCTCGGCCGGTGGAGTGAAGTTCGATCGTGTGCAACCAGGCACCGGTGAGAACACTCCTTACGGTAAAGCGGCCGAAGGCTATGGTAACGTGCCATACCATCGCGACGAGTACACGGCGAGATCGATCGTAGCCTACTTCAATCTCGACCTGGCACAACTGCGCGGCTATGGCCTAGGCGAGAATGCTGAATGCCTATTGATCGCCATTTCACTGTACAAAATTCGCAAATTCCTAAGTGAAGGCTTACGGCTTCGCACTGCATGCGATTTGGAAGCGACCGATGGCATCATCGTCAAGCGGCCCTTGGGCTTCGATTTCCCAGAATTAGAATTCCTCGAGAGCGAACTGCCAGGGCTTGTCCAGAGAGCGGCAGATGAAAAACTTTTTGCGGATCCCGCTGTTACCCAAATGAGCTACAAGAAATAACCCCATGATTGCCATTGAAATGCGGTTCCTCACCGGCAAGTATCATGCGACACCGTGGGGACGACAAGTGAATGAAGGTGCCGTTGAATGGCCACCATCGCCGTGGCGTATTTTACGCGCACTACTGGCAGTATGGCACTACAAATTCCCGGAAATCCCGGAAGCCCAGATGCATGACCTTATGCACAAACTCTCGGATGTACCCGCGTACAAACTTCCCCCGAGCACTTCGGGACACACGCGTCACTACATGCCAACAATAAACGATGCAAAGACCAAGGTCTTTGACACGTTCATCGCAGTCAGTCCGAATGATCCGTTAGTCGTCTGCTGGCCCAAATTGGAACTGACGGAAGACCAGCGTCGGTTGCTTGCTCAGTTGGTCTCAGCAATGAGTTACTTTGGACGTGCTGAATCGTGGGTAGAGGCCTCAGTCTCGTTAACCGCTCCCGACTCATTTAATGCAAAGCAACTAGACGATCGAGGCGTCGGTAGTTGTCAGGAGCTGATTCGCTTGCTCGCGTCGGACGACTGGGCTCAATATGGCCAGTGGCGAGCTCAGATACAGAACCAGATCGAAAAACAAAAGCTCTCCGATAAACGCGCGAAAGCAATGGAGAAGGGCAAACCAACTGACAAGATCAAGCTTTCCGCAAATGAGAAAGCTGCAATTCAACGATCGTTACCCGTATCGGCATTTGATGCATTACACGTCGAAACAGATCAATTGCGCAAAGCTGGTTGGAATCGTCCGCCGGCAAGTCGGTGGATCGATTATGTTCGCGAGAATGAGAAGCCCATACAGCGTTCAGAGTCACTCATACCGAAAGCGAATGGACCAACAATCGCTCGCTTCGCGGTTGCGGGACCAGTGCGTCCTCGATTGACGGATGCATTGTGGATCGGGGAGCGCGCAAGGAGCTACATTATGGGCTGTTCGAAACGGCAAAATGGCGACCAGTGTTCCGAAGCGTTCTCTGGTAAGTACGCCGATGGCACGCCACGAAGGGACGGTTCTCAGACTCACGGCCACGCACACTATTTCGCTGAATCTCTCGGTCCCAACAGTCGTGGGCGCATCACGCATTTGACCATTTTCATCCCGGCCGGAATTCAACCAAACGATGAAGCTGCGCTTAGCCGGTTCACCCACATGCACGGATCTGATGGTCATGACCTGCAAGTCGTCCCACTCGGCGTTGGCTCCCCCTGTGACTTTGGTGGCCTGGATCCGCGTCGTGGACAAACTGCTTTGCTTGCGTCGAGCCGTGTCTGGGAATCGCGTACACCCTTTGTCGCGACGGATCACCTGAGGATTCGCAATCACGAAAAGAAGGACCCTCAGTGCTACGCAGAGGCGGAACACCGCGAGTTGGAGCGACTCGTGCGGAAAGAGCTCAACCGGCGTCCATGGCTGGCTGAATTTGCTGAAGGCGTCACGATCGAACGTACATTTCACACATTTCTCGGTGGCACAAAAACGTCTTGGTTGAAATTCCGTCGAACGCGTCAGCGTGGCGGCGGCCGTCAAGCATCAACACAAGGCTATGGATTCCGACTGATCTTCGACGTTCCAGTCGAAGGGCCTATCTCACTCGGCTATGGTAGCCACTTTGGATTGGGACAGTTTTCCGCGGTGGCGTATGCATGAAATTGACACAGTGAATGCCCGAAGCAACCGCTGAAGACCTTTATTCTTGATCTACAACGGTTTTCGTACCCAAAACGTCGCTAAAAGTTCTCGGACCTTAAATCCGGTTCAGGGCTTGATGAATCAAATGCGGAGGGAGTTCAAATTAATTATTGATGACTTTTCCGGCATGACATCTAGCGCTAACTCGCTATAAGTTTGGAAAGCTGAATGATACATATTGTCTAGAATGCCCTTAGTTGGCTTCAATCGATCACCGTTATTGCCAAAGCTGCGTTGCTGGCGGGCGAGCCGGCGCCAAAAAGAAACGTCCTGAGACATCATCATCCGCGGAGGGTGCGCTCGTATGCATCTACCATGGTGTCCCAGTTGAACTCGTTGGTGATCTGGGGGGCGGCGGTGGATAGTTTTGCTCGCAGGGAGGGGTTGGCGAGGATCTCACGTAGACCGGAGGCGAGGGCGGTGGCCTCGTTTTCGACCAGCCAACCGTTTTCGCCGTGCCTGATCGCGGATCGGACGCCACCACCCGCATCAATGGCGACCACGGCGAGACCGCCCGCCATCGCCTCAAGCATCGCCGATGGGAAGCCTTCGTATAAACTCGGCAGCACAAACACATCAGCCTCTGCTAAGTGTGGCCACACGGAATCGACCCAGCCGCTAAATTCGACGCGGTCTGCGATCTTCCCATCGCGTGCGATCGCTTCGAGTGCTGTTAACTCGCTCCCGTCGCCGAGGATCCGCAGTGTCCACGCTGGTGCCTCGCCGTCTTGCGTAATTCCAGCGAGTGCCTGTAGCAATCGCTGAAATCCCTTCTCGGGCTCCAGTCGACCGATGGCAATCAAACGTACGGCAGTGGGCGCATGGCTTGCCGCTCGTAATTGCGTATATTCTGGGGGCGGAAGTTCAACTGCCGATGGAATCACGACGGGGTGAATATTCATGCGGCGATGCAATGTTGCGGCTACCTCGTCGCTCAAACAGACCACGGCATCGGCGCGGGGATACAACCGATCACGCAGCCATTCACGCACTCGCCCGAGCGATTGATGAGCCGGGTCGCTGCGTTCACTGACGACCACACGCGGGCATCGGCGCAGCCCCCGGGTCGCCGTGAGAACCAATACGTTGGTTGAGTCGCAGAACGATAACACGACGTCATACTCGCCCTGGATGATTTGGCGGCGCAGGCTCGTGACACGCTCTACCCAGCCGATCTTGCGTTTATCCGTCGACATCACATCGAGCGGAATCCATCGCACCGCATCACTGAGTTGGTGACGACGCCGCGCCCCGTCATCGAGCGTGATCAAGTCAACACGGTGCTGCCGCGCAGCGAGTCGTCCTGACAATCCCGCCATCACTCGTTCGGCACCACCACCATCGAGCGAGTGAATCACACATGCGATGCTCAACTGCTTCAATGGATCCGTTGCGACACATTGCGAGGCTGCGTCCGCGCATTCGATCGAGTCGCCTGAGGAATCATTCAAGTGATCATTCGCCTCGGATCAATCGGCTGCCTTTACCAGTCAACCGTAGATAAGTGTCCGACGGGAGACCTTCCAGCCCGAGAAAATGAGCTTGCGTCGGCGGCGTGTCGCTGACTTTGAAAATGGCGGTCGCCTCGTCAACTTCGTCGAACATCGCGACTTTCACCATCTCGATCTGGAGTTCGCCCGCAGTTTCGAATTGCCGCCAGTAGAACTCGCCACCGAGCCGAGGAATGTCCGTAGTGCCGGCGGGTTGATGTTTGAGATTATCCCAACTGAACCCGGGGAACACAACAGGCATGTAGCCCATCCCATGCCGCTGGGCTTCCTCACGGTCCCCTGCCCAACGTCCCGTGTCAGCATAGAGCTTGCCGGCTTCCCGGTGCACATGCCCCACGTTCCACGGACTGAGGACATCAAAGCGGCGAAGCGCCCGTGCCCACTGGGGGTCCGACTCGTTACGCCACGGCCAGTTGCAACCGCCGATCAGCGTGACTTGGTAGGGCCCCTCCGCTTTGAAAAAGTCGATCAGAGCATGAGCCGTTTCGCTGCTAAATCGCTCAGGGAAAAATCCCCAAACCCCCAGCACAGGCAGCCCCTCATGGTGTAGGTACTGAGGGTTTTCGGTGATCTTCATTTCATCCACGAGAGCTTTCCAGTCCGTGGTGATCCGCGTCAACAATTGATCTTCGGGCACACCGCTCATGTCATACTCGACGGCAAAGACGCGTCCCGTCTCCTGCGCCGCTGCAGCGGCATGACGGAGTACACGTGTGGAGTCAGGGTGTCCGGTGCCGGAAACAAATCGTTGCACCAGCGCACCATCAATTTCGTATTGACGCATCCAATCGAAATGCCGATCGACGGTGAGCGGGTTTGCCGAACTGAACAGTTCCGCCGGACGACCGTCGGGGTAGGTGAAACCGGGTGCCGGATACTTCTCGCCCGAGGTGTACTCGCGCATGTCCGGCCACATTTCAATTGTCAGCGACTGCGGTGTGATCTGTTTCCGGTCACGACTCCAGTGAACCCAGCCCCGACCGCTCGGGTCATCGGGGCAGCGGAACCAGCCTTGGTAGCCACAGAGCACCTTGTGATGCAGGGTGGTCGCGTCGATGGTGGGAACGGGATCGGCGGCGTACGCATGATGAACGGGTCCGCAGACGCTGCAGACGATCCCGAGCAACAAGGCGAATCCGGCCTGCATGAGCGGGGAAAAGCTATTTAACGTTGGAGTCCCCCATGACGCACCAAGACATCTCGCGCGGTTGTGAGCGTCGCCATGCGGTGGACGATCAGATACGACGCTAGCTCGCACGCTCAGGCTCACGCAGAATAATCGCACATCGGTTGTTCGTCGGTTCATACCTGGGGGCTCGTATTTTCGGTCGGGGTAGCCATTCCAAATCGAAAGCCGGCTTGCAAGCGATGTCCTCGAATGAATTCCGCCGCGTCCATCTCTTTTTTTCCGGCCGGTTGCAATCGCTCGACGATGATGCGTCCATCACCGCAGCCAATCGCCATCTCATCTTTCGTGTCGCTAACGAGCAGATGTCCGATCTGGGCGTCATCAGCCGCCGCATCGGGCCGAGCGGTGACCCGAACGATGGCCAGCCGCACGGGTGGTTTGCCAGGTTTCGTCTCGGCAAAGGTGTACGCGATTGGCCAGGGTTGCATCCCGCGAACGAGACAGTCGATATGGCGAGCGGAGCGGGACCAGTCAATCTCAGCTTCCGCCTTATGGAGCCGGGGTGCCTTGGACACGCGTGCTGGATCTTGGACAGCCCCCAATGTCGGCAGCGGCTCTGCAGGGTCATGACCGACTAGCGATTGGTCGAGCAGCTCGATCGCTTCGATCGTGGCTTGCACACCGATCGCCGAGAGGCGTTCTTCGAGCTCGCCCGAGGTCTCGGTTGTCCCAATTGGGGTTCGGCGGGTGGCAAGAATGGGTCCGCCATCGAGCCGTGGGGTCATGTGAATCACACTCACGCCGGTTTCCAAGTCTCCACTGAGCACCGCTCGCTGCACCGGAGCTGCACCTCGGTAGGCTGGCAACAGTGAACCGTGCAGGTTAATGCCTCCCCACCGTGTCGTTGCCAACGCAGCGGGCCGGAGTATCTGTCCGTAGTCACACACCACCATGAGATCCGCCTCAAGCTCGGCAAGCCGCTGCACCACAGCGTCCTCATTGATACTGTCGGGGGACTCGAGCGGAAGTCCATGGGCAACCGCCCAATCGTGAACTGGGGCCGGCGGCGGGCCGCGGCGACTCTTGACGGGTGGGCGGGGGCGAGTGATGACAAGCGGTACCTCATGTCCCGCAGCGCGGATCGCTTCGAAGGAAGGGACAGCGAAGGGGCCCGTGCCCATCAAGATAATGCGGCGTTTTACGGAATTCATGTGTAAGCTTTTTCCCACTCTGCGAGTCGACGTGCGAGTTCGGCGTCGTCGGGAATGCTGCCGGTATTTCGGAGCGACTCAAACGTCGTCTCAAACTCAGCGAGCGCGTGTTCAATGTCACGTTTTGCTTCGATCCCAATTCGATCAAAGAACATCACCCCGTCGAGATGATCAACCTCATGCTGGACAACGCGTGCCAAGAACCCATCAAGCTCAACATTAATTTCATTTCCTTGCAGATCGTAGCCTTGCAGCCGAACAGTCTTGGGCCGCTTCACCTGCGCGTACACGCCCGGAACGCTGAGGCACCCCTCCTGTCCGGATTCACTGCCCTTCGGACGATCGATCACTGGATTGATGACGATCCACTCTTCGCCCTCACCACGCTCCCCACTGGGGTTGGCGACGAACATCCGAATCGGCAGATCGACTTGATTGGCCGCCAGCCCGACGCCTTCGTTGTCGTACATCAGCTCCAACATCTCTGCAGCCATGCCGCGAAGTTTTGCGTCAACTCGTACAATGGGTCGACTGCGATGCTGCAGTGTCGGGTGAGGGTAATGGATGATCGAAAGGGTCATGGCGTCGACAATAATCTGTAGATGGGAGGCATTCGGTGCAGCTGATTATGAAGCATGGGCGCGGATTTGATAAGAACCTGCAGATCGGGAGCCAATCGCAACCGCATCACGTCGATTCACACACCCCGGCAAGCGAGCGAACATCGCCGTCTGGCACGAACGTCAGTAACCGCTGGATGTGGCGATTGTATCGCTGGAGTGTGACGGCATTGGTGAAATCGATGTCGCTCGTGATCGAGAGGTTGATTCGCCACGTGATCCACGACGGGGTTGGCTCCCGTGCGTGTTCCGAAAAATTCCTGCGTGAAAGATTCTGATTGGAGTGGTCATCCCGTTTGGGAGCCCTACTAACACTGCAGAGACCGCGACTCCGAGTCGACGCGGTCAAACCGAATCCTCCCCAACTGAGACCCCACGATGAAAAAGTTAATCTGCCTCGTAGCCATGTTTTCCACTTCCAGCCTGTCGGCCGGTGAGCAGTGTCCACTCGCTGCCGCTGCCGCCCACCAAAAGGCAACCACCCTCGTCGCAGCCCCTGCTGACACAACGGACGACATTGTCGACACTGCCGTCGCCGCCGGTCAGTTCAAGACACTCGTCGCTGCCGTCGAGGCCGCTGGCTTGGTCGACACGCTCAAGAGCGATGGGCCCTTCACTGTATTCGCGCCTACTGACGCTGCGTTCGCCAAGCTGCCATCAGGAACAGTCGAAGCCTTGCTCAAACCTGAGAATCGCAAGAAACTGCAAAACATCCTGACCTACCACGTCGTCTCCGGCAAAGTAATGGCGGCCGATGCTGCGAAGCTGAACAGTGCCAAGACGGTCGAAGGTCAACCGCTCGTGATCAAGGCGAGCGACTCCGGCGTCATGATCAACAAGTCGAAGGTCGTGAAAGCCGATATCGTAACGAGCAACGGTGTGATCCACGTCATCGATAGTGTACTGATGCCTGCTGATAAAGATATCGTTGCCACTGCTGCGGGGAGCAAAAACTTCTCCACGTTAGTGGCTGCGGTAAAAGCTGCCGGCCTCGTCGAAACGCTTCAAGGCGAAGGACCATTCACAGTCTTCGCTCCCACCGATGAGGCATTCGCAGCACTTCCCGAAGGCACAATCGCCAGCCTGCTCAAGCCCGAGAACAAGGGCAAGCTCGTGTCAATTCTGACCTATCACGTCGTCCCCGGTGCTGTCCTCGCGGCCGACGCGGCGAAGCTGTCCACGGCGAAGACCGTCAACGGAGAAAAGCTCTCGATCAAGACAGCCGATGGGAAAGTGATGATTGATGATGCGACTGTCACTGCCGCTGACATCATGACGAGCAACGGCGTCGTCCACGTCATCGATCACGTGCTGATGCCCTAGATCGTTTGCGAATCAATGCAGTTGATTCACAAAGATTAAACCACAATGAGGCCTGTCCTCGAACATCTTGGCACCCTGAATATTCAGGGGCCATTCGGTGTTCGAGGATTTCGGCGTTGCAGACTGACTGCGTTTTTTATCGAGATCCTCACCTCGATCCAATCTGAACACAAACTCGTGTCCTGCATACGTGCGATCACACCTTTGCCGCTAAGGATTCGTTGGCAGTAGCTGAACGGCGTCGACGATTACAAACCCTACCGTCTGCATGTTGCTGATGGAAATGGTGGTCTCGCCCTCACCTCCCAATTGGACTTCACCGATCAACTGGAAGCGTTCACCTGCCGGTAACGGCTGGGTTTGGTCTACCTTGAATCGTTTCACGTAGGCACCATTAGTGACGGTCACGGGAACACTCCTGGCGCGGGTTTCGTGTGCGGAGTAAGCCATCCTCAGTTGGTAGGAACCGGCGTCCGGCACTTGGACGCGAAACGTTGCTGCGGACGCGCCGTCACCAACCGCTGCGGAGTCTTTTTCGCCACTGAAGAGATAGCCGCGACCGATGTAGGGTTTGAATCCGGTCGAGCGAGACCACTGACCGGTGAGCTCCGCTGCAGCATCATCGAGCACGATTCCTGACAAGCTCTCCAGAGCGATTGAACCGTCAGCCGCTGGCAGGTCAGTGACGTCGGGCAGTTCGAGGACTTGGTGTTGTGCTAACAGGCGTTCCCGAAGCTGCGGATAGGGCAGTTCCTGCACGGCAACGCCGTGCTCAGCCGCCAGTGCCGCAGCGACTCCAGCGCTCTGGCCAAGAATCATCCACGTTCCCTCGATTCGCAGCGACGAGATGCCGACGTGCGTACACGACAGGGCAACAGGGACGAGCAGGTTATCGCATTGCTCGGGTTTGGGCAGGATTGCGCGGTAGGGAACATGATAGGCGAAGCCCTGTTTTGGGTTCGCCCGACGGACCGGAAAGATGGTTCCTTCGTTGATCACGCCGCCGTCTTGCAGTGCGACGCGCTGGCAATCGTGCGAGTCAATCGGAAATGACGAGATCGCGATGGGATCGTCTTTTTCGGGTTCCTCCAGAATGTCTTTTTCAGTGATCACGTACATGCCTTTCATACGCCGCGACTCCCGCACATAGAGTGCGGGTGAGAAGTGGTCGTGACTTGCAAACTCGTCTTTGCAGAACCCCAGACTTGCGTAGCTATTGCGGATGTCGGCGGGCACAGCAGGATCTGTGACGAGGAAGTGGATGAACTCCAGCGTGTATTGCTTGTGCGCCTCCCAGATTGCGCGCCGTCCCGCTTCATCGGCTGAGTGCCAATCGTTTGCGCCACCGACTAGCCCCAATGAAAATTGACCACCGATCGAGTTATTGCCGTCGAGTTTCCCGCCGGGCAGCGGATAGAGGTCGAATCCAACCCGCACGCCAGTCTGCAGGGCTCTTCGCATGACTTCAAACCGGGCCGGGTCATAATTCGCGGGGCTGGGTATCGCCACGCGGTTGTCGGGATCCGCGGTCAAACACAATCGAAAACTGTAAATCATGACGTTGCGATCACCCGCGTCGTCCGGCCCGGCAGCAGCGGTCGTGACCAGCGGCAGCAAGTTACCATTGGCATCGAAGCCGTTGATGTCCATCTTGGCTTTTGGATACTGTTTGCCCGCCCGCGACTCACCGTACTCCGCACGGCTTTCGCGCCCGATCGTCCATTGGACACCCGCGGCCGCCATCAGATCACCTTCATAGGTGCCATCGACAAATACTCTAGCCGAGAACGTTCCGTTCTTGGTCACCACGGATGTGATCCGCGGCCCCTCTTTGGTCACAGACGTCAGATATCGCTGAGTCAGCACAGTAACCCCAGCTTCATCGAGCATCTGCTTGGTCACCCGCATCGCCACGTGCGGTTCGAACGTCCAACGCGATTGATCCTTCGTCGCTGGGTCGTATGGGGCCGGAAGGCCTCGATCGGTGTAATCCATCACCACACGCCTGTGCCACTCATCGAACAGTCCCATCACCGTTTCGCGAACCATCTGGTTGGAGTCGCAATGGCTTAGCCCGCCAGTATTCATGGCGCCGATGTGATCGGTCGGTTCCAGCAAGATGACCGATGCGCCCTCGCGGGCAGCAGCGATCGCCGCACAAAAACCGCCTGGCGTCGATCCATAGACGACCACGTCAGCTCGGTTGTCGGCCATCACCCCTGACTGGGAGGCTGCGAGAAGTGCGATGCACAGGCAGACGTGTCGGAATAGGGACATGCTAAACATTCGGAGGGGGTGAGAGGGCGGCAGAGGTCCCTGAGTCTAGTCCATGCTGACACCACGCGTGGTGACGTACCGCATGCCTGCGACTCCCTCAACCACTCGCCAAATGCTCGTCGCTCTGGCTCGGTGAGGCCAATCTCACCAACTCGACCCCGTCCAGCCGGAGCACGGCGGTTTCGAGATACACCCCCACGTGGCCGCACTGAAAATGCTGATCGGCGAGCGACAGCACCACCCGCCCATCGACGCTCAGCTCGATGTAACTGCCGAACGCAATCAACTTAATTTCAGCCTGTCCGCGTGTCTCGCTGTGCCAAAAGCCCGCTTGGAGTGGCTCAAACTGCATCATCTGGTCCCCCGTGGCCTGCGAATCCGTCCCCCAGCCACGCAGTTGGGCGACGCCCTTGTGCAGATCCAACGAGAGATAGTATCCGTCGCGTGTATCGGGATCGATACGAAAGACGAGTCCGCACTTGCCGAGGCCCTGGAGATCCATTTTCGCCTGCATGCGAAAATTCTCGAGTTCGCCATCAAAGACGAAGGCCTGGAAGCCGCTCTGGCAAGCGAGTTCGAGATAATCCTGGTCGACTCGGCAGACCTGCTCGCTCGGCCCCACATCCTCGATCAGGGGATTGGCACAACGGACATCAATGGACTCGCGAACGTAGTTCTCGATGCCTTCAAAGGTGACCGCACGCAACAGTCCCGTTTCGGTTTGGACGAGCCGCTTCGGTGGCGGCATGAGGTTGTCCTGCGTCCGATCGTCACGGTGCATGGAGTAGAAATTCCATAGCAGCCAGCCTGTTTCGTCCCGGCAAACTCGCCCCGCATAGTTTCCCTGGGCCAGCAACACATTGTCATGATAGCTCTGCCAGTGCTCACGTAGTGCATCAGCATGCCAATAGCGGATTTTGGCATCCTCTCGAATGCTGCCGATCAGGTAGTGATCGTCACCCAATCGGATCAGATTGGGAACCTCGATATCGTCGTACATGCGCGGGTGATGCAACGGCTTCTGGGCGACGAAATGGTTGGGTGACACCTCTTTCATGAGCGCCACGCAGCCCCGCCGAACCACCGGGCCGTGATTGGCACGGGCAGCGGCCAGCAACCATCCGTCTTCGCCATCGTGGAAGTAAAACGGATCGCGAAAACTGATCCAGTGCCGTCCTTCGTCGAGCGACGCTTCGTAGAACCTCGGGTCCGGCTCCAGCGGGAAACAGCTCTCGCGATCGAAAGGTGCGTCGGCCCGCCGCTCCGGTTTTAGCCGACTGGCTTGAAGAGCCTGTTTGACCAGTTGCGGATCACGCGGTCCACGGTGGTCTTCCCAGTGCACCGGTGATTTTTCCCAGTGAAATAGATCTTCGCTGACCGCCAAACCCAGCCGTTGGTAGTCCCCTTGGTCACGTCGCGACAGCCCTGTGTAAAACATCCTCCACCGACCCTCCTGGTTCGGGTCCGGCGATACGTGCATCGTCCACAGCATCAGGTCGTCCCAACTACCAGGCTCCCCGATAAATAACGCGTTATTCACCCGACGCCAATTCAAGGCGTCCGTGCTGACCGCGTGGGCGATGAAATCGTGATTGGGTAGCACGAGGTGAAACAGGTGGTACAGGCCGTCGTGATACAGCACATCGACATCGCCGATGGTTTTCCGACTACCGGTAATCTCGGAAAACATGGGTCATCCAATCGTGAGGGGGAGAATAGTGTCGATCAAGGCATGCCGCCGCAAAGAAACGCCCGACTCGACTGGACTTCGTCGCTACGAGAACGCTAGAGTGATCAGGTTCCCATGATACACAGATTTTTTCGCTTGTTTACTCAGGAAGGACGCACCGCGTGTTTGTTGCTGCTTCGACTTTATGTTGGCCCGATCTAGAACTGCAAGCTGCAATCGAGCTGCTCCAGGATCTCGATTTCACCGCTGTCGAAATCGCGATCCAGGAATCGATCGGTCCTATCCGGCCAAATGAATTGCTTCAAGACGAGGCCCGCGCTGTTCAGATTCTTCGCTCCAGTCACCGCATGGACATCAGCGGCTATCGCGTGGAACTATCGACGACGGGCGACGAACATTACGAGCAGTTTCATACGCTGTGCCGGATCGCCAAGGCGACCAAGGTAGTCAATATTTCTGTTCCATCGGCTGAAAAGGGTACTCCCTTTAACGAAGAAGTCGAGCATTTGAAGCGGCTCGTCGCCATCGCAGAAGGTGAAGGCGTGCGGCTGAGCGTGCGGTGCATGCTCGGTTGCCTCAGCGAAGACCCCGATACCTTGTTGGTGCTGTGCAATAACATCGAAGGACTCGGAATTGCCCTGGATCCGTCCGTGGCGCTGATCGCTTCGGCTGGGAACCCCGCCGTTGCCAAAGCGATGGCGGTCGGCAAAGGCTTCGATCAACTCTTGAAATTTGTCACCAACGTCCAGCTCCGCGATACCAGTAAAGACAAATTCCAGGTCAGTGTCGGTCAAGGGGAAATCGACTACGGCAAAATCGTCACCCAGCTCGAACGGGAAAAATACAACCGGGCGCTGACCGTCGACATGAGTCCGATGGAAGAGCACGATCACCGCGTCGAATTACGAAAACTACGGCGTCTGTTGGAGTCATTAATTTAGGCTGCTACCGTGAATGACAACCTCCCTGTGGACGGTCGAAACCGCCGGTCAACGAATCCGACTACCGACGGCTGGAGACGTCCGTCAACGATTGTAGCCGCCCCGCCCCGTCGTTCCGAACGGGAAATTGTCAGCCCGTGTTCGTCCGAGATGGCCACGCGGCTAAGCGAGCGATTGACCGAACTCCGCACCAGCACCAGACGAGATGGTCTGCAGTGGAACATGACTCCACAGCTCGCCTATGGCCGCCATCGCGGCCCCGCTCGTATGAATTCTCGCCAAGCCGCCGTGGCGGTGGGATTGTATTTCGACCCTGATGAGGGTTGGATCGTCCCGCTCACTCGTCGTCCCCACGCCCTGCGGCATCATGGCGGCCAAATCTGTTTTCCCGGTGGACGCATCGAGGCAGGCGAGACGCCCACCGCAGCGGCGCTACGCGAATTTGAGGAAGAACTCGGCATCGCCGCGGACGTGGTCGAAATCTGTGGTGAACTGCCGATGCAGTATGTCTACGCCAGCGACAACGAAGTCACCCCAGTGGTATGTGTGCTCCGGAAACCCAGTCGGCCATGGCAACCCGACCCAGCAGAAGTCGACGAAGTCATCCATCTGCCCCTCCAGATCCCCTGTCAGCGATCCTCGGTAGGCTCGTTTTGGCACCAGCGATGCGTTCAGGCCGCCCGGGACCCCCAGATCGATGTCGCGGAGTTTCGCTTCAGCGCACCCGCATTTGAATATCAGTCGCTGCGAATTTGGGGCGCCACCGCCGTGATCCTGGACCAGTTGGCCCAGTGTTTGCAGCCTATTGGATTCCGCTCCCCCGAGCGAACGAATCTGCCAACTTGGCCGATTCGCTGTTTTGGCACAACCGAGGCCACTGGTCTACGAACCCCTTCCCGGTAAATTGTGTCCATCCTACTCAACTCTCCTTTTAGCAGGAAACAATCATGGCCTCTGATGCGGTAAAAGAATTCACCGACGACAACTTCGACACTGAAGTCCTCAATAGCGACGCAGCAGTGCTCGTGGACTTCTGGGCACCTTGGTGCGGCCCCTGCCGCCAGATCGCTCCGATGATCGAAGAGCTCGCTACCGAAAACCCAGGCGTCTCGATTGGCAAAGTCAACATTGACGAAAACCCCGGTGTGGCGCAAAAGTTCGGCATCAACAGCATCCCTACCTTGTTGCTGTTCAAGAACGGTGAAATCTCCGAAAGTTTCGTCGGCGTGCGTCCCAAAGCGGCGCTCCAACAAGCCATCTCGGCGGTATGAATTTGATTTTTTGCCGCAGAGCACTCAAGTTCCGCGTCGCGAATGTCGAATGAACGGGTAGCAACGAAATTGACGCTCCGATTAGAAAAAAACAGGGCTGCCC
The DNA here is from genome assembly GCF_007860105.1 of Allorhodopirellula heiligendammensis. Classification (NCBI taxonomy): domain Bacteria; kingdom Pseudomonadati; phylum Planctomycetota; class Planctomycetia; order Pirellulales; family Pirellulaceae; genus Allorhodopirellula; species Allorhodopirellula heiligendammensis. The sequence continues at coordinate 142,310 of NZ_SJPU01000001.1, forward strand.
GCCCTTCCTAACCGGAGCAATTTCTGCGAAGTTTATCGCTGCCGCAGACGTCTCTTCCCAGAGCGTTTGTCATCACAAAAAACGGTGATGAAGGAGGCAACGATTAACAAGGCGACGTGGCCAAGTGGCTAAGGCGAAGGATTGCAAATCCTTTATTCGTCGGTTCGAATCCGACCGTCGCCTCTATTTTTTGTCAGTGCCTCGGATTGACCAATGCATCCGAGCATCGCAAAATGTGACTCCGCTGAGCACACTCATCCGACGAGTTGTGCCCAGCACCCATTAGTGGCCATTACGGCCACACAGCCGCCCTTGTAGCTCAGTTGGTAGAGCAACGGACTCTTAATCCGAAACCAAGGGAACGCCAAACGGCGATTTTCACGGCGTTTTCCGCCACTTCTGCTATCATGCCAAGTTGCACAGTGTAGCACAATAGACACGGAAATACATCGTTTCAGGTGTCGCGACACCAGGCCTTGACTGAGGCGATCGGGCGTGCTTTTTCTATCGCAACAGAAACCCCTGATAGGGTTGGCCGCAGCCTATTCGCAAGGCATGCCTGGTTCCGACAGTGCTGGATGGAAAACGGAACCTGCCGAGTTGCATTGCCGCGTCGGCGGAAGCAATAGGGCATAAACTAGGAGGTGCGCTCCAGCAGCGAGTTTGCATCGGGCCAACCCGCGTGAAAGAGATCGAGCCGCCTGCCGACGCGGGCGGACTCGGTCGCCCACCAGCCACCCCCCCCGGCAGGCGGCAGGTCAAAAAAATCCTCTGGGTCCTTCCGCCGGGAGCTTCACCTCCGACCCGGGCAGGGAACGGGCGGCTTTAGAGACACACTTTCCCGTCCTTTGGTCGGCCGGACGGACGGTCGAAAAAAAACCGGCGAGGATCGCCGGTTATGTTGGTGGGATTTTTTCGCTGGCGGCTAGGCTGGGTGAGCGGCCAGGGTTTCGCGGATCCACGTCTCGGCCGTTTCGTAATGGTGGGCGTCGGTTTCGATGCCGATATAGCGGCGGCCGGATTTGATCGCAGCGACGCCCATTGTGCCGGAGCCGGCGAAAGGGTCGAGGATCGTGCCGCTAGGCGGGATCGGTTGGGCGAGAGCGGCGAGGAGGTCGACCGGCTTGCCGCACATGTGCCGCTTTTCGGCTGGCTTGATGCGGTGGGTGTGGCAGCCGGGGAACGGGCCGGCGTGGGTGGCTTTGTTGCAGGGTCCGTTGGTTCCCCAGGCAACGTACTCGCATTGGTGGCGGAAGTAGCCTTTGTGCGGGGCTCGGCTCGAGGCGGTTTTGTCCCACGCGATGATGCCGCGCCAGATGAAGCCGGCTGTTTGGAGGGCGTCGGTGAGCGTGGGGAGTTGCCGCCAATCCGAGAACACTTGGCAGTAGGCTCCGGGTTTGGCGATGCGTCGGCATTGGCGGAGCCAGAGGTCGCACCATGCTAGCCAGGATCGTGTGTCGCGGTTGTCGCCGCTGAATTCGGCGTGCTTTCGGGCGACGCCGTTGTCTTGGTACTTCGCAGACGGCTTTTGATTGCGATCACCACGGGTAAACCCGCCGGAGGAATAGGGCGGATCGGTGATAATCGCATCGACGCTCTCCGGTGCAAGTGCCGGCAGCACTTCCATCGAATCAGCGTGGTAGAGAGTCACGCGGCCGCAGTCGCTTTGGAAGGTTGGGGTCATCGTCGGCCAGGTCGGAAAATGGGGATTCGGTCGGGGGTGGTTTCGAGTCGCTCGAGTCGCGCGCGGAGTGTGGCGATCTCGGCGGCGGATTGGTCGAGGCGACGGTGGGCGGAGTGATCGATGGTGGGAGGCGTCCGCGTAGCCCAAAAAGAAACGGCGATCGACGTCAAAACGCCGATCGCCGCAACGGTTGTCTGCAGAGCGACCCAGTTGGCTTCTTTACTCACTCGGGAGCGAATCCGTGTTGTAGCCAAGGCCACGGCCAGCAGCCCGCCACTTGGCGTCGGCCAGGTCGGCCTCCTCTTGCTGCCTGACGGTCTTCTTGAGTGATCGCCACGACTTGCCGGAGGAGTCTCGAGAAACAACAAACGCAACGCAGCAGAGCAGTAGGGCGCCGAGGGCGAGAACAGCGAGCAGGCACAAAACGCCAATGACGAGGCTCGCGATGGTTAGGGGTTCGGGCATTTTGTAAGCCTAAATAGGGTGGAGGGATGGATTGGAGACGACGATCAGCCGCGGAGCTTGACGAAGGCGACCAGGCCAACCACGGCGATCAGCAAAAGCCCGCCGAGGCATCCGATCAACACGATGCCACCTACCACAGCAATCGCCCACTTGGGCACTGACGGAGTTTGCACATCGATCGTTACCGTGTCGGGGATCAGTCCATCGAGCGGGCGAAAACTCGGCAGCGATGGAAGGCTCGGCAGAGCCGGCCGTGTCGGACAAGTGCCGCCGGGACAGTCGGCGGTTGCGGAATAACGCAGAGGGCTGTTGTCACGGTCCATTTTCGCGGCGTCCATCAGATTTGCTGCCAGGTCGGCGCCGGTGGAGGGGACCGCATTGCCGCTCGCTTTGTAGATCACTCCGCCGTCGGAGCGAGCCAACGCGACGATCGGCAGTGCAGTGGCGGGCAGCGATCGGGCATAGCGTGCCTGGTAGATTTTCGTTTGTGGTGTCCATTGGTGGACGTGGCACCGAGCCGCGATGCTGGCCACTTTGGAATCGCTTTGGATCAGCGAAAGCAAACGGGCACCGAGCGGCGAGGGCGTGCTCGCGGTCACTACGATAATCTGATACTTGCCGCCATCCTCGGGCAATTGGGCGCGGGCGTTGCCGGCCAGGGCGACGATGCAGAGCATCACCGCGATAAAACGCATCATGGTTGGGCCTCGAGGCGGAAGGAAACGGGGGGTAGCTCGTCGACAATCAGCGGACGGCGCTGATCAGTTGCGAACAGTAGAAATTTTGCGACTTCGACAGCCCCGATTTCTCTAGATAGGAAGTCAGGTAGCTGCGTTTCTCCCCTGCCGATGCCACCTGCCAGCACTGCTCGCAGAGGCATGTCATGGGCGTGTTGTCATCCGCCCACAGTTCGTGCCAATCCTTGCCGACTACTGATTTCGAGCATCGCGCACAGCGAAACACGCCTTCGCGCAAATCGCTGTTGACGATTTTCGTCGCCGGTCTAACTGGTGGGATGATCGCGGCAGGCTTGGCCACCGGCGCGGGCTGCACGATACGGCTCGGGCCGATCACCACCTGGGGCTGCGGCTGGTAATTCGGGCACGTGGGGCAGGAGTAGTTCGGCCGGTAGTTCGGACAGCTCGCACAGTCCGCATCCTTGGTTTGTCGCAACGCCTCTTGATTGACGTCCGCGTTGTCCACGTCTCCAATCTCAAGCGATCCATTGGGGTACACCGGTCGAGGGCATTGGCCGCCAGGGCAACACGGATTCCCTGGGCCATAGCCTCCAGGGCATTGACCTCCGGGACAATCGAAGCCAGGGCAACCGGTACAATTCGGGCAGCATTGGCCCGTCGGACAAGTCGTGTTGCAATTGGGGTTGTCGGTGCAACCAGTGGACACAATCAAAAACGTGCACAGCACGCACGCGGCGAGGATGGTGAGTAAATCACGCATGGGGAACGCTCCTATAAGCGGGGTAGAGTGGTGGGGGGACCGGCGGGTCGAGCAGTGACAAGGCGAAGCCGCCATAGTCAGCCCATCGCCTGAGAAACTCGGCACGCTCGACTTTGATGTAACGAGTAGGCCGGTTGTTGTCGTTGAGGAACGCGTATTCACGCCCGTCAACATTTGCGAAACCCACAAAGGTCACGCAGTGCCGCGTGTAAAACCAGATGATCGCACCGCGGCGGGTACGCGAGCACCAGTCGAGGAACGATTCATCCGCCGAGCGAGTAAACACGTACCGCAGGCCGGCGGCGTCGTGACTCTGCCGAATGCTCGTATCGGTTTCGCCACCGGAATGGTTGCGACGCCACCAATCGGCCATCGCCTCCTTACCACGCCACTGCAGTGCGTAGACCGTCGATGCGTTGACGCAGGATCCGGAGCCGTCGGCCGCCGTCCAGTTATAGGGGCGGAGCGACTCAGGGAGGTTAGCGGCGGGAACCTCGGCTGGCGGAGGTTGGTTTGGAATCAGGATTGGTGCAGCGGATTGGTTACAACCACAGACCAGGCCCAGCAGGGCCAGGATCAGGAACAGTTTTTGCATTTGATGCTCGCGGGGGCAGGCGATTCATTCGGTCGACCCGCGCGAACGTCCGCGGGCCGGGAGAGATTGGGCAGTTGGCCAGCGAAGAGGCTGTCGGGTCATTTCCGACGCACAAAACGTGAGAAGACGCGGTCGACCGAAGGTGTCACGTGTCAGGGTACAGCAGAGTGCCGTTTTTCCGTGCTTTCAGGCTTCTATGGTCGCGGACCATTTCGGGGCCTCTCGGGGGCACGTCGCAGCTGGGTTAGGGATGCCGAGACGATGCAGCAGCAGGCCAGGGCGGCCGCGGCTCGTGATGATGCCGCAGCGGTTTCCCTCTCGATGCGGACACGCGGCACAGATTTGGATCCGGTCGGCCTGCCACTCGGTGAGTGTCTGCAGGTCGATGGTCGGAACCACGCGCTGCCTCGGCACTTTGCTAGAGCGACACGCCGGGCAGTTGCGTTGCTTGTGCCAGGTATTGCACCGAAAACACTGGGCGAGCTCAAAGGAGGACATATTCATAGGTCATGTCGAACTGGTAGCTCGAAACCAACGAGACGCTGGAATTGTACGACGCGGGGTAGGTCACGTATGGGTTAAGCGTGACCGGAGCCGGGAGAGGAAAGAGGGCAACGGCTTCGCCAGGACCATCGCAGCTCGTCGGCTGGTAGACGATCAAGCTATTTGGCGTCGACGAGTTACCCGAAGCAAAGAACAGATAGATTGTCGTGTTGCCTGTTTCGTAGTCGACCGTCATGTTGGAAAAGTTCTTGCTCGGATGCTGGGAGTTGACCAGATCTCGGGCAATCTCTAATCGCTCGATCTCGAAATCCAAGCAATTCACTGGCGAGAACGTGAATTTAGAGAGATACACTCCGTTAAACCCATCGAGCCCCGTGATGGTGTACGGGCCAGGCGAGCCGCCGGGGAACGTGTACGAACTGAGCAACCCCGCGATGGTCACCCGCAGGTACAGCTCGCCGTCATAATCTTCACCGCAGGCGCAGTAGCTCTCGCCATCGCAGCAGCAGCTCGGGGCTAGGTTGTTGCTCATGTGCCACAGTACGAAACATCGGGGACGATACGGCCGTTGAACAGTCGACACTGGACGTAGTCCACGCCGGTGATCGCGGGGCCATAGTGAAACACACGCACCTCGCGATCGTAGGGACTCGGCACCGGCGTCGCTTGCCCGCTCGCGGGGCTGGCCCAGGCGATGATGCACGTACTCGCGACCGGTCCGGACCACGTCCCCGCGGCGATGTCGCCGGAGACCAGGCAGTGACCGCCGTCGTAGCCGTCGATCAATACGCGACACGGAGCGTCTGCACCCCCACCGGTTGAACCATCAGGCTTGCCAAGGATGCGCACCGGGCCGAAGTAGCCGCTCTGCAGTTTGCCGTTGTCGAGCACGCGGGCACGGGTATGTTCGACGTCGATGACGTCGATCGGCATGGTGAGTTGACCGCCGATCCATGCGGGGCCGATCTCGCCGGCGGGGATCTGGTCGGCTAGGACCGCGATCCGGCTCCGGTGTGCCGGCTTGTACTCCGGATCGGGCAACACGCCGTCAAAGGTCAGTCGCTCGCGGAACTTATCCGACCAGTCCGTTTCGCTGGGATCGTCCAGCGCGAGTACAGTCAGGGCGTCGTGGTCGTCCTCGGTCGTGTTCAGCACCCAGACGATGTTCGGATCGGTGGCAATGTTGCGACGAACGACGCGGCCCGTGTTGGCGGTGTAGGCCTGTCCGGCCCGCAGCATCGCGTTGTACTCGAGGGCCGAGGGCGAGAATTCGTCACCGGCCTTGACAGGGTGAAACGGCATCAGGATCCAATCACGGGGCCGGAGGTGTCGGGATCATTGACGCCGAGCGTCGCAAAGTTACCCGGCCGATAGACTTTATTGACATACACGCCCGTCGGCACGTCTTTAATGACGCCGCTCACCTTGACTTGCTTCGACGTGACCCATAGGTAATCGTGGCCACCCTTTTCGATGTCCTCGATGTCGCCAATCGTCAGGCCCGTCAGGTTGGGCGAAACGGCGAACTGAAACGTGATGTCACGCTCGCCAGCGACAACCGTGGCGTCGCTCATGAATTTGAGCGGCTGTTGTCCGGTGGGCCCCAGGAACAGCACCTCGCCGGGGGCGAACCCCAGGAAACTCGCGATATTCGTGGTGCCGGTGAGGTAGATCAGTGAACGCAGCCAGGGCAGCGTGATCGTGGCACCTTCGAACGATTGTTGGAGCGTAAATTTAACCTGCGGGATGACAATCTCGACCCCCTTGGGTCGGCCGTCCTCGCCGATCTCGATCGCGGTGCCGAAGTCGACGGCCGTCGGCGGAAATCGCTCTTGGGAAAACCCGTACAGCGTCGTCGTGGTCCCGCCGGTACCGTCAAACGCGAACGTGCACTCGCCGACCGCTTTCGGCTGGTTTTCGGATTTTTTGTCCTTCGGGTTGACGTACTCGACGCTGGCCTCCCAGATCCCGTTTCCAATCGGGTTCATGGCGATGCCTTCGGCGATAACCGATTGGCCAATGCCAACCAGGTCGAGCACCGGGGACAGTTCCGCGAGCAGGGCGGCATAGGCGGCGGCCTCATCGGTCGTGCCGGTGATATACGCCTTGATCGTTTTACCATCACCGCCCTCGGCGGTACTGAGTTTGACGGAGCGCGAATCCCACGACTCAAACGCCTCGACGGCTCCGGTACTGCTATAGGGGCTGCTCATGCTCCGAACCTCACGGGGTTTTTCTTCCCAGCCGCGTCTGCGATCCGGCGCGTGTTTTCGGCCGTCGCCTTGGTGGCCTCGGCGGTCTCTTTGGCGAGCGCGTCACGTCCGTTGCCACCACGCCCGAGAGCGAAGCCGTCGAACGTGCCGGCGGTTTTGGTTTGCTTGTCCATTTCCGTTCCCGCGTTGGCGGCCGCCAGGCGGGCTTGGTCGAGCAATCGAGCCACGGCCGCGATCTGGGCACCGGCCTCGGCTTCGTTGATCTGGCCACCGTCGAGGCGTTCACGGATGGTCTGTTGTTGCTCGCGAAACGTGGCCTGGCGTTCCTCTTTCGTGTCGTTGGCCTCGAGAAACCCCTTCTGCAGCTTGTTACGACTGCGGCGGAAAGTGGTCTCGTCGATCAGGCCCGCGCGGAGGAGCTCTTGCGAGTTCTCGAGTTCCGTGCGGAACACTTCGAAAGGGCTGCGCAGAGCCTCCGCGAGCGATGCGGCGTCGGACTTCATGTCGGCGAGCTTGGCGGCAGCGGCCGCTTGCTCTTGGGCAACCTTCAGCGCGGCGAGTTGGGCGGCTGTGGCGCCCATCAGGGAGAGCTTGTGCCGTTCGGACGCCTCGGCACCGTGGCGAGATGCGTAGGCTTGTTCGTTGAGCGATTGGATTTGATCCTTCACGCTGTCGTTGACCTTGGCAATCGCTTCCGCTCGGGTGGCCTCCTCTTGTGCGGCCTTGAGAGCGTCGATCTGGGCACTATTGGCACCTTCACGCCGGAACTTAATGACCTCGGCGGCGTTTTTTCCGTGGACGGCCGAGTTGCCGGTATCGGCGAGCGAGTCGATCCGGCCGGTAATCGTGTCGGTCAGTTTCTTCGCGTCTTGGTTCGCTTTGCTCGTGCCTTCTTTCTTGGCGGTGTCCCTGCCCAGCTCGCTATTGAGGCGTTTCAGCTCCGCGCGGGCACTCTTGGCGCGATCTTCGAAGCTATCGAAGCTCGCGCCGACTCCGCCTGAAAATGCGTCGGCCAGCATTTGCGCGATAGAGGGGCCGCCGGTGAGTGCAGACCAAATCATTTTTGGAATGGCTGCGAACACCGACCCAAGCGTTGTCAGTACGTTGCCCCAGAATTCCTTGAAGTATTTCCAGTAGTTGGAAAAGTAGTGTGACAAGCCCTTCGCAATGCCATCCATTCCGGTAAAGAATGCTGCCTTTACACCTGCCCAGAGGATCTCGGCCGCCTTCGCGTATTGTCCACCAGCCATCGCGGCGGTGAGCCCGCTGAAAGTTTCTTTAGCAATTGCCCACACCTCCTTGAGGACATTCTTTGCACCCTCCCACGCGGCTGAGACGACGTCCATTTTTGATGCTGCCACGATGAATACCGCGCTTAACGCAGCAACGTACGCAGCGACCAATGCAATAAGCGGAAGAAAGGGCAGTAGTGGACCTGAAATCGCGGCCCACGCGGAGGTTGCGGCCGCGGCCACAAATCCCCAGGCAGTTGCCATCCCGCCGAGCCCGTAACCCAAGAGGCTAACACCGGCCGCAATGGCGACAAGTGTTCCACCAACGGTCACCAGCCCTGCGGCCGTGATGGCAAGTACTTGGGCCACGCCTTGGTTCGCGTTGATAAATTCGGTGAGATCACCGAGCACCTGGGTAAACGCGTCGACAACCTTCGACAGCCCACCTTCGATGCTCGCGCCGATCGCGTTGGCGACCCCATCAACGGCTGACAGGATGCGTCGGAATGCTCCGCCCAGCCCAGCGTCCATGCTCTTGGCGGTCGTGTTGGCAGTGCCCTCAGCGGCCTTGAGTTTGGCGGTGAGTTCGTCGAGTGCTGGGCCAGACGTGGCGATAATGTTGGCCGCGTCCATGCCGAGCAGCCCAAACGCGTCGCTGAGTGCCTTAGATTGCTCCGTGGTGCTCATCAGGGCGGTTGATTCGCCGATCTCGGTTAGGATCTTGGCTAGTGGTTTGAATTGGCCATCGGCGTCGGTATTGGACACATTGAAGATCTTCTTGAGTTCTTCGCCCGACGATGATGCAATCGACGCGATCCGACGGAGGGCAGTACCGGCGGCGGATGCTTCGATACCTTTGTCGCCGAGAATGCCGATAAACGCGGCAGTCTCCTCGACACTCATGCCGAGCCGGTGGGCGCTCGTGGCGGCGTAGACCATCGATTCGCCGATGCCCTCGACGGTCGTGTTGGTGGAGTTGGCTGTTTTGGTCAACACGTCGGCCAGGCGGGTCGCGTCGGATGCCTCGAGCCCGAATTGCTTGATCGCGTTTTTCATGATTCCAGCGGCGAGGGCGGCATCAGTACCGGTCGCTCGTGAGAGATCGAGCACTGCAAGCGTCATCTTGTTGATTTGCTCTGGCTTGAAACCGCCCTTGGCGAGTTCCTGCATCAGCAATGCGACCTCTTGCGAGGTGTAGCTGGTGGTTGCACCGAGACGACTCGCGGTGTCGGTCATGCTCTTTAGATCTTCGGAGGATGCCTGGGCGATCGCACCAACCGCCCGCATCGCGTCGTCGAAGTCCGCGAAAATCTTCGTGGCAAACGCGATCGGAGTACCGAGGGCAATGCCAGCTCCGGCGAGCTTCACGACGACGTTTTGCAACCCTGCCGAAAACGCTCGCATTTTGGCTTGTGCGTTCTTGAGGCCGGCCGAGAGTTTGTCGTTGATGCCGAGTTCGACGAAGGCACGCCCGGCGCGAATTCCTGAGGTGCTCATGGGGTCGGCTTACTTGATCGAGTTGCGGAATAGGTTCGGGAACTTGGGGGCCTCTTTTTGCAACGCCGGAAACATGAACGGGCGGGCCTTGTACCGGGCCGCGGTGAGGCGACGCGTTGCGTGGCCGCCACGGTTCTTGCGGCGTGAGGTGGCGAGGACTTTGCCGGTACCGCCGTGCTCGAGCAGCTGCGGGACGTTGACGCCGTTCTTGCTCTTGAAGAGCACGGGGCCGATGACGACGCTCTGCGGGCCAGGCTGGTAGCCGAACAGGATCGTGCGAATGTTTTTCGCGCCCTTGGTGTGCATCCGGGGCGGTTGGCCGGGGCGGCTGATCGTGGGATCAAGACCGCCAACGCGTTGGCCTTTCTTCTTCTTCGATTTGGCTCGTTTGCCGACCGGTCGGATACTCGATCGAGCTGTCCGCCGGACGAAGGCACCGGCGCGGGAGAGTTCACGCCGGACGGCTCGATCAACCGAGCGTTGCACCCTGGGACGGTCGAAAAACGAGCCCTTGATCTTCCACGTGACAGTGGTCATTTCATGCTCCGGGCAATCGCCTCAATCATCGGACGCATGCTGCGGACTTGCTCCCGAGTCATGCCGCGACGTTTCTTGGCTTCGCGGAAGGGGTGAAAATCCGTGACTTCGGCGGCCTTGGTTTTCTCGCCTCGGTTGCAGTTGAATTGCAGGGCGAGCATCGCGGAGGTGTGATCCCAGCGGGCGGATTGCCGGGCGCGTGAGAATTCGAGCAGCTCGGCGAGTGTTAGCTCGCCGGGATCGATGCCGGCTTCTCCGGCAATGGCCCAGAGCTGGCGATAGCGGCCATCGCCTCGTCGATCGCCCGGTCGATCGTGCCATCGCTCAGCGCCGTCGCCAGCTTGGCTTCTTGACTTGCCACCATCGTTGCCGCCCGGCCCAGCACCTTCTCCAGAGTCTTCCGCCGGGCACCGGGGAAAAAATCTACGATGGCCTCGAGGAATGCGGACGTGGCGTCTTCAATGGTTGATCCGTCGAACGATTCGCCGAATTGCTCATCGGTAACCCCGAGATCTTTCGCCTGGGGCATGACAACGGCGAAGATACCATCGACGAAGAGGATGGGATCTGCGGACAACTCGGCAAGCAACTGGGGCTCGTCGAGCACTCGCATCAGGTTCACGCCTGCAAGGTCGCGAACGCGCTTGACCGCGTTGACGTTGAGCGTCAGATCCCAGCGGCGGTTTTTAGTGTCGGTGAAGTGAGGCATGGTGCGAAGGGTGAGGGGTGAAGGGTGAGGAGTGAAAAGGGAGTTCACTCGGCGGGCTTGGCTGTCTTGCGGCGGGTGCGTTTGGGCTTGGGCGGATCGTCTGCACGGACGTTGACCGGATCGGCCGGGGGTGTGCCCCAGGGGGCGTGCTCTTTGTTTTCCGGAGCCTCGCTGGCCCCGATCAGAACGCGGATCCACTCGACGGGGACCGAGACGCTCGTGGCGCGGGGGGAGCGGCTGAGTGTCTCGGTGAGTCGGGCGGTGATTTGGTCGCGCTGCATGATCGGGGCCGTGGAGGTGGTTAAGAAATTCAGGGTTCAGGCGTCAGGCGATCACTCGCCGGCGTCGACGGTGCCAGCGATCGTGACCCACGTCGGCAGCAGCAATGTGCCGCTTAGCTTGTAGCGGGCGGCGTCGACTTTGATGTCGTAGGTTTTGCCCTCTTCCAACTCTTCGCCGGTCGGGAATTCGGAAACCATGCCCGCAAACTTCCAGCCCTCGACGTCGTAGGCGTCGCCGGCATCGGTGCCCTCGGGATGGACACCGTCGGAGGGGCCGTCGAGCACGGCAAAGCCAATGATGGTGTCGTTGACATAGGAATCACGCAGCATCGCCAGCACGGTGTCTTCGGTCTCGTAGAGGTAGCCGAACTGCAGATCCATCGATTTGAATCCAGCGCCCTTGAGATCCCAGCCGCCGGAGCTGCGAGCCATCAGGCTGATCATGTTTTTCGTCACGCCGGGTTGGCTGACGTTCTTTGCGTTTTCAACGGTCGAATAGACGGGTGAGGCCCAGCCGGAGATTGGGAAAGAGGCGAGGACGCAGTCCTTACCGATGACAGGGTTTCCGGACATATGGTTGATTCCTAGAGAGGCGTGGCAGTGGGCGGAGTGTGAGCCGAGGGGCGTGATCCCCCGGACGATCAGAGTCTGACGATCGTGCGATAGGTGACCGTGAGGACGCTCTTGAGCACGTGGTCCTTATTCAGGGCCTCGACGTCGTAGAGCGGGAGGATTTGCGACGATTCGCGGGTGTGGCCGCCGATGCGTCCGTGACTCTCGAGCGTCTCGTCGATCCAGCGGACGAAGTCGAGGAATTGCTCGATCTGCAGCTCGTCGAACGTGTCGCCTTTGGGTGTGGTTTTGAGGTGCGGGCAAATCTGAATGGATCGCTCGCGATTGGCCGCGCTACGTGATGCGGTGAGCGAGGAGGTTTGCACCGGAGCGACGGGCACACGGCACGTGGTGAGTTTGGCGGGGGTGTAGACGGGCAGGAATTCACGCGAGACCAGGGCCGAGGGGATCGGCGAGGCCTCGATTTTGTTGGCCAGTAATGCGGCCACCACATGAGCGAGTTCGGCGGGGGTGGTGTGGCTCATGCTCCGCATTCACAATCGGGGTCTTGATCGTCGTCGAGGGATTGGGTGTGGATCCGAATGCGGCGGCGGCCGGTGTCGGACCAGATCCACGGGGCATCGCCAGCGGCGGCGACGCATTCGTACCGAACGTCGTCGATCGAGTCGGTGATGATCCAACCGCGTTTGGGCAGCTGCAGCCCCTCGTCGGTGATCAGCTGCGTCACATCGACGAGCCAATCGCGGGCGGCGATCTGCGATACGGTGCCATCACTGGCGACCTCGTCCCAGGTGCTCTGGCCGGGTGCGGCCTGCAGCTCGATCGACACGTCCGGGTAGGACTCGCGATCGGTCAGCGTGACCAGGCGAGTCGCACCGGCCGCCGCGAGTTGCTCGGTGAGGAAATCAGCGGCAGCGGTGAACAGGTCAGGCACAGGGGCATTCGCTAGAGGAGAAAGAGCGGACCACGAAACACACGAACTACACGAAATTGCAGATCGGTTTTATTTCGTGTCCTTCGTGTCTTTCGTGGTTGATTGATCAGCCAACGGAAACTCGGCGATCAGTTTCCGAGTCGGTTTGACCTTGGCGGCTTCGGCGTCGGCGTACTCTTTCGATTTCAGCCGCTCGACGATCGACCGCCAGGCCACGCGGCCGGCTTTCTCGGTGAAACGGAAGGTCACGCCGTAGCGGACCCGGCTGAGCCGTCCGGCCTTGGCCATTGCCTTGGCCGCACGGGCAAGCAACGCGTCGGATTTCTTCGCGTTGGTTTTCAGTTTCAGCACGTCCGGGGCGATCCGTTTGGTGATCTCCGCCGATTCGTCACGCAGTCGACGCAGCTCGTCGACGTCTTCGCGGGTTAGATCAGCCATGATCAGACGGCGGTGCCGTTGGGTTGGTGATAGATCACGCAGGTGTCACCGTTGACGCTCACGCAATACCCCAGGTGCTTGCCACCCTGGGTGACGTCACCGACGAGGTCGGAGTCGACATAGGCAGCCATGCCCGGCGTCGGCTCGTCGCCGCTGACTTCGCTCGCGGGCATCTGGTAGCAACCGCCACCGGCAGCAAACGCGGCCGGCTGGCCAGACTTGCCGCGATTGATCGCGATGAACGGCACATTGCCGACGACAACGATGTCGCCGGCGTCGTGGTCGGCAGGAGCGGCAAAGAGGACGGTCGTCGGTTCGCCGCGGAGGAGTTTGGTAACCATAGGATTTCCGGAGGGTTTGAGGATTTATGAGCCGTTTGGGCGCTAGCCCCGGTTGTCAGTGATCAAGCCAGCGAGGCTTTGATCGCCTTGACGATGTCGTCGGAGGTGGCATCGCCGATGCCTTTGATCGCGGAGAAGTCTTCATCGTGCTTGATGCCGTATTCGATCGCGTCGTCCTCGGTGAGGATTGGCGGATCGGCCTCGGCCAGCAGCTTGATCACGCGTTCATGCAAGCCAAACATCTTGGGCGGGTCGGCCGGTGGGTCGCTGGGCGTGGATACCGGATCCGGTTCAACGGCCGGCGTTGGCTCTGGCGTTGGGTCCGGTTCGCTGGGCGACGCGATGTCATCACCCTCGCTCGCGATAAATCCGCCGGATCTCAATGATTCGATTTCGCCGGGTGTGGCGATGTCCGCGATGTCGACACCGCGGCGGTAGATAGTGCCGCCGAGGTTGATCGTGCGGAGGAGGATGGTAGGCATTGGATTGATCGACTTTACGACGTTACGGAAGGTGTAAATTTGGGTTGGCGTGGCCTCCCGACGGCCCCAGCGCGGAGCGTAGGGCCATCGGTCGGCGTGTCACCGGGCGGATCAGGCCCCGGCGTTTTTCCGCATCGTGCGGTTCTCGACGATCTTCGCGCCGATGTCGTACTTGCTCTCGATCTGCACGCCGAATTTGCCGACGCCTCGCAGGTTCGTGACCATCGTCACCGGTGTTGCCCCCGTACCTTCCACGGTCACGATCTCGATCGTTTCGCCGTCGGTGGAAACCAAGAACCACGCGGTGGCCGATCCGGCCTGCAGGACCTTGGTCGTCGGGTTCACCACGCCGTTGCTGATGCGAGCATCGGCAACCGGTGTGATACCGTAGCGGGCGATCGGGTTGTTGGCACCTTTCCCGCTGTCGTTGGACAACGTCGCCGATCCGAGCAGCTGCACAGCCGTGTCGGACAGCTCGGCACCGGTGATCAGGTGCGTGGGCTGCAGGTTCAGCGTCGCATCGCCGTCCTTTTGCTTCATCATCGAGGCAATCGCGGTGCTCATCGCCGGTCCGGACAACGCCGCAGCGGTCAACAGGGTGCCGTCGGTGAGGTGGAACGCCGCGCGGTTGGTGCGTGCCATCGTGGGGTTGGCGAGCATCACGCCGTAGACGAGGTCGGGACGCAGGCGACCTGCGGCCGCACCGGCTTGTTGAGCGGAACGGGTGAGCAACCCGAGGCGATCGCCGATCAGGTCTTGTTCGTCGATCTGCCATTGCTTGGCGTAGCGAGCGGCCGAGACGATTTCCTTCCAGGCCGCGCGAGACGCCTGTCCGGCCTCACCACCGGCGGGCAAGTGATCGAACGATTCCATCGACTCGAGCTGGTGACGGCCGTGCTCTTCGAAATCGGGCACGGTGCCATTTCGCGTCCATCCCTGCGTGGTGTCGTTGACCTCGCGGAATGCCATCAGGGTCCGGGCACCGACAGTGGTCCCGAACAGGCTGGCGATCGCGTTGGTGGAGAATGCAGCCTCGAGGATCGCGGTCTTGCCGTGGGGACGGGTTCCGGTCTCGAGTTCGGCAACGCTCGCGAGGATCTCCATAATGTGCGAGTGGCGGAACCGACGGCCGGCCTCGGCGGTACGTTGGAAACGCTCCGCATTGACGTCGGCGTTGAGCCAGTCGGGCGTGCCAGCCTCGATCGCGGCCATCCCGCGGAACGCAGTCGCCTCGATGTCGACGCCGCAACGCATCATCAGACCCGCGTTGACCGCGTCGATCGTGAACGTTTGGCTGCGGCCGGTCGAGTGTGCCGCTGGGGCGGTCGGCCGCGAGGCACGGAGGGCCTCGAGTTCGGTCTGCGTGACGTCCCATCCGGCCTCGATCGCGACTTCCGCCACGGGTCGATCGACACCCTGCAGTTTGATGGTCGGGTTTTTGTGCTCGGCACAAATCGCCGTGATCCGGTTTACCCGCTGCGTTTCGGCGGCGTACTGTGCCCGCAGTTCGGCGATCGGGTCGACGTGGTCACCGGCTCCGGCCTCCACCTCCGTCACGGGTGCAGACTTTGGCTTCGGTTTCGGCACCGGTTCATCCTCGGCCGCCTCCGCTTCGATGCTCGCGTTGTGTTGGCTGCGGAAAAACTCGACTTGGTCGTCGCTGATTTCGTCGGCGTTGAATCCAGCGGCGGTGATGTAGGCGCGAAGTTCGGGAGTCATAATCAATGGGTCCAAGGGGGCCAGAGTGGCGGAGACGGTGGCCGACGCGGATTCGTCAGCCCCGATGGGGAGAAAGGAGATTTCGCGGAGCGTTCCGCGACGGGCGATGTAGGCCGGACCCGTGATCAGGCGGCCGTTGACGGTGGCTCGCTCTTTCTGAGCGAGGTACTCGAGCTCGGTGGCTTGGAATCCGACCGAGACGGCCCAGCGGAATCCGCCTTCGGCACCACCGGCGACTTTGTCGCGGGATTTACCGGGGACGGATAACACACCGGAGGCATCGATCGACGTGGTGACGTCGACACGGTCGGTGTGCCCGATCGGGTCCTTTTTGTCGTGAGCGAACAGGATCGGCGTACCGCGACCGTTGCGGGCGATGCGGGCACCGGCCAGGTCGATCACGATCGGGGTCGATCCCGTCGACACACCCGCCACGTTCGGCCGCATCAGTCCGCCGCCGTAGGCACGGGTGCGGAACGTCGGTAGCTTCGGTTTCGCGTCGCCATCGGTTTCACCGGGGGCGGCGTCAATTTCAGCGGTCTCGATCTCGACCGCTGCGGCTTCGCCGGTGATCCACAACGGCGTGGCGTCACTGGCCTCGATTGCAACGTGACCGGTGCGAATCGGCGGGACGCGTCGGCGTTTGCGGGCGCGTCGGCGGGCAGGCTTGGGCAAGCGGGCACCTCGGGTGAGCGACGCGCCGTGATCCGGTGGGGCGTTAGCCCCGGTTGTCACGTCGCGACGTTGGAAGAAACTGCACACGCCGATCGAATTCGCCGCAGCCAAGCGTTTCGCTTTCGGCCTGCTCGCGTCGATCGACGTGTGCGTGTGGGAGTAAAACTGCTAGCTGCTAACGGCTAGCTGTTGGCTCTATGCGAGAACGCTGGTCGGGTTGGCTTGTGGAATCCCCCATGGTTTGTTGACCTTGGGCGGGGGCGGAGAGGTGGGACGGGGGCGATAGTTGGTCGGTGCGCCGCAGTTCTGGCATCGGCTCGCCGTGGCAGGGGTTCCGCAGTAGTCACAGCCGTCGGGAACGTGAGGCGCCGGGGTCAGAGGAGGAATGTTGCTTCCCATTTAACGGCACCGAATGCGATAGACGATGGTCATCAGCAGCGGCAGGACGTCCGGCAGCGACAATGCCATCACAACGAGGAGGCTAAAAAGTTCCATCAGTCCCTCGCGAACAGGACGATGATGATCAGGATCGTGTAAAGTCTCAGGAGCACCTCGGAATCCATCACGCCGCGACCGGTTTGGGTGAGGCTTTCGTTGCATCCGCACCCGGTGTCGCTGGATCCGGCTTCACCGGCGGCGGTCCCGCAATCTCAGCGATCTCACGGCGGCGGCGGGCCTGGCGGAGCATCTGTTGGTGATGCTCTTCCGGGTCGATACCCTCGCGGATCAGGTAGGCCTCGTCGGTCAGCAGGCCGAGTTTGCTCAGCGTGTCGGTCGCCTTGGCTTGTTTGGCCGGATCGCCATGCGTGCGGCCGTCCCAGTAAAAACGATGGGGCAGGCCGTATTTGTTGTGGCCCTCGAGGTCGGGCAGGTAGCCGGGGATCAATAGGGCTTCGTCGAGCCATGAGGCGAAGATCCTCTCGAGGCAATTCGTCGTCCATGTCGATCGATCGACGCGAGTGGTGTCGTCGAAGAATCCATGATCGAGTTGGCCCGAGGAGTAATTCATCCCCTTCGACGTGCCGGCGGCGACGTTGAACGGCATCCCCAGGCAGCGAGCGATTTCGTTCAGGATCGCGTTGCGGAACATTTCGAAATTGGTCGTCGGCTGCTCCGGCTTCAGCTGGTTCAGCTTCCATCCGCGAGGCAACACGGTCATCATGCCGCGATCGATCGGGGCGGCGTCGTACGGGTCGAGGTCATCACCATCGAACCCGTACTCGTCGTCCATGGGCGGCCCCTGCGTCTCGAGCACCGCAGCGTGATCGGCGGCGACTTCGGCCCCGATCAGAACGGCGAGCGTGAACCGCCGGAGCTTGGCAAACAGCGGCAGGGCGGGCGTGAGAGCGGAAATGCCCCGGATCTGCCCTGGGCGATCGCACCGGAACATGTGAATCAGGTCATCGGCGTCGACCGGCTCGGCTTGTTGCCACCCCGCGAACGCGTCGCCGGGGTGATAGCGGAGCATGTCGTAGCGGACGGGGTTGCGGTAAGCGTCGAAATGAATCCCGGCGGTGTGCTCCGGCGTTTGCGATTGGTTCACATCCTCGAACTGATCGCACTCGAGCACCTGCAGGTCCAGGGACACGGGCGTGGTCGCTCGCGCGGCCCGTGGGTTGGTTGTGAACTGAATGAACGATTCACCGTCCACCGTCCGTGCCCGGTGAGCGGTGCGGAGCTTTTCCGCCAGACGGACTTGGTCGCACCACTGTTTCCACCGAATTTCAATCGCCGCATTGATCTCCGCCGACAACGTCAGCATCTGCAGCCGCGGCCCGGTACCGATGGTCGTGTTGGAGAGCGTATCGACGATGCCCGAGGCATAGGAGTTATTGGCGACTTCGTACCGAGCACGCTCACGGATCGTACGGCGGATCTCAGACGAATTGGCCTCAGCGGCCGACAGCGAATCAGCCCACCGCCAGTGCTGTGCGTTCTCGCTCGTCGTCTGCGCCGCGTCGTAGGCCGCCGCGATTTCGGCACGACGCCGCTGTCGACGCTGCGAAACCATTCGCTGCGCCGGTGTCGGCATCGGCTTTCCGTATTGGTCCAACAGCACGCGGGAGAGTCCAGCGGAGGAGAGAAGAAAACAGCCATTCGGGCACTAGCCCCGGCTATCCCTTCAGAAGAAATCAGCCGGTTGGGCGCTAGCCCCGGTTGTCTCGGCAGTGGGCCAGAATGGCCAGAAGCATGTAAATTGTTTCAACCACGAAAAACACGAACTACACGAAAGGCAGTACCGGTTTCATTTCGTGTTCCGACCGAATAACCGTGTTTCTAGTGCTCGAATCTTTACGTAATGTTGATTCAGTTCACCCTGTAAACGGTGAATGGCTTCGGTGTTTTGGTCGGTGCGTTTATTTGCTCGGCTCGCAACCAGTGTTGGCGTGACGGATGCAACTAGCACCAGTGCCGCACATGCAAATGCATTAACTCTGTCCATCAGTGCTCCCATGGTGGAGGATCGCTATCTGCGGGTGCGAGTAAGGGGTGTAGCGATGCAGGAACGCCCATCGATCGGTTGATTTCCTTCACGATCTCGTCGCGAAAGTCACCATATTGAGCGGGCGGTTTCGGCATGGGCAGCTGGTAAACTTTCCAACCTTTTGGAACGACAACGACTTCGCCACTGAGAGTGACGATGTCGCCGGCGTTGGCGATCACTTTGGGCTGACGTTGCGGCATCATTTAACGCGTGCAATCCCAAGGCAGATCCCAGCGATTGCAAACAGCGCAATCGCCAGAGCAAGCGGTCCCCACAGTGGGATCAGCACCCACAGCCAGGACCACGCAATCACGCCGCAGAGTTTCAGCGTGATGAAGATCAGCAGGAGCACAGAACAGAACCCCATGCCGCCGGAGTGAGTGGTTTCAGGGTTGGCCATGGCTACCAGATTCGATGAAAGGTGGAGGAAACAATGTTGATCACGATGGCGATCGCCAACGGCACCCAGGTAAACGCGAGCGTTCCGGCCCACGTGAGCGTGAGGACGCCGCAGAGTTTGAGCATGATCAGGTAGAGCTGAAACACAAAGCAGTAGCTCAGCGGATCGCATTGTCGACCGTCGCTCATCGTTCCCAGTAAACCAGGCCGACTTGGATTTGCTTTTCAGGAGAACTCATGGGGTCTCTTCATTCCTTGGATGGTTCTTTCAAGTTCCGCTTCGTGGGCACGATGAGTTCTAATTTGACGGAACAGGGATTCTGCACGGTGTTGCTCAGCGCGGAGTTTCTCCGCCAGACGCGAGTTGGCTGCACGCAGATTTGTTATCGCGAACATCGCCGCTACGATCGCCAAGAAAACGATCACGGCGAGAATGGCGAATAGCATCGTCATCAGCTCACATCCTCGAGGGATTCGTAAACTGCACCGACTCGATCGAGCATGGTCCGGTAGCTGTGTTTCAGGTCACGGCGGGTCGGCATCTCGCCGTTGAGATCGCCAAGCGTTTTGCGAATACTGATCGCACGCGTGAGCAGCTTGGCGTATCGCTCGTGAATTTCGTTGCGTTGCTCGACCAGCTGCGCGGCATCTTCGCGGCAGAAATCTAACTGAGCCTGCAGGCCCGCGATCTCCGAGCCTATCGCCTCGATCTCCTTAGCGTGCTCATTGCGAATCCGCAGGAGATTTATCGAATGCAGTACCTCCTTCTGTTTTTGCAGGCGTGCGATTGCATCGGTTTTCGCCATCAGGGCGACGGTCCGCTTTCGCGTATACCTTGCGGCGACGCGATCACCCGTGAGACCACCGAGGCAGAAGATTATTCCCGCCAGAAGAAAACCGTATACAAACATCAAACCGCATCCCCTGGAGTCATTCGTCGTCGCATGATGCCCAGGCCTTTACGGCGGAGGGCCTTCGCCGCGTCGGCTCGATCGGCGGCATCGAGTTGGCTTTTCAGATCGTGTTGCGACACGCTCTGGTTATCGATGGTCACATTTTTAGGCCTCGAGGGATCAGGTGAATCGTTCGATGTTGAATTGTTGCTCATGCGTGCGAATTTAGCACACCACCCCCGAAAACCATCCGATGCGCTTTCTACGGACTCGATCCGGGGCGGGCGATCCAATCACGAAACACACCAACGACACGAAACAAAACCATCACTACCTTTCGTGTCCTTCGTGTCTTTCGTGGTTCCATCCTTCACCCCCGCCGCTTCGCCGCCCGCATCTCCGAGATACTCAGCTTCGCCGACTTCGCCGGTTTCTCCCGACGATCATTCGCATCCAGATCCGTCTCCCGCGTGTCATTCCGCACCGATCGCCGTCGTGACCCCGTCGCCGCCGCGCTCTTCGGCAACGCCTTCCGCCGTCGCTTCGCTGGGGCCGCCTCCGGATGCTCCACACCCGCCAGGTTAGCGGCCACGGCCGCGTAAATCGTCGCGTCCAGAAAATCGTTTTCCTTGCCGGTTCGGCACTTCCACTCAAACACCGTCCGCCCACTCGCCGACACCTCCGTCGGGTACTCCGCCGCCATGTGGTCCGCCCACATCCGGTGCGCCGTCGCCGTCCGTTGGAACAACGTCCATCGCCCCGCCAGCCCCGGCGAAATCGTGAACCGCCGCAACAGGTCGCTCTTCCACGTGTTCGTGTCAATGTCCACCCGCCGCGCCGCCGTTGTCTTCGTTACCGGCGGCATCCGCCACCCGTACCCCACCCGCTCACCGCGTCGCGTCTTCGTATCCGCCCACGGCTTTTTCGTCGCCCCCACGCCAAACCCCATGCACGGCAGCACCGGGTGCGGCGTCTCGCGAGCCCAGCGGTAAATGGCGGCGGTCCATGCGCCCGAGTCCACCAGGCCCCGCTCGATCCGAAACGACCCGCCCGCGTCTCCGGGGTATCGACGTGCAAACAAATCATCGCACAACCGGGTCAGCCCCTCGACAATCGCCGCCTTGCCCTCGAGCCCCGTGGCCTTTTCCAAAGTCACCGACACGTCGGCCCGAGAGAAATACCCGTCCGGCTGTTTCGGAAACGCTCCGTAATCGATCACCGACCCCGCGAACCCTTCACCGACCGCGACCACCACCCAGAACAGCACGTCCTTCTGCACGTCGATCCCCACCGTGACCGTCGTCGCCCACTCCGGCACCGTGCCCCGTTTGATGCCGCCGGCGAGCGTGCAGTACTCGTCCGACGTCAACACGCGAAACGCGGTCGCCTCCGCCGCATCGTCCTTGGGTTCGTTCTGGTACTCGGCGTCGAATGAATCCGGGTTGTCATGCCGCAGGTTTACCGCGTGCTCGACGGCCGAGTGTTCATGCGGGTATTTGCGCGCCGCCCAAGGCACATCGGCCCCGGCATCCATCGCCTTTTGATTCTTGCGATAGAACGCCGTCGCCTTCGGATGCTGTTCATTCTCCGCCGCGATCTCCGCGTCGCGGATCTCCGTGTATTTCGCCCACAACCCGCCGCCGGACGCGTAATCCGTCGGCCACTTGTTGACGAGTTTGCACCGCCGCCCCTTCCATCGCGGATAGATTGTCCGGTTCAGAATCCGGTCGGCCGCATCGCCCCATCGGATCACGGTGCAGGTGCAGAACGCGGCCATCGTTTTGCCGGGGCCGGCCAGCCCCAGGATGCCGGCGGCGATCTTGCGTTCACGCTTCGCACACTGGACCTCGCTCGCCGCCGATTCGTCCGTTTGAAAATCCTCGACGAGCACCACGTCAGGCCGCAGCACCTCGCCGGCGGCCGTCGTGTATTTCATCCCCCGGATACGCCCGAGCAGACCCACGGCACGCACGCAGCATTGCCGAGTCCACGTCCCGTCGGATCGCTGCACGTGCGGCGTGACCAACTTCGTGCCCGACCATCGCAGGTGAGTTTGCTGGCCCGCAGACGTTTGCGTTTTCGCCCGCTGGACCACGCCCTCGAGTTCCCGCACTGGGTACGCGATCTCAGGGAAATCGGCGAGCAGCCGATCGTTGGTTTCCCAGATCGTACGAAAATCGTCGGCCAGCTCGGTGGCGGACTCCTTTTCGGATCCGATCAGGACGACGAACCGGCGATGCCCGTAAGCGATCGCCCAGCACAATGCGAGCAGGATGATCGTGGTCTTGCCCGACCCTCGCGGCATGGCCTGCGCCTTGGCTCCGCCGTGCAGAATCGCCCGCTCGATCTCGGCGATAAAATCGAGGTGATCGGCGGAGAAGTCGAACCCGAACGACTCACGGTGATACGTCAGCAGGTATTTGAGCAGGTCCCGTTCACAGCCATCGCGGCGTGACGGTTTCTCCGTCGGCGGGATGCCACCGATGTCTTTGCCTGCGGCGGACTCTTCGCGGTCGCGCGCAGCAGCGCGATTCTTCCGCCGGTCGTAGCTTTCGCTAGCCATGGGGTTGGTTTCATCGTGGGAGGAATCGCGACGCCAGAGTGGCGCTCATGCGATGCGAGCCAGAGAGGCTCAAGAAAAAATCAGCCGATGGGCGCTAGCCCCGGTTTTCACCACGAAACACACGAACGACACGAAAGAAAACCAGCATTCGCTTTCGTGTCGTTCGTGCGTTTCGTGGTTGAAATCAAACCGACAGATCCGTCGATTCATTCACTTGCAAATCACCGCCCAGCAACGTCACGCGATCACCGGCCGGATAGATCGCCTTGATCTGCCACGCATAGCAGCCGCTCGGCACATCGAGCGCCGCCGCCGTCAGGTTCGCCAGCAGATCAAACTGCGTCGCCTCCCCCGCCACCGCCACCGCGTAGGCCGTGCCCGTGATCGTGACCTTGCCGAACCCCTTGCCGATCTTCTGCTTGGCCACAAACGACAGCACCGGCGGATCCACCGGGCGGAGCAACGGCTCGACCGTATCGATCCGCCCCGCATCGATCGGGTACGAATCGCTCTCGTCGTTGTAATCATCCCGCTGCGTGATCGTGATCAGGCCCGCATCATCCACCGTCGGCGACTCACTCCGGCGCACCACAGGGCTGCGCAGCAACACCGACAACCCCGCCTCCGACTCCGTCGGCGCGGTCCGGTCGCCATCGATCCCCAGGCGATAGCGGATCTGCGCAACTTCGGCAGCGGTGAATCCAGACCCACCGCCGCTACCAAACACGTTTTGAAAAGCACCCATTATTCCGGGGTATCCTCGGCTTCGGGGGTATCCTCGACGCCGATGTCGTCGAAGTCAGGCCCGGTGCCCATATTCTTCCATCGTCCAGCAATCCCAGCACGGACGCTGGCCTTGGTTGCCACCATCTCATCGCCGACCGCTGCCGGGTTTGCCGGGATGACGGCTGTCTTGGCTTTGACTTCGCTGAGAGGCGCCTTGACTTGGTCCTCTTTGGACGCGCCGACGATGCTTGCTGCGTCGTTGTCGCCAGACCACGCCGCTTGTGCGTCAGCTAGGTCGCTACATACCGTGCTCTCAACTGTGCCCCATGATGCGTTTGCAGCAACGTCATACACATTCCGGTCTACAGTGTTGTTTTCCTGAATGTCTGGATCCGACGAGGCATAGAAGACGGTGCCATTTAGACAACGGAGGAGGCAATCTGTGATCGAGTTATCCTCCGCTTTGTAGGTGGGCTGCCCCATGATAATCATAGGGCCATTATCATTGCCTACAAGCTCGCTGAGTTCCAAGTTCCACCCCTTGGTGTTCTTGAACAGAGCTGTAGCAGTGGTCCCACCTTCGACGTACATATCCCGGCCCTTGCCGGTACCCTTTAGGACCAGCCCATATCGTGACCGCCGGGAAATCACTCGGCCGTTTGTGATTTCTGAGTTGACTGAGCCATCTCCGCACAGTAGACCGTGACCCGTCGCCGGATCGTAGACGTAGGCGATAAAGTTGGATGCCTGGCCTCGTGCGTTGGGGATGTCGCCATCGGCCGGCATTCCGAGCGCCACATTTCCCGCATGGAAGATAGACCCGTCCTCGTCTATCTCGCAATTCGGTCCCGCCAAGAGCCAACCCGTGGCATTCCCTGTGCCGATGCTGCGGCAACCTCGTGTGACGACTCGCAGGTAGTTGCCGTCATACGCACCGTTAAACCTGCCCGCAGCTATAGCGCCCTGCACCTTGGAATCAATAAATCGATAGGTCGCCTCGGGAATATTCAATCTGTTTGTGAAGACGCCAACACCGCCGGTGATCTCGCTGTCGATTACCTCCAGAGAAGGACATTGGTCGCCAACCAGCAAAGCATTTCCGCCTGCCAGAGGGTTTTGTTTTACCTTCGAGCCGAAGATCTTGACTGCCGCTTTGTCGACCCAAAGGCCGTTCGCTGCCTTTGATTGATTGACTATCGAAAATTCATTAAGCATAAGGGTCCCAGTCACCGCGTTTAGAACGGAGCAAAACGTAGCGCTGGGATGGCTGTTGATTGCCTTGCACCTGTTGAACGTCAGATTAGTAGCCGTTCCGTCCACGCATGCTACTGGGCCATAAACACAGCTTTTGCATGATCGAAAATTGACATCACAGAAGACATGTCCAGTGGAACCAATTCTTACCGAGAACACAGAATCGATGCCGGACAGAGACGCCGGTCGCTCCGGGTCATCACTGAATATAAAGATTCCTGCCGTAAGACCCGCCTTGTTGAAGTACAGGTGCCCAGCGTTATTGTCTTCGGCGTAGTGGCCGTTTGGTGTGGTCAGGCAAACGCCACCCCCGTCGGTCGCCAGCGCGTAGGCGGCTGACGCTGTTCGCTTCGGTGATTCGCGTGATAGACCGTCGTTGGCGTCGTTGCCGATGTCGAGGTCCGCGTAAATGATTGTCATTATTCCGCACCCTCTTGCACGTACGCTTTGAGCTCATCGGCCATCACGCCGCAGAGGGTCGGGGCTTTGTGTTGGGCGTAGTTCGGCCAGCCATCTTTTTTGGGCGTGTGCACGTAGTTGGCAAGGTCGACGATGTACATTCCATCGCTATAGCCGATCACGTAGCCCGCCTGGCCGGCGTAGAATCCGCGAATCACCTCGACGGCCTCGCCCCAGTGCCACGCGGTGTCGCTGTCAGTCTGCCAAGCGATGTCCTGCTCGTTAGCCGCCAGACGTCCCGCCACATAGCTTTCCCAATACTCGCTAGGCACAGTCTCGTATCTGCTGTGGTAGCCGGCTTTTCCGTCACGAAAACCGCGCAAGAACACAGCTTCTTCCGAGGCCTCATCCATGTCAGTGATTCGTGGGTCGGGTTTTGAATCACAACCGAGCGACGCGGGGAGGAACAACAGGGCGAGGGCGAGCAGGATTGGACGCATGTTTTTGATGGATCAGGGGGTTCAGGGTTCAGAATTGTGCCAAGAAAGACACCCACGACACGACATAAACCCATCGCTCGCTTTCGTGTCCTTCGTGTATTTCGTGGTCAGCCGACGCCCAGCCGCACTCGCGTCACCCAATCCACCCGCGACCAATCGATCCGTCGACGCCGTTTGATCCCGTTCACTCCGGTGCAGTGGCAATGCACCGGGTAGTACCGCGTGAACAGCTGGCACGTCGTGATCGCCCGCATCCGTCGGCCGCAGCTCGGGCACTCCGGCGCGTCATCCGGCGACGCCACCGCCTTGGGCAAACTGCGGAACGTGTCCGCGTCGATCGAGGGTGAAACGGCGGGAGCGGGGGCGATGGCGATCATAGCGATACCTCGAGGGGCCAGAGTCCGGCGTCGGCGATACGTTGGTTCAGCGATCGATCGTCACCGGCGAGATAGATCAATCCAGCGTGAGCGCTGGCGGGTTGCAGCGTGCGCGTCCAACCATGAACGAACGCCGGCCGAGGCAAGTACACACGATGCCGATGGCCAGGCCGGTCCGGATGGTCCGCGATCCACGCCGCGATCTGATCACACGCCGCCCGAGCCGCCGCGGTCAGTCGATGGCGAGGCCGAAACCCCGGCCGCGTCGGCGCCGGTTCGGAGGCGGTTTTATTCGGATCGAACCCGAGCAGGTGCAGGGTGATTTCGCACCCCACTCGACCCGGTTCCATGTCCACGATCAACCGCGTCGGTTGGATCACGCCGCGAATGATCGCAGGCGTAGCGAGTCCGTCAGCCGTCGGCAGCGGAGGCCAGAGCGAAGCAGGCAAGAGCACGTGTCCCTACGTGGTGGGTGCGAATTGCATAGAAGCGTACCGACACCAAGATACCACCCAAAACACGGGAGTTTCGCCGCCGTAGAAAGTAGTCCCCAATCAGCCGCCTGGGCGCTAGCCCCGGTTATTTTTGCGCAGACCGGAGGGCGACCGTCTCCTACCGGTGGTGTGAGACCGAATCTCTTTCTCATGGCCTCTCTGATCGCCATCATGTGCGGCAGACCTGGCAAACACAATTCATCGAAAAAATCAAAATCCTTGTTGACGCGAAAAGCCAATTACGTAAAGTTAACTCCTGCCACACCGCTCGAAACGCAGTCTCCCAAGTTTGGGTCACCGTGTTTCCTTAAAAACCAGAGCAAAACAGTTCCAGAGAGAGGTTTTCGCCCCTCTCTGGACTGCGTAGCCCAGGCCGCTGTCACGACCTGGAGGTTTTTGTTATCGAACGTAACACTGACGGTTGATCACCGATTGGCCGTCAGCTTTCCTAGCCTCGCGGTTTCAGAAATAGTGTGATTAGCACCACGGATACTAATAGTATCTCTGCCGGTCCTGTCATCTTCACCTCCTTCCCTGGGGAGCGGGCTTGCAACTCAGGTACAACGCACCCGACGCTGATTCGCCTCCCGGTGCTCCAATGCCGGCACGAACTCGACCGATCTTAAGACTGTGGTGCATGCGGTGAGTAGCCAGCGACATGCCTTAATTTCGACGAGGTTATATTAAGGCTTTCCGAGATCGCGTCAATCAAAACTTTTGAAGTCATGTAAGTACCTACTGTGTTAATACTTACGGAAAGCACATTTTATATTTTCGTTTCGCCCTACGGTGCGGTCTGTATTCGCAAGTCGTTACCTTGAAAGGACTTGCAAACACCCCAGTCGGTAATTTAAATCACGCTGAATATTGTGATTAATACAGGGGTATCCTGGAATATTCGACTAAATAGTTATCCATACGGCCACAAATCTTTGATTTCGGTGCGTTCACGGTCACAGGCCCCGCTTTCGCCACACCGCCCAGGCCTGTTCCTGGGCCGCCAATTCAGCCGACCATGCCGGTGGAATCGGCTCCCCGGCTTGGCGGTACCGGGCCATCGCCGCCGTGATCTCCTCGCGGCGATCATCCAGCCAGACCGGTAGCGGCCGCAGACCGAGTGGAGGTCGCGATCGACGGGGACGCCTCAGCGTCCCGATTATGTGAAGCAGGTTCGACATTGTTTTTCGTGTCCTTCGTGCATTTCGTGGTTACAAATTTCCAAACCGTCAAATCGCCCGCAGCATCGCCATCGCCCGCTGCCGAGCCTCTTCCGTCGTCCGTTCATTCACCCCCGGCCCCGCCGCCGGAGGCCGTTTAATAGCAATCCCACCACAGGCCCCCGGATGCCCCGTGGACGCTCGCGGCGGCTCCTGCGGTAAATCACTCGGGTATCGCCCACGCATCGTCACACGCGAGAGCAGAGAGCACATTTCGCCCTCGTCGAGCCCCAGTGATCGTTGCAATGTCGAGCGGAAGTATCCCACCGGATCGTCGATCGGGCCCGTCGCCGACGCCACACCCCGGCACGCACTCGCCACATCGTGCTGCGAGAGCAATCCCGCATCGTGAGCCGCCGCGACCCGCCACAGCGTCTGAACGTCGCCCACCGGCCGGCACCTCATCGCCCGCACGATCTCGAGCACCGTCGCCACCGTCGCCTCTCGGGTCGTGATCCGAGTCGCCGCATGAGCCACACCCCCCCGACGGCGGTCAAATCTTTGGTCCTCCCCGGCTTCACCTCCGGATTTCGCCGCCGGCGTGGTGGAAGGGGGATCTGGGTTATTGGGGTTTTGGGAGGATGGAGGAAGAACAGTATAGTGCCCCAAATCTTGCTCACATCTAGCCGGTGTCTTGTCCGGCTCTTGCTCGCATCTAGCCGGTGTCTTGCTCGCATCTTGCTCGTATCTTAATAAATCAGAACCCACCCCCCGATCGGCAGATAATGTCATATTTTGAGGCTCCAAAACCGGCCCTGAAGCCACTGGGCTCGGCATCGAGTCCACCCACGAGATCGGGCACCGTGCCGCCTCCCGCTGGCGAGCCTCGTACTCCGCCGCCACGCGAGCCACGCGGTGACACTCCCGCCAATTCACTCGCAGCGTATGGATCAACGGCGGCCGGCCCCGACGCCGCACCTGCGGCCCCGGCTCGGCCGTATGGATCAGCAGACCATCCCGGACCAAGTTCTCGATTTCGTGAGCCATCTGCACGCTCGAGCACTGCACGTCCTCGTCCTCGGCAAACTCCCGGACCGTCCGCCGCATCGCTCCGAACGCCACCACCTTGGCGATCATTCGCAGCAACCGGCCTCCGACCGAATCCCTCCCGATCCCAATCGCCGCGCACGCCTCCTCCACGATCCGGATTCGATGCCGGAACTCAATCGCCGCATCCGCCGCCGCCCCGGCCGCCAATGACTCCGCCTCGGGCAAGCCCGCGAAATCGAACAACGGCCGACTCTCGCCGAGAGGCAAACGCATCTCGCTCGCCGGTGGTCTCACGGATTCCCTCTTGGCTTGGTTCACTACTGCGCGTCCTCGTTGCCTTCGATAGCAGGCCCCGCCGCGACTCCGAGCAGTCGCCGAAACACAATGCGGCCAGCCGGCGTCTCGTAGCAGATGAACGGATCTGGCAACACAGTATGGCCCTCGCTGCTAACCTGGATCCGGCAGAGTCTTTTGCTCGCTCGTTCGGTTTGCAGTACCTTGTGCTTGCCTACGACCGCCCGCCGATCGACCATCATCCGCCTGGCCAATAGCTCGCTCTGTTTTTTTAGTTCTTGCCGAATGAATGTCGCTGCCCGGCGATCATCGCGACCGATCACAAAATCGTCCTTACTGATCGGAATCAGACGCCCCTCCAGGTCTTCTCTGACCCCATAGCCGCTGGGCGAGGCCATCAGCCGAACGCCATCTGCCCGCCTCCAAGGGTCGATAGCAATCGCGAGAGGCTCGTTGAACCGATCGATTATCTTTTTGTGAGGATCTTTGGAATTGCCCATCACTTATTCCTCGCATAGAGAATTGAGAAAGAGAACACCCGGTGAGCTTGCAACCGAGACGCATACTGGCGCCATGCGATCGAGATCGTGATCAGTCTGCATCGTGCGACTCGGTATAAATCGGAAAACCATCAGCGTCAGAATCATTCAGTGCGAACATGCCCCGGCGCTCACACTCGAGCGCCCACGCCGCCGCGTCATGGACGTCGAACCCCGCCGGAGCCAACGGCCCCACCAGAGGAAAAACGTCCGTCACATCCGCCGGCACCGCCGGCAGGCCATACACCAACATCGCATTCACCGCCGCGCACGTCGCACCCGGCTCCGCCCGTCGATAACCCAACCAAAACCACCGCCGGTGGTAGGTCGAATCCAAGAGGATCACGCCAAACAACGTCCGCTCGACCACCGCCGCAGCGGCCGCCGGGGAAGGCTGGGTAGCGATCGCACTCATCAGCGAATCTCCATGACAGGGTGCAAAGGGCCACGAAAGACACGAACCACACGAAACGAAATCAGCATTGGATTTCGTGTCCTTCGTGTGTTTCGTGGTCAAACAAAATCAACACCGGCCGCAGCATCGAAACCACGACAGCGGGGTAATGACTCCCGCCGCGAACCCTCACCGGCGATCAACTACAGCGAGCACGCCTGGGCCGCGAACCGCTTCGGAACCTTGCCGCTACAAACGAAGACGGCTCCCAGGTCCGTGATGACCCAGTCACGCTGCACGTCCTGGCACTCACTCACGCACGCCATCACCTCCGCGAACGATCCCGTCAGCTCGATCTCGTACTTGCCTTCCCAACGAAACCACAACCGATGCGTCGCCGCCTCCACCGGTGGGCTATCCGCCTTCTCCGGTGCATCCTGAGCGACTGGTTTCGGTGCAATGGCCGGCAAATCTTCAACCATCGGCATCAGCACATATATGCACTCCGCATCGCTGTCCTCGTCCCTGGTCGGCGCAACCCGGATCGGCTTCGCGAGGTCAGTGGGGTTAATATTGACCGCTATCGAATTGCATTCCGAGAACGAGCATGCGTGGTCGGCGATAGCATTTAAAAATTGCGGACACAGCAAGATGCGTTGCGAATTCCCAGAGGTCTCATTGATAGCCGCATCGATGTTTGGGTACATGCCACCCATCGTCTCCAGTGGCAGTGACCACATCACGTTCCTCGAATCCCTCGAGAACCGGCATTCGATCGACCACGTCGCCGGACTCTCGCCCAATCGCTCGCAGATCAGAAACAATTTCCCGCCGCTCTTCTTCCACAGAATTTCCGCCCGACCGAAACCCTTCGCCAGCAACAGCACCCGCGGCAACCCAATCGGAATGTCCTCTAACCCCGGCAACCGGCACGTCACCGCGATGCGACCGTTGGTGGCCACCAACCGTCCTTTTTCTCGGTCCAACTGGACGCACGCCAGCGAGTACCGATCCGTGCTTTCATCCGTAAACGTATGCAGCATCGCCTCCGGCGGCAGGTAGATCTCCACCCGTCGCCCCTTCTCCACTGGCGTTTCCGCCGCCCGTTCCGCCGGCCCGTCGTAACAGGCCGGGATCTCCGGCGTCTGAGTCACCGCATCAATCAAACTCGCATCCATCATCACACCTCCGAAAAAAGAAAAAACTCAGTGAGTTACGCACCACGAAAGACACGAACCACACGAAAGCAAACCCTCACGCCCTTTCGTGTCTTTCCTGGTCAAAACAACAATCCCGTAAACTCCTCCGGTGCTTCGACTGGCACCGGCGGCGTACGATCCACGGGCGTGACCGCCCTCGCCGCGATCGCCGCCTCCGACGGCGACGGCACATTGCCCGCCTCCTCGGCCGACCGAATCACCGTCCGCCGCCCCGTCAACGGGCACGTGATCGCCACCGCAAACGGCGCAAACGGCGTCACCTCCTCCGGCGGCAGAAACCGCCCGATCGAATGCACCACCAACCCCCGATCGCACATCTCCTCCGCCACCCGGCACGCCGCGTATAGGTTCACGCTCCACCTCCTCTCGAATCACAGAAAAACACGAACCACACGAACAAAAAACTGAACCTGAATTTCGTGTCCTTCGTGTATTTCGTGGTCAAACCAAAATCACGCCGCCACCGTGGCCACGTCCAAACTCGCCCCACCGGGCACCGTCCACCACGGCCCCAGAGGCACACACCGATCCAACGTCAACAGCTGCCGCAGCCTCGCCACCCGATGCCGCGAATCCTTCACCAATCGCCGCCCCGCCTTTTCCTTCGCCGTCAGAAATTGCCCCTCCTCACGCCGGAAAAACTCATCCAACCCCGCGTGATGTTTCAGGATCTCCCGAGCCGTCGCCGGCCCCACGCCCTTAATCCCGTCGATCCCGTCCGACTTATCCCCGATCATCACCCGGTAATCCACCCACTGCGCCGGAGTCACGCCGTACTTCGCCTGCAGCCGATCCGCGTTGATCACATCGCAATCCAACGCCGACCCACTCCGCCGCATCGCCGTCACCTGCGTCACCGACCCCGGCACAATGCACTGATGTAGATCCTTGTCCGCCGACACGATCACCGCCCGCTGCTCGAGCAGCGTCGCCCGACGGGCCAGCGTCGCGATCACGTCATCCGCCTCGAACCCCGTCGCCGCCACGCAGGGCACGCACAGATCCAGCAGCAACGCCATCGCCCGCTCCAAACAATCCGCCACCTCCGGCGCCGGCGTCCGTCCCGCCTTGTAGCCCGCGAACAGATCATGCCGAAACGTCCGCCCCGAATCGAACGCCACCACGATCTCGATCGGTTTCCACAGCTCCCGAATCGCCGCAATCCGCCGCTCGATCCCCGGCACGAACCGCCCCGGATTATCCTTCGTCGCATGAAAATCCCGGTGCACCATGTTGTTACCATCGATCAGGATATTCATGTGCGCACCTCCGGTTTGCCCTTTGCCACACGCGTCAAGCGGTGAGCAGTTCCGACAATCAACGACTCGACCGCTTGTTTGTCTAAGCAGATTTCCGACGCTGCATTGACGTCGCCCTGGTCTGCCGCCTCGCTGGCGGCGATGATCATGTCGTGGTGCCTATCGCAGGCATCGGCCAGCTGACCAAGCAACTCACGCACGCGAGCGGAGACTTTCAGTTTCTGTTGAGGTGCACTGCTCATAGTTTCACCCACTTTGCGACGCGCAAGCGACTAAGTCCACTCGGCCCGATCGTGTTGCGAGTCTCCCGCAACACCCAATCGCCACGCATCCAGCAATCCCGCAATTTCGACTTCCACGATCGTCCATTGACCGCGACGAAATGCTGCAGCTTCTCCCGTTCCTCGGCTGACAATTTCGCCAGCAACCGGTCGCTACTCATGATGCCACCTCCGGACGGTTCGTATGAATCGCTTTCCACCCGAGCCGCTCGCCTCGTACCACGCGATCAATCGACCTGAAATAGCATCCTGCCGGCAACGGCTCTCGCATGACTCGTTCGGCCTCTCGCATCGTCCGTACGCGACGGCACACAACCCGGTGGCGATGCGTTCGCCGATCACTGGCGTATAATTCGCGTATTCGCAGACGCCCTACGCGTAGACCGCTCATGACGCCACCTCCGGCCCAAACGGCATTTCCGCCCAGTGAGTGACCGCTTCGTGCCAGCTGTCGTCGACGTACCACACCTCTCCATCGTGATGACCAATCCAGATCGGTACCGACTCATCGTCGATTTTCACCATCACATCAATGTCAGCGTCCGGCAGCTGCTCGCTCGCATCAATCCACCTGATCACCTCCGTGTTCGCTGCCCGCTTTAACGCGTCCCGTTCCGCAATCAAACGTCGAGCACGCTGCCTCGCGGCGACCAGAGTGTGAACGAGCGCCGACACCCGCTGCGGCGTCATTAACACGTCATCATCCGACTCCGCCGCATTGCAGAAATACCGCGTCCAATTGTCCAGACACTCCGACGCGTCCGACGCACCGAGCCCGGGCTCGGCGGCCAGCATCAACGACTCCATCGGGTGCACGATCTCGTACCCCGGCACGATGTTACACGTCGTCACGCTGCACCTCCCGACTTCGCACCGCTCGCCACGCTCATCGTTTTCGCCCACGCCACGCCATCGCAGCCCGGGTGCATGTCATCGTGGCCCAGTCGCGCCGTCCGCACCCGCGTCAAAATCTTCGCCGCGTCCGCCCACGTCAGCTCCAATTCCATCGCCCCCCAGCGAGCCACATCCCGCTGCGCCGCTTGGCGAGTCTCCGGCGTGAACGCCCACGCGTAGTGATGCCCATTGCGCAGGTAATAAACACAGATCACCCGCCGGACCGGCACCGGAATCGCCCCAAACGGCACGCTCATGGTGACTCCTGCGGAATCAACCGCACGGACGCCGCATCGCACGCCGCCTTCCAATTCTCTTTCGCGAGCTCCGTCTTCGGATCGCTCGCCACGCCGAAACACTCCACCCGCACCGCCGTCACGTCGAACGTGTCGATGCCGGCCGCCGCCGCCAACGCCGTCGCGTCGCGACTCGCGATCAGAAACGAACGGGCGACGAATAGCCGCGCGACGCTGCAGGCGTCCGATTGCACGATCAGGCCCCACACGCAGAGCGGCGGTGTGGGATGGGAATCGGCCAGTGGATAATCTTGCGTTACCAATCGTTCTATCCTCAAAAAAAAAGGGGTTCTGTCAGTGCATACCGGTAGCCACGACGGCCATCGGCACCGTTAAAAAATCAGGGTTGTTCCATGAGCCGTTTGGGCGCTAGCCCCGGTTCTCACGATCTCACAACGATCCGCCTGAGCGCTAGCCCCGGCTATCTCACTCGAGCAACTCAATTCGAACGCCACGCGGTGGCAATTCCAGCACCCGCTGCGGCCGCCCCTCCGGGTCCGGCCCCAGCGACACCAACAGCGGCTGCATCCACAGTTCGCCGTCCTCGCCCTCGAAACACAGCACGCGCCGACGGTTCACCCAGTACAGCTCGCCCGCGATCATCGCCTCGCCATTCTCCAAACACGGCACACTCCGCCGCGTCAAACCGTCCGGCAACTCATTCTCACGCGTCATTGTCGTCGCCATCGTCTCGCTCTCCGGTTCACTACTGGTTACACCTCTCTCCGGATCTCGCCCCGCCGGCGAAACCTCACTCACAAACGGCAACGACACCAACACGCAGGCACTCCCACCCGACCGCGTCGGCCGTTTCCGCTCCGTCCGGATCAATCGCCCTGCGGCGACCAACTCCGTCACCCGTCCACTGATCGCATTAGGCGGCCGATCCATCGCCACCGACAACTCATCCAACGTCATCCCACCGTGGCCCGTCGCCAGCACCCGCAGGTAGACCGCCCGCCGCCGCTCCGGCATGTCCTCGAGGTTCTCGTAATACGTCGCATCCCGCGAATCACGCCCACGCTGCTGCGACACCTGCACCGCCGGCACCGACGCCCGCCGCGTTTCGTGTCCTTCGTGTTTTTCGTGGTCACAGCCCAGCTGCACCGCCGCAGATCCTGCACCGATGTTGGACACCGGCGCAGCGATAGGTTGCGACGAGTCACCGAACAGCAACGGCTGATCACGATGGGGATGGGTCATGGCCATGGGCGTTACACCAAATGTTTGCGTTTTGCGATTTTGCGACGACGTTCGGCTGGCACATTCGCCCGCGCCTCACGCTCTTTGATGGTCGCCGGCATCGCCGGTGACTTCTTCCGTTTCGTTTTGCGAACCTTCCGCATCCGCTCGACCAGACCCACGAAGCTCGCCCGCGTGATCCGGTACATCGGCCGGCCGCCCGGCGACAAATTCACATCCACCGCATCGAGCAGCCCATCGTCGCAGTACCGGCCCACCGTCCGCCGATCCACCGCCAAGATGTCCGCCACCTCCGCAATCGTCAGGAACGTCTCGCCCGCCGGCTGCATCGCCTCACACAGCGCCGCCGCCGACACACCCCGACTCGCCGCGAGGGTCTCGAGAGTCGCCCGAGCATCCTCGACCACCCGCTCCGGAATCCTCGCCGCTTTGCTAGCTGCCATGGCTCACGCCCTCCGCAGCTTGAGAAAGATTCTCCGGTGCACCGATGCTCGCAAACCGATTGACCACCGTGCCACGCAGGCGGTGTTGATCACCGCGACCCAGCACCATGCCTTCGCTGATGGCCTCGGCTTCGAAAGTGTCGCTGTCGAGACCGTTGGGCGGCTTCGTCTTCGCCGTTTTGAATTGCTGGTAGTGATAGTTGCACAGCCCGCGTACGCGAATCGGCCGCTTGCAATCCGGATCGATGCACCGCCCAGCCGCGACGCGTTCTTGGATCACTCGTTGACGTTCAGCGTCCACGTCAATCTCCACGAATTGGGGAATGTAAACAGTCAGTCTCATTTGTTCGTTCCGGAAAGGTCACTGATGAAAACCCCTCCGTGCGATTCAGAGTATCGCTCAGTGTGCTCCGGTGTCAACATAAGTTTTACCGAAGTATCTCCGAATGTTTTCCGGTGAGTGCCGGAGCGATACCGTAAGTCTTTTACTGTAAAAGGGTTGCGGCTGTGTCACACCTTGGTAAAATTTCGGTATGGAACAACCGAAACCCAAGACAACCGGCTGCAAAGTCTGCGGGAACGAACCCGATGACATGCGTCGAGGCCTTTGCCAAAAGCACTACCGCCGATATATGGCAAAACTGAAAACGCTCGAACCGGCGGAGGCGGAGGCTTTCGAGGCCAAGTGCATCGCCGACGGTTGGCTGGAAGAAAGCCGGCAAGGACAGAAATCCACGAAGGATTTCGATCCGTTCGACGATCTCGTTGCCGAGGTCCAGGCGGAGTTTGAAGAACAACTAGGCCCCAAGGCAGAGGCCGCAAAACAAGCCAAGGCACCGGCGAAAACACCCCGCAAACGCAAGGCGAATTGAATCGTGGCGGAGACAGCAACAACGCAGTGCGGGACGTGCGGACACGTCATCACCTATTCCGATGAACAGGGTGGCCGCACTGTAAATTGCCCCGAATGCGGTGATCCCGTGCGGTTGCGCGAGGTCGTCAATGTCACCGCGGACGCATGGGCCGAGCCAGTCGCGAAACCGGCATCACCACCATTGCCTATGCCCGTCAAGGCCTTCTTCGGCTGCGGTGGATTGATGGTGCTCGTTTGCGGCGGCTGTCTCTCGCTCTCCGTTGTCGCCTCGATGTTCGACAACCCGTTCGAAGACAAAGCGGCGATCCAGGCCGAAGCAGAAAGAGCGGAGCAGGAAGCGATCCAGGCGATCGAAGTCGAACAGGCTCGCAAGGCCCAGGCGGCCGCGGAGATCAACGCAGCACGAGAACGAAACATCCAGCGCGAGGCGAACCAGAACGCGAACGCCAAGCTGACTCCGGCCGACTTCGCCCAGTGCAAAATCGGCATGACCTACGACGAGGTCGTCGCGATCATCGGCGAGCCCGGTGATGACGCTGGCGATGTGTACCTCAACGGTGTCCGAACGCAAACTTTCAT
Source organism: Allorhodopirellula heiligendammensis (assembly GCF_007860105.1). Taxonomy (NCBI): domain Bacteria; kingdom Pseudomonadati; phylum Planctomycetota; class Planctomycetia; order Pirellulales; family Pirellulaceae; genus Allorhodopirellula; species Allorhodopirellula heiligendammensis. Next base: position 179,220 of record NZ_SJPU01000001.1, read on the forward strand.
CTGGTCTGGCGGTCCACTGCATCCGGATGACGTTTTCATGACATTCGACAACGGCGTGCTCGCCGAGAAATCAGAATGACCAGCACGCCATAAAACACGCCCAAATTCCTTCTTGTTTGTGACTCCAATCCCCACTGCCAATCGAGAATATCGTGAATGAATCAACCGGAGCAAAACCCCGAAGAGAACGCGATGCTCATTTTCGATTCACCGGTCCCGCTCGACTCAGTCGAGCAGTGAACACCCTTGAGGGGTTTTTACTGGGGATCACCATTGATTCGCGAATCAATGACGCTGAGCTTGCGACACTGGCCCACTGGGTTTCGGAGCATTCGGAGTTTGCTGATCGTCACCCATTTGATGAGTTTATTCCAATTTTGATCGAGGTTCTCACAGACAAGTCGATTTCAGAGGAGTCTCGCGCTGATCTCCTTTGGGCCTGCGGTCAATTTCATTCCGACGGTGCTTTTTACACAGGTGCAACTGCTGACATGCAGCGGTTGCAAGGCATCTTGTCGGGGATCATTGCCGATGGACTCGTGACAGAATCGGAGGTTCGACAGCTCACCACGTGGCTGCATCAGCACGACGAACTCAAGACAGTGTGGCCATATGCGGAAATCGATTCCGTGCTCATGAGCGTGCTTGCCGATGGTGTCGTGGACGCCGAGGAGCAGGCGATGCTGCTTGATTTATTCACCGAATACAGTGCCGTCGGCGGCGGCATGGCGCACCCCAGCGAACGCGTCTCAACTGTGCCAATCAAGGGCGTCTGTGCATGCGATCCCGTCATTCATTTCGACAATCGCAACTTCTGCTTTACGGGAAAGTCGGACCGTTGCGATCGAACCTCGTTTGCTGAGCTAATCACTGGCCGAGGTTCCATCTTCAAGCCTCGTGTCACCAAAGATCTTCATTACCTAGTCGTTGGGGCGTCTGGTAATCCATGCTGGGCGTACTCCTGCTACGGAAGAAAAGTAGAGCAAGCTGCGACGATGCGAATGAATGGCAGCCACGTTCTCATCGTTCATGAATTCGATTTGTGGGACGCAATTGATGGCTGAGATCAACGAGACGTAGACGCCCCGTTCCGTGTGAACTAGGTCGACAAAAAGACTTTTGTTTTAGCGTGATCCGCACCGGATCTCCTTCATTGTTTTACTGTAGATAGACACTCAACTAAAATTAGGAAGATCCCGAAATGGCTAGATGCACAGCACCGGTAAATGGCCATCGCACAGCGAGCGGGGCGGCGGCATGTCCCGCCTGCAGCGGCGGAAGTCGCAGCTACGGCTCGCACTCATACCCGTCCTACTCTTCGTCGGCGAGCGGTGGGGGCATCAGGAGTACCGGATCCGCCCGGACTAGCGGTGGTGGATCTAGTACCCGGCCGAAATGGTCGCCCGCGGGTTCGTCCGTGGCATACACTCCGGCCGAGGTGCGTTCGCTAACGCCGGTCCGTACCAGTATTGAACCGCGTCTGGCACTTCCTGACCTGCGCGACGTCTTTCTTTGTCACGCGTGGGACGACCGAGGAGGGGCCGCCAAGGAGTTGCATGACCTGCTTGAGTCGAGCAATGTCTCCGTCTGGTTTAGTGAAAAAGACGTCCGCCTCGGCACTCCGCTGCTGCGCGAGATCGACAAGGGATTGGCAAAATCGCGAGTCGGCATCGTGCTGGTAACTCCCGCTCTGCTGGCCCGTATTCAACGGGAGGGCATCGCCGATAAAGAGCTATCCGCACTTCTGGCGCGTGACCAGCTCGTTCCCATTGTGCACGGTACGACGTATGAAGCACTGCGTGAAATCAGCCCCCTGCTCGGCTCGCGAAGTGGCCTGAGCACCGCCGAAGGCACGATGGCAAATATCGCGGCCCAGCTGGCCGAGCTGATAGCCGTCGAATGAAACGGGCGCACTGACCAAACGTGTCCAGCCGGTGGACCACGCTAGCCAATCGTCACAACCCGATTTGCTAGCAAAGCCTGACGCCCCGCCTGCTCCCCACCCGCCTGATGATCCAGCCCGGCCAAACGATCGAATTGACCTATCCGGATTGCACCCTGATCGGGGCAATTCGTGACTTTCGCGAACGGCGGTTAGTCGTGCGTTCGATCAGGGACCTAGTCGCCGAACCGTTGACGATCGCCGAATATCTCCGCCGGCCAATGCTTGCTCGCTCTCGCTGGCTGCTGCAGTGCTGGGACGTGGAGCGGCGTTGTTGGCGGAAGTTTTACTTGGGCTCGAGCCGCGAGCATGAGCGGCCGGGGTTGCTCCGTGTGGGCTTGTATCGGCCTGGGGCGACGCGACCCGATGAGCTGGTCAGCCGGGCGTTTGGGCCGACGCGGATGGAACGCCGAGTACTGGCGAGGGTGCTGGCCGATTGGGTCGACGCGGACCTCGGGCGACTGCAGCTGCGGGTGCTGGCCGATGACCTGGCGTTGTACCGCGGAGACGAGCGGTCGGCGGGCTAGCCGCGGAGGTACCAGTCGCGGACGTGGTCCGACGTCGCGACGAGGCCGGCGTCGCCAATATACTCGATGTAGGCGTCGTCGATCGATTGGTCGGCGTGTCCCATGACGCAGCGGATCGCGGTGAGATCTTTGGCCGGGTTGTCCTCGGCGACGCTGCGGAAGGTGTGGCGGAGGGCGCCGAAGCTGGCGGCGTCGGGGATCTTGGCCGCGATGCGTAGTTTGCTGAATTGCTTGGCGATCGGGGAGTCTCGCTTGTGAGCAAAGGCGAGCGGGCCGCCGCAGCGGGTAAGCAGGATCCGGTCGGCGAGCTCGGCGGACTTGGGGCGGCGACGCTTGGGGAGGTAGGCATTGATCGCGGCGAGGGTCTCGGGCCAGAGCAGGGCTTTGCGACGACAGTGGGTTTTGTTGCGCGGGTAGGTGACCCACCCGGTGTCTAAATCGACGTGCCGGAATTCGAGGAACCCGCAGTCTTTGTTGTTGAGTGCCATGTTGATGCCGAGCAGGATGCAGCACCGCATTTGCGGCGTGGCGACGGCGAGGAGACTGCGGATTTGGGCGGCGGTGAGGAGCTTGGTTTTCGACCGCTCGCGATGTTGGCGGAATTCGGACTCGGCCGGACGTGCGAACACTCGGCCGAACTTGATGGGCGTCTCGATCAGCTCTTCGTCTTCGTACGCCCACGCGAACACGGCTTTCACGCGCGCGACGTGCCCGGCGATCGTGGCCGGAGCATATGCGTCCTCCCAGCCTTCGCGGAGTCGCTTGAGATCGCTTTTGCGGATCGTGGACACGAGCGTGTGCCGGCCGAGGCAGGCGACGACGAGCTTGCCCGTGCGTTGGTGATCGTTCCACGATCCTTGCCCGACACGCCCCCGGTCAACGCGTTTCTGAAAATCGACCAGGAAATCGGTCCACAGGTCCGCAAGCGTCAGCCCCTCGTCATACACTTGGGGATCGCGGCCGGCGTACAGGTCATCGCGTTGGAGCTGATACAGCTCGAGAGCGGACTCCCATCCGTCCTTTACTGAGCCGAAATGGCGGTGCTTACCTCTGATTTTCTTGCACCACTGGCCGTTCCGGTGAGGAAAGAGCGGAAAATCCGGGTAAGGCTTTTTAACTGGGTTTGCGTTGCTCATGTCATCATGCTAAATTCCGCCCGTGACACGTTTGGTCAGTCGACCGGGTGTCGAAGCGGGTGTCGGACACGTTTTCAAAAACGCGAAAAACACCGCAAAAGCCCTTGTAGCTCAGTTGGTAGAGCAACGGACTCTTAATCCGTGGGTCCTAGGTTCGAGCCCTAGCGGGGGCACTCTGATGAAGCCGTGTTTTCCATGCGAAACACGGCTTTTTTCGTGGCGTTTCAGAATGGGGGATCCGCTCCATTTACCAACCCGAAATTGCAAAAATCGCGAGGTTTCGATATCGCGCCTACGCTGTGGGTGTACGTTTCTAAGACCCGTCGGCACAATGCCGCCACTTTCTCACCGTCTCTCGCCAACACTCGCAATCTTTGCGGCGATTGAACACACCGGTCAACGCAGGAGAACGAGCTCTCCTCTGAGCGATTTACCGTCCCGACAATAGACAGGCGGCATTCACGATGGGGCCAAATAGCGATCCGTGCAACACGATTCTGCGTCGACGACATCGAAAAATTTCAAGAAGACGCGATGAGTCCTCCCGCGGCACGACAAGACGAGCCAACCAAATACCCAGGGCGGGACTCGAACCCGCAAGGACGTAACCGTCCGGGGGATTTTAAATCCCCTGTGTCTGCCAATTCCACCACCTGGGCGCACAGTTTTTACACCGTGCGAGTGATTATTTGCGGCCCGCGTACGGGCGGCTAGGCTCGTGGTGCGGTCAGCTATCCACGAGCCGGTAAGATAACCTGCTTGAGCGACACAAAACAGTGGAGAGAGCCCACGGATGGGGTCGCAGAGCAAATTTCTCGTCCTGGAGTCGTCCATGACTCCAAGTTCCGAGAGATTGGATCTCGCGGCTCAATGAGCTGCAACTACTCAGAGCAGGCGTGACATCGCCGCATCGATCGCCGATGACAGGTCGGTCTGCTCATCGGGTTCGTCATCGACTTGCTGAGCAGCGACGAGTCGGTCGAGGACGTCCGCATCGATACTGATTGATGCACTCGCATCGACCCACTTGTCCTCACTATCGAAGACCTCGATGGGAGCCGCGACGGCACCATCGGGTGTGGAGTTCGCGGAGGACGGCGTATCAACCGCTATTGGCACAGCATCAGTCGATTGCGATGTCGCCAAACCGACGGGTACCGACGCGGTGGGCACTGGTGTCGTCGAACTCGATACCGCCAATGGTTCACTGGTTCCGCCGGTCGTGTCACGACGGTTCAGCTCATTGATGACCTGCAGCACATCGAGTTCTGAGATCACCCGGTTGCCGGAGACATCAAAATAGCCAGCCCCGTACTCGTTCCCATCGGACGACAGATAGGTGCCTGGAGGTACTGGATCGTCGGTCTGAACAATCAAATCCTCTGCGGTAGGAATGGTCGCTCCCGATGCAACCGCGTCGGAGTTTCGATTCAGGAAGTTGATGATCAACAATGCATCGAGCGCCGAAACAGATCCGTCGTCATTGACGTCATACCGCACATCTGGATTTTGCAGACGACTAGCGACGACCTGGATACTGACCGTCGCGACGCCACTGCGTCGACCACGGGTATCGGCGACAGAATACTCGAACGAATCCCGTCCGGTAAATCCGACCGTGGGCGTGTATCGGACCGTGCCATCGGGAAGCGTCGTGACAGTTCCGGCGGCGGGCTCGGACTCAATCTGCACGCTCGTCAGATCGAAATCATCTGCTGGATCGGTATCCAGATCATTATCGAGGACACGGATGACGATCGATTCACCGGTGTAAGCTAGGCCGGTATCATCGCGAACGATCGGAGCAACGTTGGGACTGATCTCCACCCGTCCCTCCTGGCTGATCGCACCGAGATCATCTTCGACGGTGTATCGGAACTCATCCTGACCAGGAAATCCGGTGAATGGCGTGTAGACAATCGCTCCGGTATTGGGATCGACCGTCACACTGCCGAACGCAGGTTGGCTGGTTATCTTCAACGTGCTCGGGACGATGGTGCCGTCGATATCTTCGTCATTGGAGAGGACATCAATGGTGGTTGGTCCCGTCGGGCTCAGCGTCGGCTTGTTAGGATTCACTGTCGGTGCGTCATTGACGCCGGACACGTTCACAGTGACGAGCACACTGTTGCTAGCACGATTTGGTGTGACGGCACGTCCCGCCTTATCAGTCACCGCATAGCTGAACGAATCAGCAAGTACGGGTGAGTCAGGTCGTAATGCCTGCAACTCGCGAGACTCCGTTGGATCGTAGGTGACAATCCCCGTAATGGGATCGAAGCGTACCACGGCCCCTCGCAAGCTGCGTTGGACCAAAGGCATGGACAACTTCAACTCATCGGGATCGGCGTCGTTGAGATCCGCATCGATATCATTGGCGAGCAGGCGAGCGGCCGGAATCGTTAAGATCGTGTCCTCGTTCGTTGGCTCGAGTTGGTCGCCGACGGGAACCGGGAAATCATTAACGGGCGTCACGACGATGCTGAGGGTCACCGCGGCACTCTGGGCTCCCTCGGAATCGATGGCGATCACTTGCACCCGAGCCGTACCGTTGGCGTTGGCAGCCGGTGTGAACGTGAGCACTCCAGTGCTGGAGATTTCTGGCTGGCCGTCCGTTGTGAACAGTGCCGCGTCACTCGGAGCAACCGGTGTGACAGTGAACGACACCCCTTGGTTGATCTCGTCGGCGGGTCCCGGCGAAATACTGGTGGCCCAGGTTGACGAATACGGACCGCGGTCTTCGAACACGGTAACCGTGCCACCGGGCACGAATGCAGGTGCATCGTTGACAGGATTGACATTGATCGTGAACGTGCGGATGTCCGACTCATTGATGTCTCCATTGCCTAGGTTATCAGGACCATCATCAAAGAGTTGTACAGTGAACGTCGCCGTCCCGTTGGCATTTGGAGCCAGCGTGTAGTGCAACGATGCCGTTCCACCGGCGTTCACCACCGCACTGGGGGCGACGGTGAACAAGTCCAATCCACCATCGATCGAAACAATTTCGAAATTTAACGCTTGACCGGGAGGGCCGATTTCATCATCCGCACCGGGAGGTCCGGCTTGGACATTGGTCGCCCAGTTCTCAATCGTGACCACACCGCGTCCGTCGCCGGTATTGGTGTCCTCGTCACTCGTCACATCGCCCGCACCACTGAACTGAGGGGCATCGTTAACGGGTAACACATTGAAGGTAACTGTCCCGGTCGCGACTTGAGGATCGGCCGCAGCGGTGCCTCCCGTTCCGACGGGTACGGTTACACCGTTGTCGGTGACGGTGTAGTTGAAGCTGTCTGGACCAACGTAATTGTCACGTGGCGTATACCGGAAATAAGGACTTCCAGTGGTCGGCGTGATCAGTTGCAGCGTTCCACCCTGTGCCGTCGTGACGGGGATGGGCTGCGTCAGAGATAACGTTTGGTTTCCACCAGGAACGATGTTCGCCGCTTCGTTGTCGGGACCGACCAAGAACACATCGAGCAGACCCGGCGACGTACCGTCTCCGTTGACGAGAACATTTTGCGAGCCGCCTTCGGAAAGATTGAAGCTCAACGGGTTGGTAGCGGGCGTGTTGAACTCCGGTGCAATGACCGGACGATCGTTGACCGGTCTAACGTCAATCGTCAGGGTGGCAGGAATCGAGGTATTCAAGTCACCACGACTGCTGTCGGAACTGCCATTGTCAGTGAGGACGACTGAGAATTGGAACGTGCCATACACATCTTTAGCCGGTTTATAGCGAAGCTGCCCCTGCAGATCCACTGTCGGCATGACGTCAAAGTATTGTGCCGCGTCAGCATCATCAAACGACAAGCTCGACACATCAAAGGTCAATTGTTGGCCTTGGCCGGAATTGATTTCATCAAACGCTGACTGTGCCGGCCCTGCTGAAATTCCAAATGCAAATCCGTTGATGACCTGTTCAGATCCATCTTCGGAGACCTCATACTGCAAATCAAGTGTCGAGAACTCAGGCCGATCGTTGACCGGATTGAGATTGAGTTCGACCACCGACGTCGACGTGCGACGGTCCTGTACCAAGGATTGCGTGTCGAGCGAATACGTTTCACCATCGCCGGGATTGTCGTCCCGAACGGTGTATTCGAAGGAGTCAACGGCACCGTTGAAATTATTGAAGTCTTTCGGTGGCGTATACAACAGGCCGATCAGCAGCGGATTGCCGTTGGCATCAACCTCGGTGTTCGAGAATCTGCGTGTCAGAGTCCCGCCCAGCTTTGTCTTGTCGGGGAAATCAAAGAGCTCAAGGATCTGGGCGCCACCGGTAGGTGCATCCGCAGTTCCATCCATCGATTCATTGGCTGGCCCGACATCATACACGTCAAGCAGTCCGAGGCGGGTGTAATCGCCCACCACAACGGTACCGGCGATGTCACTCGGCAGTGCGATGTTCTTGTCGACGGGGATGAAGTAGCCGCCCGTGAGGACCTCGCCAGGCTGGCTCGGATCGGGACGCGTGTTGTCTTCTCGCAGCGTGTAGCGGATCGTCGCTTGATCGTTGAATCCATCGCCGTCGGTATCCGTCCCCGTCGTGACGCTATAGGCCTCGTCCGGGTCGGCGGAATCGGAGGATCCCGCGATGGCCGGATCGATGCGAGGTCGGTCATTGACCGGACGCACACTGATGGTGACGAATTGCGGGTCTGAAAGCGATGTCGGATCGTTCACTTCGAACGCAACAATCTTGTACACCAGCTGGCCGATTTGATCCGGTGCCGGGAAGACGGTCAGTGAGCCTTCGGTATCCCCAGGCGTATAGTTGATGACCGGCATCGAGTCCATGATGGACGGGTCGCCCGAAACCAGTTCAGGTTCAAGGAAATCAACTTGCTGATTCTGAACTTCGTCAAATGCGTCATCAGGCCCAGCAAAAATCTGCGATACGAAGTCCGGAATCGTCGTGGACGAGCGATCATCTCGCTCCAGTACTTCGACCGAGAGTTGACCGTTGAAGGTAGGCGCATCGTTGGCCGCGGCCACGGTGATCGTCAGAGTACCTGATTCAGAGACCTCTGCTGGTAGATTCTCGACGCTCGCAGGACTTGGGATCGTCGTCTTACCGTCATCGATGATCTTATAGCTCAACAACTCACTTGGCGCGAACGGCAACTCTTCGTTGTAGTTCAACGGTGGCGTGTAGGTGATGTTGCTGAAGTATCGCAGTGTCTGACCATTGACAACCTCCGAAGCGATTTCGAAGCGGAAGATCCCGCCCGAATCACTTTCCAGCCCAGCTTCGTTTGGTCCCAGTGGTGTGAGGGTGCCAATCAACGCTGGGTCGGCCGACACGAGATCGGTGTCGGTGAGCAGGTTGAGCGTACCGGCGGCGGTGCCCACTTCGATAATTCGCAGCCCCGGAGTTTGTTCGCTCTCATTGAACGGAGCAGCCAGCCGAGCATCAAAGTCTCCCGGTGCGTCGGGAATCTCATTGACGCTGGCTTGATCGATCACCTGCAGGGACACACGAGTGAAACCCTCGGGAACCCCAAAGGCACCCACATCGGCGATTGCCCCTAAGCCGATCGACCGGAGCTGTTCTTGCAATGCGATCGCGACTTCGGAGGCAGTGCTGGCGGTTGTGAACGCCACCGCAACATCCGCACCGACAGAAGGCGTGCCGCTTGTGTTGAACTCGACAATCAACACATCTGCCGATCCACCCGCGATTTGGATCTGCTGGCCATCGATCAATTCCGAACCGGCCGGCACCAAGATGTCGGTGCCATTGATCTGAATGCCGCTAGCGGCTTGGTCCAGTGAAATTGTCGTCACATCGGTGAGTGTGACTTCCCACGTCACCATTGTGACCACGCCAGCGGTGACCGCGGCAGGATTTGGATTCGCGGTGTCATTGAGCGCGTCGGCAAGTCGCGAGGACAAATCCGGTGCGGTATCGGTGGTTTGGAATGCAACGAAGATATACGCCGGGTCGCTCGCAGCGGTGCCAGTTCCGAATTCGACGATGGTCGTGTCGCCAGCGGCGTTTTGGATTTCCAGCAGTTCGCCGTTTTGCAGCATCGAACCTGCCGGCATGAGAACGTCGCTGCCGATCACACGGATCGCGGATGTTGCCGCCTGGGGATCGATCGAGGCAGCGTCGTTTACACGGACACGGAACTGCGTCTGAGTCGTTGCCGCTGCGGTCGCATTGAGGCCTTCGGCGGTCATCGCCGTTGCGAGCGCCTGGGCGATCTGTTCAGAGGTATCACCCACGTTGATCGCCACGGGGATCATGTCACTGGCAACGGTGCCCGTGGTGGTAAATTCGAAGGCGTGCGTGGTCCCATTGAGATCGACCACTTCGACTTGCTCGCCATCACCGAGATCGGCTCCCGATGGAATCGTGATCGCTTGTCGCGTCGAGTCCACTACTAAGGAATTGGTGCGAGTGACCTCCGTGATGACATCGGCATCATTAAAGGCAACCTGATTGCCCATCGCGGTGCCGCCGAAACCGACCGCACGCAAGGCTTGTGCGAGCCGTGTTGCCAGGTCCTCGGCGATGTCGCTCGGGGAGTAACGGACAACTCGATCGACGCCGGGCGGAATGACACCAGTTGTGTTTAGCGCGATCGCCGCACGTCGTCCATTCGCGGCGTTGAAGATGAGCGTCTCACCGTTGAATAGCTCATCCGCGTCAGGCAGAGTAACCCCTGAGGCCGAGGCCACAATCTGGGTATCCACACGCAACGACGCCGGAATGTTGGCGGTGATCAAGTCATCGGAATCGATTTCAATCCAGGTAGGGGTGCTGGTCGTCGATTCGGTCAATCTGGCAAGGCGATCATACGCCACTGGTGCATCGTTGACCGGTGCGACGAAGATCGTCGAGGTCATCGTCGTGGTTTGACCATTGACAACCTGCGTGCCGCGATCGGCCGCATCAAAGACATCATCGACATCGAGGCCTTCATCGATCCCACTGTCCATCACGGTATAGGTGAACGTGATCTCGCCGTAAACATCGGCGGCAGGTGTGAAGGTGATCATGCCGGTGGCCGGATCGAGCGTGATCGATCCGCGGCTGAGCGTGTCGGCATTCGCATCGTCCAAACCAACTGCGACCACTCGGATCTCACCATCATTCCCAATCAGCGGGTCGGTTTCATCGACCGCGCCAGCAGGCCCTGCGGCATCGTTGTCGAGCAGGTATGCAGCCGGGAATACGAGCACCGTATCTTCGGTCGGCGTCGGCCGTGTGGCCGCGTTGGGGAAGAAGTTCAGGTAGCGATCGTTTGGAGCTCCCGTTGCATCGGTCAGGCCCACATAATCCGTCACTGGAACTGGCGCGTCATTCCGCGGCACGACACGGATCGTCGCCGTTGCCGTCGCTTCGCTGGCTGCTACCGGTTTGCGGAGGAACTGATCGCGTTCGCCGCCACTGATGTAGTACGGTGGGAGACTGAGATCATCGCCTCCAAGTAGACCCTCCGCCTCGAGATCCGCAAGGTTGGCTTCAAGGTCGTCCGGCAATTGTGAAATGCCATCATCGAAGAGAGTAAAAGTGAACTCATCGAGTAACAGATCACCGACGGCACCGACGTCACTATTGAAATCAGCTGCAGGAGTGTAACGCAGTTGAGTGATCCACTGTGGATTGGCCGGATCGTTGAACTCGGCAACCAGTGTTCCGCCCTGGCGGGTCGTGATTGTGTCCAAAGCACCTCCCGGAACGATGCTACCATTCACAGTCGCGATCGAACGTACCAGAATCGCTTGGTTGGACTCATCCAACGGCGCGGTCGTTTGGTTGGGGTCATAATCCGGAATCGCGGCGGCGATCAAATCGTCCGCAGTGATGACCAGCGTGGCGTCCCCACCGTCACGGGTAGGCTCAAAGGTGACGAACGTTTCATCGCTGGCACCAGGATCGTCATTGTCGGGGAGGACATTGATCGTCACAGTTTCAAACGTGATCCCATCCAGATTGTCGCTATCAGCATTCTGCTGGGTTGACAAACGGTACCGGAAGGTGTCAACACCGTTGAAATCTTTCGGAGGTGTGTACAGGAACGATCCAGTTAGATCATCGCCCGGGATCGTTCCCTGCATGGTGCGGTTGACCTCGAGCGTACCGCCTGCGGGCGTCCGATAGACCAGCACGTCGTCGCCGGGGTAGCTCGTATCGCCCGACTCAACAAAGATCCTCGGCAAATCAACGAAGTACCGAACCGGCAAGATTTGCGATGCAAAATTGTCGTTGGTGAACAGGGTCTTTTGGTTGATAAACAGCGGTGGATTGGATGCTGTCAGCGTGGAGTCGATACGCAGCGGTGTATCTTCCATGGCAATGAACGGATCACCGTCACCCGAAGGCACAGGCAATGGAACGCTCCGCACGCTCACTCGGTAATCCTCGACTTCTCCACCAATCGCCACACCGGTGGGGCGTGTGTTGCCGGAATCACTCAAGCGAATCCGTAACCAGGTGTCCTTATCCGTTACCGTGCTGGGAGTGATGAGATTGAGTGTGTTGATGCCATCAACGACAGGCGTATTCTTGAGCACCTGCTCAGAACCGTCTTCATCGAAGACACCGTTGCCATTGAAATCGATCCACACATCGACCAAGCCGCCGCCGGTCACATAGATTTCCACGTTCGTCCCGGCCGGATCGGCAGGATTAAGGAATCCGAATACCTGATCGGCTTGCGTTTCATCGAAGACGGCACCATTGTCGGCATAGCGTCCAAAGAAGTATGCCGGTGGAATCGCACCACCTTGATTGAACGTGACCACTGAGACACCGTCTTCGTCATCGATGGCGGTCAGACGTACCGTCGCAGCGTCGGCATCGTCAATACTCGCCAGAATGCTGCCACCGAGACTACTCAGGTTTGGATTGATCGCGGCCAATAAGGCTTCGGCGACCTGTTCAGTCGTGAACGAACTCGTAATCAGTACCGGAATACTGCCTGGTCGCGGATTTGAACTCGGGTCAACGAACTCGTACGTGAGCGTTTGATCGTCGGTGCGTAGGTCGATCAATTGTCCGGCCAACGGGATGCCGGTGAACGCAACCGAGAGTGAATGAGGATCGGAATCGTCCACCGTGAAGGTTGACGAGAAGAGACTCGATTGCGACCCCACATCCAACGTGGGCGCCGGAGTGGTTCCCACTGCAGCCGATGTAATTTCAATCTGTTCAGGGTGGGCGGCATTGGTGATGGCCGTCACGCCGGGCGTCGTCACGTTCGCATTGATTGCCGCTAACAACGTCGCAGCCACATCGCTGGCCCGATCACCGGCGGCGATTGGAATCGTGATACGAGGGGGGACCGCCGTCGTCCCGTCCGAGATGAACTGGAACTCGTAGTTCGTCCCACCCACCGACAGCGTGAATAGATCGCCCGATCGTGGCACTCGAGTAATCGAAATTCGAGCAAAGCTTGGCGTGATTAAATCAGCCGCCGTCGCAGCGGCACCCACCGACTGCAGTTGATCGTCGGAAATCCCCACACCAGTATCAACGGGCTGTCCATCGGACTCCGTATCGACGTAGAGACCCAATCGGCTGCCGCCGGTGCCGCCGGTGATCGCGTGGCGAGCACCGTTGCCGGGCACGTAGCCTGGTGCGGTGGGCTGCAGACCCGGAGTTGGAGATTGCAGCAACGTGCCGTACGACTGCGGCGCGTCACCGAAATCGAATCGCACATCTGGCATGATGATGGTGAAACGGGTTTCGTTATTCGGCCGCGTCGGACTGACGGGGTTGCCCGCCAAATCGGAAACCGCTGCGATTGTGGGAGCAACCGTACCGGCATCATCGACTCCACTGCGGGAGACCACGTTTTGTGTTCCTGCAAACAACAAGACACCACCACCCGGCGAGAAGACGTCGACGCTGATGCCTGAATCATCAATGGCTTGCTGCAATTTCGTGGCTACGGAGACAGCTGGGAACGCATCACTGGGCGTGTAGTCCACGGCGTACGCGCCACCGCTGACACCGCCAATAGCCAACGCGTCCGCTCCCACCACAGCAGATCCGTCAACCACATCGATGGTTGTAAATTCCGACGCAGTTTCACCGAGCGTGATGACGGCTCCATCGCGTGTGACGTTTTGCAACGTGCTTCCCAGATTCAGCTCGATCGCTGCCTGCAGAGCCGCAGCAATCGCGGCAGCATCCGCGTCAGCGGCAACTACCACCGTGACGTTGGATGATGTGAGCTGGGGGTCGGTGGTGAACAGGAAGGTTTCCGACGTACCGTTGACGTTCAGCGTGACCGTTGATCCATCGATACTCGTGCCGGTTTCAGTGGCAGGCACCGTTATACTGAGGCTACCTGTGACGCCTGGGTTGCCTGTCAAGGACAGATTTGAGCCCACCAAGTCGACGGTGTCGCCATCGAGACCGCCCACCGATACTAGGCCATCACCAATCGCGATCGCCTCACTCAGGTCAATATTGGAATTACGCAGCGCCTCTGAAATCGAACTGGCGATTTGATTCGACGTATCGGTGCGGCTGAACTCGACCCGACGAAGTGTCTGGGTTTGGTCGGCTGGATCGAAGGAACCATCCGAATCAAACTCGAACGTAATACTCTGCGCGCCGCGGGTATAAGTGAACTGCTGCCCATCGACGATCGAATCAATGTCACCGGTTTGAATGAGTCCCGATGAGATATTTGCCATGTTGACGACGTGTCCCGGCAGGGTTCCTAACTGAATCGCATCGTTTCCGACCGCGACCGGCGCCAAATTGAGTAGCGTGGCGTAGTCAACCGCATTACTGGGACTGCCGACGAATTGAGTGGGATCGAGGACGCGTAAAATCGCGTCGCGAATTTCGGTAACGGTCCCCGTGTTGGCCATCGGAATCGCGACGTTGGCACTGGCGACACCGCCGGTGGTATTGATTTCAAACGTCACGCTCTGTGAGCCATCGGCCGACGTGATCGTGAAGGTGTCGGTATCACGGAAGCCTACTCGAGTGTCGGTTACTACTAACGTCTCGTTTTGCGGCACGGTGAGCGTGTAACCGCTGTCGAACTCGAACACGCTCTCGCGTCCCGCACTGTCCGTGACGACGACTTGGTCGCCATCGGCGATCGATCCACCCGATGGCAATTCGACAACACGCCGCGACTGATTGTTGAGCGTGACCTCGTAGACTGAATCCTGGTTCCATACCCCAGCCAGTGGCGTGAGGCGAATTGTGCGACTGTTTTCGCTGTAACCAAACGTGAAATCTCGACCGGGCAGAAGTTGACGACCATTCTCCGTCAGCAACACGGTATCTGCCGTGATCGTGGAGGCGTCCAGACCAGTACCCGCTTCATCGATCAGCTGGATCTCAAAGAACTTGACAAACTGATCTGAATTGACCAGCCGAACAAATGACTGCTCGGGATCGGTGTCACCCACGGTATTCGGGTCCGTAGGCGAACCAGCGGCATCCAAATTGGGTGCATCGAATGGATTGTTCAAGACCGCATTCGGGCGCCGGGTATCGGCGCGATCGACGGCACCGCGATCGATGAACACGTTCGAACCGGTACCTCCGCCGGGCGAACCAGCAACACCGTCGACGCGTCGCTGCCCGTAGATATCGACCGATGGCGCCAAGATCGGTGAGGGTGGCAGGCCGATGGGGCCTTTGACCGTACCCGCGAAATCACTTCGGTCGTCCAATGCATCGATGGAGTTATCGATCAAAGAGCTGCCGGCGGCGGGAATGTAGATCGACCGTGAGGCATCCTGGAAGATCTGGGCGAGATCAACGTTCGTCCCCAGGTTAATCGAGCTGTTCGCGATAGGCAGGGTGCTGTTAGTGCTGTTATTGGCAAACAGGTTGCTACCTGTTCGGGTACCCGATGCGGTCTGCGTGTTAACGTCGATGCCTGTGCTTGCACCGACGATGACATTATTGAGTAATGTCGGAGCTGCCCGACCGGTAACGGAGATCCCTGCGCCACCACCACTGTTGACGATGGTGTTATTGACAACACGGCTGAAGAGACTCGGCGTGCCGAGTTCCCCATTGCCAAAATCACCACCGCCGATTTGGATGCCAATACTTCCAGATCGTTCGACGACGTTATTGACAATCACCGCCCCTGGAATCAGGCCAAACTGGTTAGCGTTTCGCAACAGGCGTGCATCCCCTGGCAAACTCGATGAGTTCCCGACTTTACCCGAACTCGGGTCCACTATCGTCGAAATGCCCACATTGGCTGAATCACGAATGAAGTTATCCGCGATGATCAGTTGTCCCTGATCGTCGACACGGTTCTGGTCCGAGATACCAAACTGATAGTCGACCATCAACACATCGCGTGCGGGCACGCCCGGATCCCCGATAGGACGAATCGCCAGAGAGTAGTCTCCCAACTGCATATCCGTGGGACCGGATGGCAAGCCACCCCCTGTATAAACCGCTGCGCTGCTGATGATGACGTCATAGTAACCCGAACGCGTCGGGGTGAACTGCAGCGTTGCGCCCGCCTGGGTCTCGCCGACAGCAACCGTCGGCGAGTTGAATCCGGAGTACGCCGGATCCCCATTGGCACTCTGGGCAAAAGCAAAGTTCAATTCGGTTGACGTGAACTTCGTTCCCTGTTCCACCACGGCGACAAACGGACGAACCAGCCCAGCACCGACTTTGAACAGTCCCGTCGTATCGACATCAATATCGATACCTTGGCCGGCCTCCAGATACACACGTATCGCATCAATATCTTCGGTCGGGTCGCTGTACAGGACCGCCCCGTCATCAGCGTCGCTGCCGGGACTGATACCGAGATTCACCGCATCGCCAATCTTGCCGATAGCGAACAACGTATCGCCACTGACATAGCCCGGAACCGCAGCTTGGGCGAGCTCATCGCTGTAAACGACGTATTGCGTCGCAGTGTTGGTGTTCGCACTATCATGATCGATGACCGCCACCTTGCGACTGGTGTACCTACCCTTGAAGGTTTCTTCCGCACTCATGTCGAGTTTCAGCGTTCGCTGCGATCCCGGATTGACCGTAATGTCAGTCGCCAGAGGCCGTCGCACGAGGTTGTCGTCGAGCACGTAGGCGTTGCCGAACAGCTCAATCCGCGATGAAGATGAAGTACCGCTATCGCTGCTGTCACCGGTGGCAGCCAAAATTGCAAGCGTATCCTGGGCTTGGCTAGAGTTAATCGCATCACGAATCGACGCTGCGACTTGAGCCTCGGTGTCAGCCGGATCGAACGGCACTGGAACGTTGCCTGAATCTGGCGTTACCCCAGGGGCGTAACGGCTATCGAATTCGAACGTCAAGCGGTGGGAACCGTCATCGAGAACAAACGTGTCGCCGTCGAGCAGATGGCGGCCCGCCGGCGCGACAATCGTGACAGCGCCATCGACGAGTCGATCGTTGCTGTCGAAAGTTCGCCCTGCGGAGAACTGTTCGTTGAGTTCCAAGTTGATTGGGTTGTAGTCTTCGGGCACACCATACTCGTCGGAGGTGCGAATCCCCAATGAATAGCCGCCGACCAAAATTTCGTCAGCGTGCTCGGGCTGGACCGCATCAGGGCGAGTATCCGGCAGATAGGAGGGGTCGAGCACAAAATCAGAATTGCCTGGTTGTCCACTGAAGTTCTCGTACAGCACCGTTTCGCCACGCTCGGCCAAGCCGATGATGATGTCATCGATGTACACCCCAGCTCCGACGTTGTCAGCGCCATCAGCCCCTTGAGCAGTCGTGATGGTGTTCGGCGCGCCCAGCCCGAACTCGTCACCGGGCAGGGTGGTATTGAGACCGTAGGGTCCCGCTTCAAGCACGGGCGAGAAGCCGGTTAACCCTGGCGTGATACCAGTATCAGGTAGGTACAGCCGGATGCGGTCCCCACCCGTGATGGCGTAATGTTCTGCGCTGGCACTACTTTGGTATCCAGAATTCTGTGCCGAGATAATGCCAACCGACGACACGAGGCCCCGTTGGAGCTGTTCGGCGACCTCGACGGAATCCATTGCCGCATTGGTGATCACGGGCACGGCGCGAGGCACATAACTGAAACCCGATTGTCGCTTGGCTTCCCAAGAAATGATGCTGGAACCACTCCGCTGCACCGACACCGAGCCAGCCTCGATAATCAAGACCTCACGTCCAGACGTCCCGAGCATTTGCCCCACGAGAGCCGGATCGAGGACAGCCAAGAACTTCTGTGCGACCTGCTGAGGCGTATCGGTCGCCGCATAAACAACTTCATTGGCGGCACCCGTTGGAGCGCTGCGGAACGTATACGTGGATCCAATCGTGCTCGTCGGTGAATCCTTCCGGAAGATCGTGATCGACTCACCGTCGGTAAGGTTCGTTCCTCCAGGCAACGTTACGGGCACGCCGTACGTGTCGAACGACAACTGATCCTGTTGAGTGATGGCAGGCTGGATCGTGGGGATCGAGGCAGAGGAGTTGAATCGCCCCAGGCCAAATCCATCGCTCGTGAGAGATTCAATCGCGCCGAGTTCTGGCGCGAGCGTCTGTAATTTCTCAACGACTCGTGCCGACACTTCTGCTGCCGTCAAGTCTTCGGTGAAGTAGACGCGAATGTTGTTATTGGGCGCCACGTCGGTGCCTTCGCGAGCGAACACCAGATTGACTGTCCGGCCGCCGCCACGAAGTTGAATCTGATCGCCGGTACGTAGATCCGCACCGGACGGCAGATCGATTAGCGTCACCGGTTCCAGAGTTGTGACGATGTTACTCGACTCCGCTTTCGTCACATCGGGCAGGCCGTCACCGTTTCGGTCTCCCAACAGGACGCGAACCGTGTTAGGTGAAGCGAGATCATCTCGAAGAGGATCCAGACCCGGCGCGTTGGCAGTGATCGCCGCTACCAAGTCAGTCGCGAGAGTCGCTCGAGTGGTATTGTTGTTGTACGTCAACACGGCGCTGGTTGTGTAACCATTGAGCAGGTTAGCCGGCAGCCCGTCACCGTCGTCAAATGCGACCGCGAGGGTACTCGCACCACCAGGCCCGTATCGGAAAACCAGTAGCTCATCGTCGACAAGCTGGTTGCCAGCTGGGACATCCACCCGCGTCCGCACGGTCGCGGGATCGATCGCCGTGATCACAACCAAGGAGTCAGCGGCTTCGATATCAAACGTAACGCCGAGCTGCACGAAAATCAAATTTCCATCGGTGTCGATGAACGTTGTTCCCGCTGGTAGTTCCGCAGCAATGCGGGTGGCAATCTGAGTGCGAGTTTCGCCCGAGAGAGCAACGATTTGAATGTCACCGCTGACATCAGTTGGATCGACTGCCCGAACGTATCGCAGCGTCACCGGTGCAGACGATGGGTAGGTGACCGTCACCTTCTCGCCGATGGCGGCCTCATCCCCGGTGGGAACGAGCAACTGGCGGAAATCGCCTTGGAACTCAACCGGATTGGCTTCGCCACCGAGCAATTTGCCATCGATTTGAATGTCGGTCGCAGCGAGCAAGCTGAGGCGGCCATTGTCATCGACTCGGGGTCGCATTGCACCAGGAACGGCGGCAGCGACAGCGTTCGCCACTTGGCTGGCCGTTGCGGCTGGGTCGATCACGACTTGCACGCCCGCCACACCAGGATTCAGCGCGTCGACAAACGTAACGGTTTGCTGAGTCGTGACCGCGTCGCGATAGGTAACCGTAAATGAATCGCCGTTTACAAGCTTTGCTCCAGCGGGCAGCACCACGTCGCGTCCGACAATGGTCTGTAACGATGAGACAAGGCCATTGTCATTGCGGATGAGGGTGATGTCGTTGTCGACGAGTTTCTCGCCCTTCACACCGACCAATTCCACTGATCCGAGCTGGGTGCGCATCGCCCCGGCTGTACTGAAATCGAACCGGATACGGGCGTTAATGCTGCCCGCCAGAGGCGATAAATCCACGCGAACTTGACGCCATTGGTCAGCGGCGTTGTCGTCGAACACTGTCTGTACTGCGATGCCAGTTTTCGCGTACTCGTCGTACTCATCACTATTGGGCAATTCGCGGAATGCGTTGTTGGTCGCCAACAACTTCCATTCGCCATCATCTCCGGCGGCGAAGACACGGAAGGAATCGTGCTGCGCCCGGTTGAGACGGTAATCGTCATCGTCTTCAACGTCGATGTTGTACGTGAAGTACAGCGTTGGTTTATCGGCGGCGCTGTATTCGCTCAGGTCGAACGACTCGGAGATCGCCGAACCGTGGCTGCCACCGGGGGCCATCTGCCCCAGGTTGCTATCTTCGGGGCGTCCAATGGTATTATTGTTTTCGTTGTTATCGACTTCGAAACCAAAGTACAAGCTTGTTCCGCCATTCGTATTCAGCCGACTCTGATCATAAGGAACGACGTCGCCGTGACCGTCATCACCACGTCGATCGACCGTCGAGTGCCATGGGTTGACCTCCAGATTGCTGAACGCCAGTCCGTTGGTCTGGAGATTGATTCCACCTCCAACGCCTGCACTGTCTCCGTATAGTCGGATCTGAACGGCCGAGTGACCGTTGTAAAAGATGTTCGCGGGCGTGGTCGTCGGCAGCCCCGCATTGTCTGTGTCGAGGGTGAATGCATACATCCATCCATCGACGGTGGTCGCGAACAAGATATCTGCATACTTACCGCCTTCAACAACCTGCGGTCCGAGCGTCAAACCCGTGAAGAGTGGGAACCGCTCACCCGTGTCGGGATCGGTTCCAAGCTGAGCGCTGAAATCAGCGAGATGGTCAGGAGCGACGGTCAAATGACCATATTTCACCGTTGGGATGACCCGGTTATATCCGTCCTCAAAAAACCCTAGCGGGGCCGGTTGAGTGTTGCGGGGATCAAAGACGTGAATCCCTCCGAGATTCGTAACAGCGACAAGATCGTCATTGAGGTTGTTATTCAATGCCGCCAAACCGGTGATCGCCCCGCCATCGCCGCCGGTAGCCGCATCAATAAAACCGGTATCGACAATCCCAAATTCCACTTCTTCGGCGGCCGGACCCAACGTCGTTCGATAGGGGCCATTTCCGAAGTCACGATCAGCGTTGCCATCCAAGCTTCCCAGCGAGGTGATCTCACCATTTCCAGCGGCGGCTTGATAAATGATGTTCGTGCGCAGTTCGATCGGCACGCCATTGCGTCCACCGGAATCTCGGCTACCGACGACCCAGAATCGCTCTGAATTGTTATTGATCGCTGTGTTGTTCACCGATCCGTTCTGGGCGCCGCTGGAGTTGCGGCTGAACGTCATCGCGTTGACGAGGAACTGCGCATTGTTGTCAACTTCCACACCGGTGCCGGCCTGGTTGGTCTGGCGGAAACTGATGTCGTCATCGCCCGCTTGGCTCGTGCTGGCGTCGGTGGGACTGACGTTGAGGAAATTCCCGGTATTGCCGTTGTTGGGATTGTTGGGTGGTAGGCTGTAATTGAACAGCTCGCCGTCGCGTCGAATCGCGATGTCTCCCGACCGTGGACCGTCGCCGCCGATCCCGCCGTACACCGTACCGGTGAACGGGTTGACACTTACCAAAGTACTATTATTGGAGCCACTTCCGCCATTTAAATTAACGAACAGCCGAATGTCATTAAGAGTATAGGGCACCGGGGAATCAGCACTGAAGACGGGCTCGATGAGCGGTCGTTCGGCGGTGTAGTCGTCCTGCCGCGAACTGAAAAAGGTGCTCTCATCAAGGTTATCGCGGCTGATCCGACGAACCGAGTTGACCGGCATCAATCGCACATTGGGATTCACCGGGTTCGCTTCAAAGAACTGGTTGAGCACCGCTGGCACGGCGGCCTCACTGCTGACGGCAACATAGTAGACGCCTTCAGGAAGTTCGACGGGACCGATGTAAGCATCGAGAGTACCCGCTGACCCTGCAGTCAGGTTGCTCATATCGACGCCCTCAAGCGGACGGCCCTGGTCATCGGTAACGTTGCTATCACGTCCGACCAAAATCAACCGCCCCGCTGAATCATATACGGACAGTACCGTATTCGCCCGCCCAAGTTGATCGGCGTAATCGATGTCGAACGTTGTCGTGACGAACCGATTTTCACTATCAAAGGTATCCGGTTTGAGCTGCTGAGCACGCAGTTCGACTCGGTAAACATCGACATCTTCGAGTCGCGTGTCGAGCTGGGCGTTGGTCAGGTTGCCGAGTTCGCCCGTAACGGTGAGCGCACCACGGTCCGTCGTCAGTAGGTTACCCAAGTCTTGTGCGTCAGCGGGATCCGCACTCAGACGGGTGTTGACTGTTTCACGCGTCGATTCATCGCCGCTGTTTTGGTCACCGGGCGTTGGATCGATGTACACCACCGACTCACCGACGTCACCGACGAGTGGACTATGCATGGGCGTGCCGGTGACGGCGATCGCATTGGTCGCGAAACGGATGTCGGCTCCACGTACGGTCGAGCCGGCGACCTCATCGGTACCGCGCAGACGGATACCGAGTTCGTACTGCCCGGAGGTTTCTGCGTTCGCGCTGTGAACGCGAACGTAGTAATCATTTTTGGCATCAAAGTTACCTGGCAGCACCACTCGGAACCCAGCATCGAGCATGTTGGATGATTCCACATTGCCACTGGTCAGCCCCGTTGGCAGCGAGCGAACGTCACCTTGCTGCACACCGTTCTGAAGCCCGGTATTGACGTAAATCGTCTCGGTACCATTTGCTTCGGCAAACGAATTGTCACTGCTGGCGATCACGACGCCGCTATCGTTGACGAGCTCAACGACGGTATCGAGTCCCGGGGAAGATTCGTCGATATCGAAGTAGACTGCGGTGCCGCCCGCAGCTTTGAACCGGTAGGTATCGATATCATCTTCGGTCGCGAGTGTACCGCGAATGGTGAACCCAAGCCGCTCGTTGTCATCGCCGGTGGTTTCGCCAGTAGCGAGGGCGCCAAGGATCTGCGCATCGACCGGGTCACGGTTAGTCGTGATCGCGCCGGCATCACCGCGTTCGTTTTCGTAAACGTAGGCGACGTTGCGATCGTTGATATACGCCTGCAGCTGCAAGCCCTGCCAATCGCCCGCTGCTGCGGTAACGATCTCATTGCCATTGGCGTCAACTGGCAATCCGGTGTTGTTCGTATCACGCTGTGATCGCCCGTCGGGCGTGAACCCCGCACCAATCGTGCTGTCATTAATACTCGTTAGAACGACCGGGAACCCTGGCGACCCGAGAACCTGCAGAGTACCACCGATGCGGTCGTCAATATCGAGTGGCCGTCCGCCACCGACCAGGGTACCGCCGGGGCCAAACTTCACGACCAGGGATTGGTCTGCATCACTGCGCAGGCGGATGGCGCCGTAGTAGTGCTGCGTCATCGAATAGATCGAGCCTTCTACCACGTGGACAATGTCGGTGTCATCCCACACGCTGTCGGTGGTGACGATTTCACTGCGGACGCGCATACCGTTGAGCAAGTTCCCGGAGAGCTCGTTGTCGAGCAATAGTGGGCCTTGATTGTCGGGGCGATCGACGAAACGATCGATCATGCCGGTCGATCGTCCCGGGTCCGTGACAGCTTGGAACGTGAGCGCATCGGGATTAATACTGATTGCCGCACCCTGACCATCGACGATGGTGTTGCCGATCAGGATCGGTTGGGCACCACGTACGAAGATCGTCGATGCATCATTAAAACCACGTCCCACGCGAGTGGCAAACGGGCCTGAATCGGCACCGATGCCGTCAACATCTTTCCCGTCGGCGTTAGCGACGAAGCTGGAATTAACGACCCGCACGTCCGATTGTAAGATCTCCAGGGCGTTAAACTTGGTCAGACCGCCCTGGACCGGAGCTTCACCACCGCCGTAACGAACGTCGACATGGTCCAAGCTCGCCGTCACGCCTTGCCGCAATACAATTCCGCCCCAATCGCCGGCCGTGCCCTGGCTGACTCCGTCATTATTAGTATCAAAGGTGCCACCCACCCCATACTCATCATCGGACTGAGAGGTGAACACGATGGGCTTGCCCTCGGTTCCCTCGGCGTAGAAATCAGCACCAAAAGTAGCTTCAATTCTCGCCGTTCCTAGTTTGACGATGGTGCCTGGATCAATCGTCAACCGCGCGTCAAAACGAGCGAGCAGTTTCGACCCATTGTCAGCATTGGCACCGAGTTTTCGTCCCAAAAGTGATCCATCAATGCTCTGGTCACGAGCATCATCGAATAGGAACGTCTCACCCAATCGCAGTTCGGCAACTAGGAAATAGTCTCCCGTGCTGGGATCGCGACGGTAGACGTTTGTGCCAATGAACCCCGCAGGTGCCAAGGGGATGTTACTCAAACCGACACCCGCATCTTGGCCGGTAACGACTGTCGTCGTCGCGTTACTGGCTCGGGTTTCCCCGCCGTATGCGTCGGCAAACGTGATCCGATAGTCAAGCGATTGGTTCTCGCTAAAGTTCCCCGTATTATCGAACGCCGCGACGTTGATAGCGGTTGCATCTGGAACGGGCTGGATCGGAGGGGTCCCTTTTTGCGCCTGGCCGGAGTCAACGAACGTACCGGTGCGGCGATCGAGCTGATCGACCAATTGATACGTGATCACGCCGGCGACGAGGGTGCCGCGATATAGTTTCCGACCGATGTATTGGTCCGGCGCGGTAGGCAGATTCCGCAGCGTGACCGAACCGACACCATCAACATCGGTCACAGTCACCGAATTGGTCGGCAGACTGACCAAGGATTCGTGTCCCTCGCGGGTAACGAACGTCAGTACATACTCATGCTGCCCAGCAGCGAGGTTACCGGTGGTGGAGGGCGTCAGCGTCACGCTGCCCATACTCGGACGGGTCTCAAGCAGGGTAGGACCACCGGGGGCACCGGAGATTGTCAACGCTTGATTAATAACGTGAACAATATCGGTATCATCAAACCGTGCGCTCTGCGTGAGCGTTTCTAAGGCACCGCCGGCCGGTGTCGTGACGCTAACAAACAACCCATTGGTCGTGTTATCGGATAACAAGTTGCCGGAGATTTCCGGTCCCACACGATCGTAGTCGCTCGTGAACAGCCCCGCGTTCTGGTACAGCGAGGTGTTGAAGTTGTCTTCACGGAAACTGTTTGGGTCGGCGCTCATAGCGGCACCGGCACTGAATGAAATCTTGTTGTAAATCAGTGTCGGGCGGCTTTCATTCATCTGAATGGGCGCCACGGCGTCGGCGAGCAAACCGGCCCGGCCGCCACCATACTTCAAATCGGCATGGGAAACGTAGTCGAGGAAGATGCCTCGTCGTTCCCAAACCTTACGGCCTTCGGCGTAATCGACGTCATTGTGTAAATCGATACCTGCCCAATCGCCGCTCCCGGGAACTGTGTTAATGGGATTGGTATCGATACCGACGTTTTGGTCGTTGTAACTCGTGAATACCACCGAGGACATCGGCGTGCCGAGCACCTGAATCGCCGCGAGTTCGCGGTTAGGGTCAATCGACTCGCTGCCGACACCAATCTTGGCGTCCTTCAACTTGAGCAGGGCACCGGCATCAATCATCACTGTCACACCACGGGGGACATCAAATGTCGCACCGTCGGAGAGCACGCTATTGCTAGCACCGCCACGACCAAATTCGAAAGCTCGGTTGTCCTTCTGCGCTTCGAACGCTTCGTCCAGGGTCGTGCTAGGATCGTCAACGGCCGAAACCTTGCCATCGATACCAGCCGACGGCAGCAACCGGACGATATCGCCCGGCTTGGCCACCGACAGAGCCTTCGAAACCGTGCCATAAGGAGACGTGAGCGAACCATTGTTACTGTCGCTACCGTCACTGTCTTTAGTGACAAAAATGGTCCGCACCTCACTGCTGACCGCGGAGGCCGGGGCGGTACGGAACCAGAAATTGAAATCGCCGCCTGCTTCTCCATCGGCATCACCGTCCAAACGAGTGCCATTGGCGTCCACCAAGGCATCGCCGCTAGCCACACCGATGGATGAATCAAACGTGATGCGAAGTTCATAGTTGCCTTCGCTACGGCCATCGTTTCCGGTTCCTGCTTCGGCACCGTCGTAGGCATCGTTGCCCGTACTCGATACACCCACGACATAATCGCCCGCCGACAAATCAACCTGCAACGACGAATCGTCGCCATAGGAGTCATCGTTTCTAGCGATTAATTCGTAATTTGAAGTACCGCCCGGTCCCGGTGTGACACGGTAGAGTTGCACCAGTGTATCGAGCAAACTGACGTCATCGAGACGCTGGGCAAATGTTTCGAGCGACAGTCGTCCGAGCACAGCGTCGTCGGCGATGTTGTCATCAATGGGCGGATCGATAGTGAATGAATAAAAGTCAACGTCGCTACTCTCAGGACGATGCAGGGACTGGCCAAGCGTGATATCGCTCTGGCTGAGGAAATCCGGTTCGCTCGGCAGTGTTGGGAATCCAGCGATACCGCTGGGTCCGCCGTCACCGTCATTGCTCTGGGTTTCGCTATTGGGTTCATCAGGGCTGCTACCGCCTGCGGCAACACCGTCAGGCAATTCAAATAAATCGCCGACACCGAGTAGATTACCAATTCCCCGTAATCCCTCGACAAACCAACTCGGTCGCGAGTCCGGTGACAAGCCATAACCGTCGTACCAGCCTTCGTCGGCCTCGAGCACTAAGATCCCGCGCGATGGATCTCGCTCGTTCACCCGATAGAGACTGTAGGGCGTGCCCTTGCCGGCGCCTGTGTCAGCGGTTTCCTGGATCGCTCGCAAGTCACCGGTGACGATTTGCAGTCCCGAATTCTTCGTCTCGACAAACCGCACCCCAAGGTGCTGCTCATAGAGGTCGAGAATTTCGCGAGTGCGCTGTTTTTGGGCTGTCGTGATCGCGTTGTCCAGCGGGTTCCCGTTGGGGTCTTCACCGTAGAGCGTGGCAAAATTGTAGGGAAAAATATTAATCCCAGTATTGGTATCAATGCGTCCCACAATGCTCGCGTCACGCCGCTGATCACGCGACCCCGGCGCATCATAAGCCCCCGGCCATGGCGGCACGTAGGCGCCCGTGTTTTGAATCGAGCCACCGCGCAGCAGCACACTCTGCAAACCGCCCGCTGGTGAAAAGCTGATCGACTTCTCGGGAGCTTGCCCTGGATTGGCATCGCCGACAAAGACACCCGAGTTGTCGAAGGTGTCGTTGGCAGGCACGCTGATGGGATTGCCATTTGCATCCAGAACAGTCGCACCTTCGGCAGCGAGATTGAATACCGTCGGGGCGTTGGGCAATGAGTCACCACTGCCGATGCGCAGGCGGAAGGTGCCCACGCCATCGGTTCGCCCTGTGAGCACCGACAAGTCAGCGGAGAACTTCAGAATCGCCATCGACTGCGACGGATCATAGATCACCGTGTCGGGTCTTAACCGCAGATCATCGGTGTTGTCGACCGTGTCCTTGGTCATGAACAGCTGATAGAACTCCGGTTGCACGACCGGCAGCCCCGAGAGCGTCTGGCCAGCAGGCGGGTTTGGGTTATTGGTGATGACACCGGCGTTTGGATTCGACAGAGGATCGTTGTTGAAATAGACGCGAATCTCATCGCGTGCCTGAACTCGATTGCCCGCTGTTCCAGAGATCGGTTGTGGAACAACGGCCACAACACGCGCGCCCACTTCGACTTCGAAATCAATATCCAGCGATGGTGTTGCCGAATTGACTTGGTCGGCCGGCAAAATCGGGTTCCCATCGGTGTCCCGCAACGCCGTGATGTTGGTGTCAATGGAATCTCCATTGGCGAAAACATCATTGTTATTGACGTCGTCATAGCCAGCGATTTGGATTCGGTAGCGATCATCGGGCAAAGCTTCGACAAACCGCGACACGACCACCCGGTCACCGACCTCGTCATCAGCAAATCCCAAGAACCCAGGCTGAATCAGCACTTCGTTGCCGTCGCCAAACGTTCCGTCACCACCCGAACCGATCACGCGAATCCCACGCAGCGTGCTCCCGTCGAGCTGGGACGTTCCGTCGAAGCGGAAAGTCAACTCACGCGGCGCCGAATCGAGCCGATTTTCCACGCTCGTTCCGTCGAGCCGGATCTGCGATACCGCCCCGGCTTCAACGCTAACCAACCGCGGCCCGCTGATAATCTCAGCAGCGAGCAACTCGCGGCGTTCCAGGGTTTGGTGCTGCAACCGTCGCGACATGTCTGTCGTCGCGCGGCTGGAAGAGCCGGCGCGGCGGGCATCTCGCCGAGCATCTTTACGAGAAATACTGCGGGCAGCTCGTGAAAGTGGGTTTCGTCGGTGGGTCATGGTTGACCGAAGCCTTGAAAGAATAAAATCGGTGGGTAGGTAAAAAAGCGGCGGGACGCGGGTAATCTAAGTTACCCGCTGCCCGCCCAGCGTGGTGGGCGTATCCAGTCTAGTCACTCTCAGATTCGTCCGAAAAAAGATCCATCAGGGCCGAATCAAACGCTTGGCTAGCCGCTGCCGGGTCGTCCGATTGTGACGCCCCGAATCCGGTTGCCAATACGTCCACTGCCCGCTGTGCACTGGTGGCACCGCCAGCTTGAAGCTCGATCCCGCCGGTCAGAATCGCATCGAGCGAGTTCGATGAATTCTCGATCGTTGAAACTGCGGAGCGGGCAACGCGATCGGTGGGAACGGGCACGAAATTGGCCGAACCCAAGTTAGCGGTCGACACGCTCGCAAATGCCTGAGTCGATGCAAAGGAACCCTGCATTCCCGCCGAACCGTCCGTGCCGGCACTCGCCAGGTTCACGTTGGCCATTTCTGAGAATGCCTCCGATGGCGAAATCGGTTCACCCGATCCGTCAACGCCATTGGTGTCACGCTCATTCAGTTCGTTGATCACCTGCAACACGTCGACGGTCGTGATGAATCCGTCGCCGTTGACATCGTAGTAGTCCGGCGGCTGCGTGGTCAGTTCCGACACACTGAACGGTGACGAGCTGTCCTCGCGAGCGTTGATCAGGTTGAGAATTCGCAGAGCATCAATCGCACTGACAAATCCGTCGCCGGTAACGTCATACTGATCGACTGGATTTTGATAAATCGACTGATTAAACGTAATCGTCACCTGAATCGGATTGCTAAGCCGTCCGGTATCGTCAATCAGTCGGTAGGTAAACTGATCGGTCTGACCGGGCACCGGTTGGTTATTCAGGTCCGTGGTCGTAGTAAACGAAAACGCACCGTCTTCGCGGCCGAGCAAATCGACCGTGCCCGTGCCACCGACAGGTTGCGTCAGTGAGCCTGGAGCAATTCGAATGGTCGAACCCGGATCAGGATCAAAATCATTGCGGAGTAAGCCGAGCGATGGATCGGTAATCCGCAGGCTGCCGCCAACGGGGACCGAATAGGCATCGGGACCAGTGACGTTGCCACGTGGTGCATCGGGAACCTCGTTCACAATAAAGTCGAACGAGTATGAATTGACGAAGGTACCATCGAAGGCTTCGATTTCAATTTGCACTTGTCCCGACTGATCCGCTTTCGGGCTGATCTGCAACGTATCGCCGATAAACCGAATGGAATCAATCAACGGGTCGGCGGCAATGTCCGCTGCCGTGGGGTTGTTGATCGAACCGAGTCGACGCACACGATAGGTCAACGTGTCGTTGTCGGGATCGAAGAACAGACCATCTGAATCAACCTGCTGACGTCGCAGGTTCGCCAACGCCACACCGTCTTCGTCGATCACAGTTGGCTGCAGACTGCCCGCCACAATCGGTGCATCGGGTGTGCCAATCACGTTGACATCGATCACTTGGCTGACCGTCAATCCGGAAGGATCGAGGGCTTTCACCGTCAGCGTGGTAGAACCAAATCCGAACGGCGTGAAGTTCAGCGTCAACATATTGCCGTTGACGGTCGCTTGGATCAGGCTCGTGTTGCCCACGTCAGGGCTGGGGAAGGTGAGCACATCCCCGTCGGCATCGGTGAACCACGACGTGAGGTCAAAGGAGACCGTTTCATCAGGCTGTTTGCGTTCTTGGAACTCGAGCGTGGTCTGGCCCGCTTCCCCACGCACACCCACGAACTCAGGCGGGTTGTTGACGTTACCGACAACGATCGTCGCCGTCGCCGTGGATTCCGCACCGAGTGAGTCACGAACAATATAAGTGAATCGGTCTACACCGCTGAAATTCACTCGTGGCGTGTAGACCAGGTTGGATCCAACCTGACCGATTTGGCCACCACCGCCTTCGGTACGGCGGTACGGCACCACCACGCCATTGACGATCGACGTGAATTGATCGGGCACCAAGCTGATCGTTTGATTCTCTGGCGGGGCGACCTCGTCGGGAGGACCGGCCGTGTCATTGTTGAGAATTCCATTGATCGTCTGGCCGTTGACGACAATCGATCCCGTGATGGGAATGGTCAGAGCCGGATCGCTAGCCGATACTCGCTCGGACGTTTGATACGTCTCATTATTGAGTCGCGGGTTGTCGTTGATCGGATCGATGGTGATTTCAACTCGGCCTTTCACTGCAGCCGATTGACTGACGATGGAACCAGGCAGCGTGCTCAGCAATCGATCAGCTACCGTGTAATTAAACGAATCGGGAGTCTGGCCGTTGTAGTCCGCCGGTGGTGTGTAGAGGATCGTGCGTCCGTCTGCACTGATCGACAGCGACCCACCTTGAGCGGTCCGGAACGCCGTCGTGTCGGTTCCGGCTCGCAAGAAGTACAGCACCTGCTCCTGTGGCTCGCTGCCGGGGCCGGCGATGTAGAACGGGTCGATCAGATCGGCAGCACTAAACACAACCGGTCCAAGGCTCGTTTGATCGGCTTGGCTGAGCACATTGTCTTCGTTGATCGTAATCTCGGTGATCACGTCGCTCGCATTGACGCCGACCTTCAGCGTTGGCGGATCGTTGACAGGCGTCACCGTGATTGTGGCAGATACCCGCTGCGTGCTGACGAGTTGATTCTCAGGAGCTCCTGGGACCACGTCGCTCACGCGAGCGTCAAAGACAACTTGTCCGGCAAAGTCATCATCAGCGGCGAAGGTGAACGTTCCGTTGGCCATGACCGTGAGCGTACCGGCAAACTGTCCGGTTTCCCCAAACAGGTCGCGTGTTCCAACATCATCGGCAAAGATCTGAACGCCGCCGGGCGTTGCCGTGGTCACGCCAACGAGCAAACCATTGTTGTTATCGAAGGCGTCATTACCAAGGTCATCGCTAGCCTGCAGGAAGCCCCCTTCAGGGATGCTGTACTGCGGATTGGGGTTGCCAATGACTGGCGGCTGACCACCGACCAGACGCACGAGGTAATCTTCCACCTCCCCGCTGAGTGCTAACCCAACCGGTGAACCCGTACCGGTTCGCGAGATCCGGAATCGAGCATAGGTGTCCGCAGATTGTCCCGCTGGCAACTTCGGCGTGGTGGCGGGAATCGAGATATTGAACGTGCGATTCGTCGTCCCATCACCAAAGATGGCCGGGTTGGCAACAGTGCTATCGGTGGCGAGATCTGGTGAAATCACCAATTCGCCTGGATCATCCCAGTCACCGTCCGCATTGAAATCGATCCAGCCCTCGAGCACGCCAGCCCCCGTCACGACCACATTGATCGAGGTGGTCAGGTTCGGATTGAAGATCCCCTGAGGGTTACCCTCACTGGTGAACGTCACGCCATCCTCATCATCGCCGCTGACTTCCACGACGACTGAACCGGCAGTCGGGCCATCGACGGTCGCGACACTGGCAGGATTCAACGGGCTCAGCTGAATCGCTTCTTCAATTGCATTGGCAATGGCTTGCTTCGTCATTGCCCCCGAAACGGCCACGGCGAAATTGTCTTCGTCGAAGATCCCATCGGTATCAAACTCAAAGGTGGCAATCGCTGCACCGGTGTCGATCGTGAAGGTCTCACCATCGAACTGCGTGAGATCGGCTACATCATTTGGATTGATGTTGATGCTGACAACACCCGCATCGAGGCTGGTTGCAAACACTCCTCCACCGCCGCTGACCTCGATGGTCAGATCGTCGCCGTCGGCGGTTCGCACAGAGAGTCCATCGAGTTCCGCATCGACGCTCGTACCGAGCATCGGACCATTGCCAATAATATGGCGAGCACCATTGTCATTCAGACGGGTGGGGTACCGACCTGCAATCGAACCAACTGGGTCGGGAGCATCGCCATAGTCCAAGGCGATGTCGGACAGGTTGATCGTGAACTGCGTTGTCCGATCATCGCGATTCGGCTGTAGCGGATTGCCCACCAAGTCCTTGATCGCCGGCAGATAGTAGTTGTCGACCGGGCCCGCAATGATGGAAGCATTTTCCACGAATAGTGTATTTCCACCACGATCCTCGGCAGACAACGTTGTTGTCGGCAACTCACCAGGCTTGTTGACACTGTTAAGTTGACGCAGCAATACCTGTTTGACCGCTTCGGCATTGAACAATGGCGAAATGGTGATTGGAATCGCACCGCCTGGAACGCCGATGACGTTAAGCGTCGGGGCTGCCGACGTATCGACCTGTGTCCCCGGCAGATCGTTTAGGATCACCGCGCCGGTAGGAATGCCGTTCTCATCGCGTTCAGCGATCGGATAGATCGTGCCGTCTTCGCCTGGCGTGAATCGCAAACCACCTGTGTTGTTGCGAATCGCTGCTGCCAAGCTTTCAGCGATATCGCCGGGCGTGCTCGTCGGTTGGAAGGATACCTGTACGTTGCCGGGTTGCACCCCGCCGCCATTGTCGACCGAATCGAATTCATAAGAAACCGACACGTCGCCCTGACGGATGCGAAGGATCTCACCATCGCCGACAATTCCGCGAACGATCCCAATGGCGGGTGTGCCACTGATGCCAGGCAAGCCCGTATTGCTGACGCGGTCACGATCGGTGCGACCGAGCGAAATCTGGGTTCCGTTGACCACGGTCGCCTGCAACCCGACGGTGGAGGCATTGATGGACGCGGTGAAGTTCGTCGCCAGCACATCCGCACTGTCGGCTGTGCTGTAGGCGACAATGATGGCACCGGCAATCGCTTGCCCTGCTGGTGGCACACCACCGATATCAAACTGGAAGATAACATCGTTGCCATCCGGATCAGTAATGATGAAAACACTACCGTTGGTAATGCTATTACCACCCAGGATTGGCATCGTCAGCAGCAATGGACCGAAGACCTGAACGGTGCTGCTGCCGCTGACGCCAGGCTCGCCACGCACCTCGAGCGAACTGCTTGGCGAGACGCTCAGCGTGAGCGGATCATTGACATCCACGTTCACGGCGACCTGACCCGGTGCCACGGTGTCACTGCCTGGCAGCAATCCAGGAATCGCGGGAGTGTTATCAGCGACGCCATCACCGTCGGTGTCACCTGCGAGGACGTTCAATGCCTCGGCAACCTTGTCGGCCAACTGGGTCGCGGTATCGGTCAGCGAGTACAGAACGGGCACGTTTCCTGGCGTCACACCATCGCCATTCGGGTTGGTATCGGTGACCAGATCAAACTCGAGCGTTTGCCGTTCTTCGAACGTCGCGGTATCCGTCAACGCGACACCACTGAAATCGGAGATAATTCTCGCCGTTTGGCCAGCGGGAATCGTCAAGAACACGAACTCGTCTTGGGCGACGGGATCCACATCGATTCCTCGTGTCTGAATCGCGGCCGAAATTCGGCGGGCGAGTTCGTCGCGAGAGACGTAGAATTCGCTAGTGGTTCCGTTCTCGTTGACAATCGTCTCAGTAACGTCGATCGCGATATTGCCAGGGGACACTTCGGGCGGATCAACGTCGCTGGTGTCGAACTCAAACGTATAAAGTTCGGGAAGTTGATCGCCTTCGCGTAACTCCAAGGTGAAGAGAGTTCCGTCAAGCGGCGTGTTGATCGCACCGACTTCGAAACCAGCCGGGAAGGTGTTGTTAACGACAATTGCAGTCGACGGCGGCTCGGGTGCTCGGCTGACGCGAATCGCATCGCCATCGAGCAGCGGACGGGCCAGACCGACCAAACGCAGTTGACCGGCGGAAACATTAGCGAATCCAGCGGACGGTAGATCCAAGTAGACCGTTGCCCCATCGACTGTCGGGGTCAGCCCCAAGCCGGAATCAGTGACCGCTACATTGATCAGCTCGGCGATGTCCGCACCGGTGAGATCGCCCAAACTGGTATCAAGAGTTATCGCGATCGCACTGCTGTTACTGAGCTGAGCGTCAAAAGTAAATTCAAACGAACGCTGAATATTTCCATTGCCCAGCGTGAACGAATCACCGTCCTTGATGCCATTGGCTCCGGTTCCAATCAAGGGAACTTCGAAAGCGAGTGTTCGGGCGTCCTGATCCAGTCCGCCGCCGGATGTATCGACAACATATCCCAACGACGCACCGAGTACGACACGGTTGCGGTCAACCTCCACATCGATATCGAAAGCGGCGGCCCGACTCTCGGGCAACTCCCCAACTTCACCGACCTTGCGACGCTCCTGGGTGATCGCCGTCTGGATACTCTCGGCGATTTGATTGAGATAATTAGCTCTTCCTGCAGCATCGGTCGGCGTGGGGATTGCGGGCAGACTGTCCAGACGCAACGAAACTCCTCTCGCTGGTGATGGCGCTGGCCCGGCAGTGAACGCATCCGGTTTGTCCGTGATCGCGATTGTAGGGCCACCCGTTTCACTTGTAATGATCAGGTTGCTCAGATCGTCATCAGGCACATCGACAAAGACATTGTTAATGCCGTTGTTGGTCAATGTGGTTTGGATAACGCGATACAATTCGAAGATGCTGCCTTCCACTGGGTCGACAGGGTTGTACGTGACGGGAATTGCCCCGCCAGTAGCAGCATCACCTTCACTGACATACTGGAATACAAAACTGTCGGTGCCCACCCGCAATGTCACATCGTCGCCCACCAATGATTCAGTAGGCAGGGAGATTCGTCGTGAACCGGGTAGCAAGACACCATCGGTATCAAACTCGAACACCGTCGACTCATTGACACCATCGGAAATCTGGAAAATATCTCCGTCGCGTAGTCCACCGGCATCGGTGCCCACGCTGGGCACGATCAGCGTGGGAGCTTCGGGGAGCAGCAGTTGGTATCCCGACTCAAACTCAAATACGACCGTGCCGCCATCGGAATCGGTGATTTGGATTTGATCGCCGTCAGCAACTTCGCTGGGATCCGGAGCAATCACGACACTGCGGTCACGGTTATTCAACGCGACTCGGTAGGAACGGTCATCCCGCCATACGCCCGCCAGCGGAATGAGCGTAATCGTATTGCTGGTTGCGTCGTAACTGAACGTGTAGTCAATACCCTCGGTGAGCAGACGATCATTCTCGAAGACCGTGATGTTTGCCCCTGACTTCCGCAGACCCGGAATCTCGGCGACCATCAGCGTACTGTCATCGATACCAATCCCAGTAAATGGATTGGATGCATCGCCGGTATCGACCAACTGGATGCGGAAGTCACCCAACGTACCGGTTCCGCGCTGAATAAAGCTCGTTGTACGATCGCTATCCAGTCCTGCTGCGTCGTTGTCGCGAGGATTGATGGCAACGGCAACCGGGCCAATGAAATCGGCGAGTTCCGAGCTACCGCGGTCTTTGAACACCGACTGTCCGGTGCCGCCAGGGGTCGCAAAGTTCGGGTTGTCTGCACGCAGAATTCCGTTGACATCGCGATCAGGGGCGATGATGTTGCTCGCCGGCAATCCGATGGCCGATTTCACCGCCGAGAACGCACGGCGTTCGCCAACGTTGTTCGTTGCGCTGTCGATCAGTTTCGAGCCCGCCGCGGGCAAGAAGTTATTACCTTCGGCATCTTCAAGTAAAGCTTCACCCGGTGGAATAAAGAAGTTGAAGTCGTCCGATTGCACGGCCACGTTCGTGGCCCCCACGACATCATCGGTCGAGAGCGATGTGTCGATCACATCGAACGGCGAAGTGGTGTCGATGGGCCAGGTGATATCAAAACGAATTTCGCTATTTCGCGACTCGTCGTATTGGAACACGTTTCCATTGACGATCACTTCCTGCGGCTTGACATAGTCGTCACCAGCAACCTGCACACGTTTGCCGAATCCGAAGAAATTCGTCTCGTCGACGGCAATGCTTTGATGCAAGTTCGACAACACATTGTTCATGATCGTCGGCGAAGCGCCACCGGTCACCCAAATGCCGCTCTCGATGATCAGCTGGTCGCTGTTCTCAGCGAAATCGACACGGTTATTATTGGGGCTCCGGTAATCATTCGTCGTCAGCTTCAATCCGGCAGCAATGGCCTCGGGGCTGAGTTCGATTTCCGCCGCGTTGTTGAACAATACGTACAACTCAGTGGTCGCAAAGCCATCGGTCAGCGAATTGGCAGGGCGAATCGTGAAATTCAAATCTTCCTGACGATCGTGGCCGAAACCGAACGGGAAGTCCGATTCGTTCTGCTGGAAGTAGTGCAGTGGAGGAGTCGTTCGCGAGATGCCGGGGCGACGACTCGGATCGGATAGGTTGACGATCCCTGCGTTGTCGCCGTCCTGGCCACCGAGTGCCGAGGCGGTCACCCGCGTGACCGGCCCAGAACGTCCGCCCGGGCCATTGCCATTTTCGTAGTTAGGCAGTGCCGGAACGTCCGCACCCGTCAAGGGTTCTTTGAGTCCATTAATCGCATTGGCGATCGCACTCATGATATCCGGAACCCGGTACCCGCCATCATTCTGGTCGACAATCAATGGAATGTTGTAATTGCCATTGCCCAGGATGATGCTGCTAACACTATCCGTGAACTCAAACGTCAGTTGGTTACCGGTGGTGTTTGGAATGCCACCGCTGACGGGGAAGTTTGGCCAGTCGCCTGCAAAATCAGGAATTTGCGTGATCGTGAAGGTCGTCCCGACCAGCGCGCCGGCTTTGGTCCCGGTCTGAATCGCCTGCGACTCTGACTCGTTGTCAAGACTCATCACGAACTGACGCGGGGCGTAAACCTGAATGCCAATTTCGTACTCGCCAGTTGTCGTACCACCGGTTCGACCGGAGATACTGTTAGGATCATACTCGGAGTTATTGACCGAACTGACACCGATGAAATAGGTGCCGGTCTTCAACGCCGTATAGTCCACGAATGGGTCACGGCCATTGAGCGGATCGTTGACCGCCCCAGGCCGATTGCTGCCGGCATCGGTAAACACGGTTGATCGTGGGTCCAAGTATCCCGGTGCCGCCCCATTGTCCGCAATTCTCGTTTCGTTGGGAGCTCCGACATTGAGAATTTGGCTTTCACCGAATTCATCAAAGATCTGAATGATCGTATCGGGGCCGCCGGCATCCGTATCAATGTCCACGATCAATCGATCGCCCACACCGAGTTCAACCTTGTAGAAATCGACGTCGTTTTCGTCTGCCACACCGGCCAATGCCGCGGGCAGAGTTCGCTCGGGAAAGACCAGGCTCAGGAACAGTTGATCGCTGGCCGCAATCGACTGGCCGCCGGTCAGGTTGACGAGCAATTGCGTATCGGTATATGAAACATCGACGCCGACGGTCGAGGCACTACTGACCGTAACT
This sequence comes from Allorhodopirellula heiligendammensis, assembly GCF_007860105.1. Lineage (NCBI taxonomy): Bacteria > Pseudomonadati > Planctomycetota > Planctomycetia > Pirellulales > Pirellulaceae > Allorhodopirellula > Allorhodopirellula heiligendammensis. Next base: position 216,280 of record NZ_SJPU01000001.1, read on the forward strand.
TGTTCCAGATTGCTAAAGTCGCCTTCGAAGATATAGCCATTGAAGTCGCCCTCTTCGACCACGCCCGCTTCAAGGTAGTCAATCGCGATTGCCGAATTCGTGATGCCGATATTGGCATTGACCGTGGTCGTCGGGGCACCATCGGTGGCGAAGCTATTGATGTCTGGGAACTCAGTTCCCACACCGACCACGGCGGATCGCGAATCCGTCACGTTGGTGTCATTGTAGACCGTGCGGAAGGTGATCGTCTGATCGGTCAACCCTTGCGGGATGTTGTATCCGATGGCGGCGTTTTGGATATAGGGACCGGTGTGGTTGGCTCCCACATGAGTCACCGTGGCGTCGGACAATACATCGTTGGCGTCCGCTGCGGCATCATCGGGATACAGCGACTCCGTCCCGTCAGCTCCATATACCGTGTTGTTGATCACGCGGGCAAAAGGCTGAGGCGCTTCGGCAATGTTGGCTTCCTGCACGAAAATCCTCGAACCTCCACCTCGTGCGTAGGCCGATGTGAAGTAGATATTGCTAACCCCTTCCAAATAGACCGCAGCGGTAGGGAAGGACTCGGCGTTGCGAGCGAATTCCTCGAAGAATCCATTTCGTTGGGTCGGTGATACCGCCAGCGTGGCCGTGACGAGTTCGGCCATATCGTTGGTAACAAGAATGCTGCCTTGAATCGATTGTTGAATCGACAACATCAACTCGAACGAGTTGTAACCGTATGCGCGAGCGCCCCCACTTGGTGGCACGTTGTTGTAGCTGCCTGTAGCCGCCGGGTGGCGGTAGTAAATCGGCACGTGACCATCGACCCAACCATTACCACCGGCCACGCCGCTACCACCCGCTGTGGTCGGTGCTCCAGCAACGTCTTCGAACTCGAAGACGACCCGTGTACCGCCGGCGTCAATCGCCATCGCGAAACCATCGGGAATCTGAGAGGGACTGCTGAGGATGTCAGTGATGTCAGCATCTCCAGCGATGTTTTGCAACACCGTGGCGTCGATCACGAACGGACGCGGTTCGCCCTGAATCTTGATACCTGACAATCCAGCTTGGTCGATCGTGTTATTACGTACGACGACGCCCGTGCTCAAGCCCCCCTCAACCGAGTTATTGAGTGTGGGCAGGTTGCGAGCGACGCCCAGCGACGGATTGCCCACCGGTGGCAACTGCAAGAATGGATGCGGGTCGGTGACCGTGCGATCGAGCCCATAAATATCATCCTGACTACCAAAAATGCCGCCGAAGAAGAACGAGTCATCTGGGTTGGCCCGGATGTCTTCGGGATCGGTTCCGCGGTCGCCCGGCTCCGACCAAATGCCAATCGCATGCACATCACTGATCGTGTTGTTCTCAACGATCACTTGACCCTGGGTGCGTTTGAAATTGCTATCACCAATGCCATCGAAGAGCACTGCAGGCATGAAGATCCGGCGTTCATTGTCATCGGTCATCTCAGATCCCAGTGGATCCGAGGCAGCCGGTGCATCCGTGAATGATGAGAGCGGCTGGAACGTGCCCGCGACAATCCCGAACAGATTGAGCCGGTTGCTGGTCATTGTCTCCGTATCAAGCCCAGACGCCGACGCCGCTTCGACGTCGAGCTGAGTGGAATCATTGATCGCCGTTCGCAACTTCATTGCGATTTCCACCGAGGTGTCGGTAGAGAGGAATGGCAAGCGTTGGTTGCCAAATCCCACGACTCCGTCGGTGTCGAACTCGAATACCTGAGTTGTTTTCCCATCGCTCAGTTCGAATGTGTCGCCATCGGCAATCTGCGAACCGGCGGGCGCGACTAACGTGACCTCTTGGGCGTGACGCGCGTTCGTATCGAACGACGCAGTCAACTGTTGGGCATTGAATGTCGGCGTGGCGAATGTCGTCGCCCGACGAGCTTCGAGTTGGTACTCGCCGGCCGGTCCACTATTGAAGCCACTGCTCTGGAAACTGGTCTCGCCCGGAATCGCATTAAACACGGTTTCACCACGCTCGGCAAACCCGACGATGAAGTCATCTAAAAACAATCCATCGACACTCGGCAACGGGGTCGTGTCGCCGTCATATTCAAACTCAAAGCGGATGCCGGTATCGCCTGCAAACCCACCCAGATCAACGATCTGCTGATGCCACTCGCCATCGCCGAGGAAATCGGCTCCGAACTGATTATTTAAGGTCAACGAGCTATTGGTGAGATTGCTCAGCGTGACGCCTGTCGGGTTCTGATCGCTCGTGATCGTGAGGCTGACATCGTCGGTGGGACTATCCCACAGATAATTGAAATAAAACCGCGGCAAATCTTCAGCCACGTAGCCGGTCAGATCGAAGGGATCGCTGCGTAGGTTCCCAGTGGCCTCGTCGTTACGGTTGAGAAATAAGCTCTCGTTGGTGCTCAGGCCAGCGTCAACGGTCTGTCCCTCGACGGACACGTGCAAGAGATAACGTCCCGATATCGGCACGTCAGCGGCATCGCTGGTGACTTCAACGACACCGTTGTTAATGGCGACCGTGGTATCGGTGTTCACGACACCGATGAAGTAAACCCCTGCATCGAGAATCCCGTCAAAGAACGGGTCGCGACTGCGACCGATCAAGTCGCCAGGATTGAAAACGTATCCAGCCCCGAGACTGCCTTGCTGCCCTTCGCTAGGCAGTGAATTCAAAATCCGACCTGGCGGGGTGACGATGGCGGGTACCGCGTTGATGATCACCAAATCCACATCGACGCTATCGAAGTCCCGTGAGTAACCTTCGCCGGGGTCTTGATCGGCAGGGTCATCGACATCTTCACCCTGGTAAGGGTTGTAACCTTCATCCACGTCGAGAATGACACGGGTGTTGTTGTTGGGCACGACCAGTTGGTAGAAATCCGAAATATCGCCACCCATCCCACCTTCGATTGTTAGGTGAGGAATAACGTTAGCGGTATAATCGAACGCGCCTCCGATTTGCGTATTGTTGCCCAGTGAGAACTGGAGTGAACTGAGGTCGAGGGCCCCAACGGGAGTCCGCGCACCTTCCGGGATGGACTGCACCGCAGTATAAGGCTCTGACGTGAAGACACTCGAGCCCTGGATCTCGCTGTACAAGATTTGGTCACGTCCGATCTGAGCAACATTGCTATTGTCGAAGTTCCCGTACAAACCGTGCCCAAATTCGCCACCTCGCTCGGTCGACTTGGTGAATCCACTGCCGACGATTTCCACATCATCGAACAATTGATCGAACCGAGGGCCACCGAAGACACTGTCGTTGGAGGTCGAGCCTGTGGGCACGAAAGTATCGATGCGATCTTCGAAGAGACGTTGCACCGAGTTGATAGGCTCGCGGCGAATGTCGTTATTAAACAACTCGCTGGGGAGCTGGTTGCTGGCTGAAACAGCGACGTAGTAGCTGCCCTCTGGTAGCGAGACCGGACCAATCAGAGGATCGGAGGTGGAGATCGATCCCCGGTCGAGGCGTTCGGCTAAATCATCGCTATCGCCGAAGGGGCTCGTTTGATCTTCGGCAACATTGCTGTCGGCACCAAACAAGACGAGCTGGGGCTGGGCAGGGCCAAATTCTCCATCAGAATCATAATAGACGCTGATGTTCGTGTCCGGGCGCGTCAGCCCGGAAGCATAATCGATATCGAACACCGTCGACAGATAATTCTTCAGCTGGCCTGTGGTAGTGACCGAGGCATCAAGATCGATTTGATAAAAGTCGATGTCGCTGCTACTGCTCAGCGAACCGGCCACACTGATGACAGGATTCTTGCCTTCGAGCAGGTTGCCAACATTTTGAGGGCGGTTCTGGGGGGCGAAATCGTCCTCTCCCAGTGGCACCGATCGCAAAATGTCGTTACTGGCAACGGTTCCACCGAATTCGTTAACCTGCTCATTCTCACCGGCTTCTCCCATCAGCGGTGATTCGCCCGGAAGGCCACGCAGGTGAATTCCCTGGTTGGCGTATCGGATGTCCGCGAATCGCACCACGCTGCCAGGATATTCCTGCTCTTCTTGCAGTCGGATTTGGACGTTGTAGTTACCGCGACTGCCGCCCGCATTGGGATCGTCCAAATTGCTCGACGCACTACGAATACGAACGTAGTACACACTGCGACTCTCAACACCGCTGGCGTCGCCTGGCAAGACGACACGGAAACCCGCGTCGCGCGGATTAACGCTGCCATGATCGACGTAGTTACCAAAGACGTCAAAGTCAGTGAATGAGTCGGCGCGTGATTGCAGTGAACCGATCAACCCCTCAACAGACGGATCCGTGGCGACTGCATCCCCAGCCTGAGAGTTGTCGCTGCGAGCCAACACGACACCTGTGGAATCGAGCAGTTCGACAACCGTATCCAAACCGAACGTGGTGTTATCAACGTCCACCCAGACAGCCGACCCCGCGCTGCCCACAAAACTATAGGTGTCCACGTCGGTTGGCTCAGAGAGGTAGCCACTGACCTCGAAGCCGAGGCGACGATTCTCGTCACCGGTATTCAAATCTTTCGCCAAATCACCTAGGACCTGAGCCTGTTGCACAGTGCCGTTGATACCAGGGGCCACGTCTGTCGCGAGTTCTTGTTCAAGCACGAAATCGACATTGCGATCATTGCTATACTGATCGAGCAAGATGCTCCGCCAATCGTTGGATTGCGGACGCGAGCCATAGGAGTCACCGTTGGTATCGGTGAACTGCGTTCCGTCGACGCTGATTCCTGCTCCGACAGTATCGTCCTTAAAGCTCGTCAATACGACGGGCGCCCCGGGCAGCCCGACGATCTGCAGGGTACCACCAATGCGTTGGGCGCTGTCGCTCGTCTCGCCGGTCGCCGTCAAGCCGGTTCCCAGCGTAGGACTGTTTGGCGTACCTCCGCCCATCAGCTTCACGACGAGGGACTCGTTGGCGCGGCTCTGCAACCGCAATCCGCCCGAGCTCTGCAGGTTACCGACGGTCACGCTCTCATTGAGCACATGAACAATATCAGTATCGTCCCACACCGATTCGGTGAGCAACTCGCCACCGCGAATCACCAAACCACTGATCTGTTTATCTGCATCATCATCCGCCGGCACGACCTCGTACCGGTTCCTACGAATCAGAGGGCCTTGGTTGTCATCCAGATCTGAGAACGTATCGACACCGCCGGTTTGGCGACCGGTATCACGCAGATAATCAGCGGTCATTGAATCAACATCAATTGCGATCGTCGCGCCACGGTTATCGACAAATTCATTGGCGACAATAATGGGCTGACTTCCCCGCACAAAAATCACCGACGCATCCGCTGCGAGTCGGCCACCGCGTCCCGGATTCCCCGATCCGTCTTGCCCACTTTCATTGAACTCAAAGCGCGAGTTCACGACCCGCCCCTCGGCTTGCTGCAGTTCGAGCGGTGCGAAACCGTGACTTTCGCCGCCCTCGACTAAACTGACCCCACCACCATAGGCAACGACCGCATGATCCATGCTGACGTGGGCGTTGGGTCCCGCATAGATGCCCGACCAATCGCCACGCTCGGCATCACGCGAGCCTGCAACTGTGCCCGCATCGTTGTTGGTATCAAATGTCCCACCGGCCCCATAACGATCGTCTTGGGTGCTGGTAAAGATCACGGGACGAGCCAATGTGCCCTCGGCGAGCAACTGCGTACCGTGGCCCAATTCAATGCGTGCTCCGGTCAGCTTAACCACCATGCCGGGATCAACGACGAGCGAGGCATCGAGCCGACCGCGAACGCCGACATGATTCAGATCCAAGACCCCTTCGGAGGCGGACCCATCATCGGTATACGTTGAGCGGGAACCATCGAGGTCCGCAATCAGACGATAACCATTGAGGCTCTTGGTCACATCGCCGGCGTCAGCCGCTGAGGTAAACTCTGCGCGATAGAGTCGCCGTGAAACATAGTCCGTTCCAACCGGAATCCGCGGCAGTCCTGCCAATTGAATGCTCGCCCCGGCGAGCGTTTGACCACTTGCGGCCGTCTGCCGAAGAGCCCCGGTGACATTTGTCGCTGCCGATTCGAATCCATTGGCGTCAACGTAGGTCATCAGGTACGCCACTGTATTGGTACCCGCAGGCAAGCTGCCTCCGGTCATTACCTGCGTGGATGCCTGGGCCAATGAAGGCCGAATCCCATCGTTGATCGAGCCACCGGGGGTCCCCGCAATCACTAGATTCTCAGCGATGTAGTGAACGATGCTGATATCATCAAACCGCGCCGCCGCGCTCAACTGTGTCGGAGGCGAGTTGGGCGTGACAATGGTGCGGATGAACAGACCGTTGATACTGTTGTCCGTCAACACATTGTTTTTAATATCGGGACCGACCCGGCTGTAGTCCGGAGTGAATGCACCAGCTTGTTGGAACGCCGGCGTCCCGAAGGTCGTCTCGCGGAAACTATCCGGGGCCGCACTGATCGCTGCACTTCGACTGAGTGTGATTTCATTGAATGAAATGTTCGGACGCAAGTTGATCAATTCAATTGGATTAACCGTCTGCTGCACCGAGTCGACCCGGATATCACTCGCCCCACCGTATCGAATTTCGGCATGATTGACCGATTGCAGGAAGATCCCTTCATCTTCCAGGTCGCGACGACCTTGAGCTTGATCGACGTCGCGGCGGAACACCAATCCGCCCCAGTCACCGGCTTTCGCCGCAGGTGACGTTCCCGCTCCCGCCTGGTCGGCTTGGCGATCCCGCGTGCTCGTGAAGATCACGCTACCGTCGTCGTACCCCAGTCCAGCGTCATTGGTATCGCCGAGGATTTTATCGCTGGGGTCGATCGCATTGAAGTCAACCAAGCGGGGAGTCCCCAGAACCTGCAGGGCACCACCACTGCGATCAATTAGCGAACTACTGCTACCGACACTGACTCGCGCCGAGCGCATTTTGAAGATCGCTGCGGCATCGATCATCGTTGTCACGCCCGCTGGGATCTCCATGTCCCGGCCGTCTTCACGAACACCGCCGCCGATTTCGTTCACCCCGAATTCGTAGGCAAAATTGTCCCTCTCGGTGGTCAAGTCTTGATCGGAACCGCCGTTTCCAACGATGCGGACAATGTCTCCTCGCTGCGTGGCGCCAAACGCATTGACCACGGCGGGATTGTTGATGTTGTTGAAGGGAGCATCCAGACTGCCGTCCGCATTGGTCGCCGCCAGCTTGTCGACGAAAATCATCCGACCAAATGTTTCCACTCCACGGAAATCATTTGAATACTTAATTGCCCGCTCGCCATCGAGCGTGAGACTCTCACCGGTGACCGATGCCGTCACGCCGGTGGCGTCTTGACGACCGTTGATCGCAGTGGCCAGCAACTCGGCTAGGTTACCCGCCGGCGAATCATTGCCAGCGGTGTTGCTATAGGTAACCGCAATGTTCCCTGGACGCGGCGAACCGCCTCCAATCGGGATGAACTCATAGGTGCGTGAATCGCCATTGCTGCCCGTGATCGTGATGGTCTGCCGCGGCGTGATCGCTTGCCCGGCAAGCGTGAAGTGCAGGGTGCGTTGCTCGGGACGAGTCTGGAACCAAAAATTGTTAACACCCCGCGGCGTGCCGTCGCCGTCGCCATCAAGTGGCGTGCCAGGGACGCCGGCCCGTGAACCATCTTGATCCCGAATCACGTCGACTTCATCGACTTGGGGCTCAAACTTGATTCGCAGCTCGTAGTCACCCTGCGTCAAGCCACCAAATCCACTGTCCTTAATCATCGGGTCATAGGTGTCGTTGCCACTGGCGGCCACACCGATGTAATACACACCCGCACCGAGTGAAGCGTTGAGGAACGAATCTTCACTGAAGTAGTCATCGTTGCGGCTGAGCTGCTGCAGTCCGCCACCCGACAATACAACGGGACTGGTCCGCAAGTCTTGACCACTGATATCCGTTGAGGGCGAACCCTTCACCAAATTGACATTGAATAGGCTACTCGCCAACGCGTCACTCTGAATCGCATTGATCAGATCGCTGACCGGAACGCTACTGATGAACCGGCCTCGACGAGGCAGATCTACCAGGATCCCGTTCTCGATCGGATTGCCATTGATATCCAGAAGCTGTGTCACGCGAACGGCATCGTCGCCCGCAACGCGATCACTCTGAATGAACTCAATTCGCGATCCATTCCCCGTCGCTCCCACCTGCACCGCATCGAACTTCAACTGCAGTGACGGCCCAACCTTGAGATCCGTCGTCGCGCCCGCACGCACTTCCTGGAATAACGTCAGGGTAGTGTCAAGCGAACTGGAGTCGGCCAACCGCTCAGCATAGGTCTCCACACTGAGCTGACCCACACGATCGGCATCGTCCAGGTTGACCTCGAACCGATACAGGTCAACATCCACGCTGTCGGGACGATCGATATACTGACCGTGGAGGACATCGATGTTCGATGGGAACACTGGCTCCCAGTTAGGCAACTGGAAATCATCAATGTTGTCGGGCAGGTAAACCAGGGATCCTTCAGTAGTAGGAACCTGGCTCGGCAATACAATGGGATCGATGGGGTCATTCAGAAACCCGCGGAACTCTGGGTAGTCCTCATCGAACACCTGATAATTCGGTGAGTTCGGGTTGGTGGTGGGGGCTGTGATCTGAGGTCCGCGGAAGCCATCGCTTGGTCGCCGCAGCAACGCTTCCTCATTGAACGCGTTGAGCGACATGAGAACCTGAGGAGCCTGATCCGGCGCCGCCAGCAAACCCAGCAAGAAGCCGACTCCAGCAGCAGCCTTGCGAGTGAAATCCTCGCCATAGTTAAGGCCAAAATTAGCCTGATTGCTGAACACAATCGAAGCGTTGGATGACGCTGCGGTCGCATTGTCATTGATCGCTGGGTCAACCCGCAGTACCGCTTGCAACTGCGGCACCGATGTGAACCGCTGACTGGCAGGCAACAAGGCGCTCGTCAGGTCGCTTCCGGTTTCACCCAAGGCAAACGTGATCCCCTGATTCGCGGTTTCCGTGAATTGCACGCCGACCTTGTGACTCCACAACTCCAGCACTTCACGAATACGCTGCTTCTGGGTGGGCGTGATCTGATTCAACGATGATGTCGAACCGTTCTGAAAATACACGCCTTTGAAGTTGTAAGGAATCTCGGTGATGCCCGCTTGGGTATCCGGACCAAAGGCTTCGTTGATATGCTCGATCAACAGCCGATGACCTGGATCCTCATCACCACCCGACAGCTGAATCGAGAGGTCCTTGGGTGAAATTGAGTCACGAATCACCAAGCTGGTCAGTGCGTCAGACTGCCCAAACGTGCCGATATTCAGCGCAGTGCCTAGCGTGTCGCCCAATCCATAGAGCGTGATCGGATTGGCGCCGACGAGGTTCTGGGGAAGCGGCAGGCCAGCTGCACCGCCGTTGACGGAAATCGAAATGAGACTACTGATCGCCGCATCCGCTGCGACGAGATTGACGAGGTCGCTCACCACGGGCGCACTGCCGCCGTAATTGAAAACGATCACGCCATCGGCATCCACCGCAGCCGACAATCCTGCCGTGCCAGTGTTGACGAATCGGACCTGCTGTCCCGAGGCATCCTCACCAACATTACGCGACACAAAATCAAACGACGCGCCCGTCGAGTTGAGCGGCACGGTTGCCGATGGAGCCGTGACGAAGTCCGTGGGTGGGACAATCAAATCAGCCCTGGCGTCGACTGCAGTCCCAATACGCAATCGGAACGTACCTCCACCGACCGGCACTCCCGGCAAACTATTGATATCAGTATCGAAGATCAATCGCGCCGTGAAAGTGTCCGCATCATAGATCACCTGTTTGGGCTGATAGAGAACGTCGTCGGTCGTACGGACCGTTTCCTGAGTCAACAGCAACTGATAGAAACGCGGGTTTTCTGCCGAGCGGTCCGTCGGCTGACCGTCTGGCCCATTCTCAGTGAACAGCGGATCTTCGTTGAAATAGACCACGACTTCGTCACGGTTCTGCGTCAATGAACCGTCGGCATTGCGGATCACCGGCTGTGGCACGATCGACTCGACCAGCGCCCCAAGATCGAGCTGGAAATCGATCGTTTCGGTACGCGTTCCAGGCACCGAAGGCTGAATCAACTCGCCTTGCACATTGCGCAGCCCTACGATCCGGGGCGTCGCATTAGGATCGTCATAACCGTAAATGTTAATCCGATAATTGTCATCGGGCAGCGCATCAGCGAACCGCACGACAACTTCGTTCTCGTTGGGATCGCCCAGCGTCACCAACCCAGGCTGAATTGCCACATCGTCGGCGGTGCCGAACGCCCCGTCACGGCCGCTCCGAGTAATTTCGATGGCATCGAGCGTATTGGTATCGATCTGTTGATCTTCGTCGAACCGGAACGTCAGCACGCGTGGAGCGACCTGACGGACGTCGCCGTTGTCGATCAACTCACCCTCGTTGGGCTGGATGCCGATCAACTGCGGCCCGGCCAACAACTGTCGAGGCTCAAGCGTTTCGAGCAAGTGCTGACGCCTCGCCAATCGCGAAGCACCACGGCGATTGCCATCACGCTCGCGACGCCGCGAGCGCTCAGAACGCTCTGACGAAGAGGAGGGGGCCGATGAAACGGGGGAAGACGATGAGTTTCGCTGACGCGAGGTCATAGACCGAACCTTCTTGGCAGAGCGGACGGCAAACTGATAGCGGCAAGCAAGAAAACGCTCGCACCACCAGAGAACCGTTGCACTTGTTGTGGATCTCGAAGTTCTGAAAGGGCTGCGCGCACACCGCCAACAAGCTCTGGAAGGGATACCCCCCCTTTTTCAAGCCCGACCGGCCGATGCACACATGGTGCCGAGTATAGTTGGAGCATTCAGAGCCGCAAATTTTTGCCGCGCTTCTGGACGCCCCCACCATCATCTCAGCGAGCGACCTCACGCCAGACAGCCGACATGATTCCGCGTTCCTTTGGACGCTGCTAAAGGGGAAAAGTTCCCGATGAACAACAAACGCCCAACGATTAGTTTTCAGCTTTCTTATCCATCCAGGCAAATACCAAAATAGCATTCAGTGGTAAAAAACCCACCATTTGGCCAACCTGCGGCGAACTATTCCGCACGACCGATATTGCTGAGGGCAAATCCACCTCATGCAACCGCCGCCCCGCCACGCGGGCAAGTCGAAAATGCCACTGGAATCCCGGAGCCCTCCTGCCCCCTGAATGGTCGCCTGGGCTGGTCAAACCTCAGCCCCATGGCCTGAACTGCACCGCGCCCTGACCCTGCTTTTCGATTCTATGCGTGGCGACTGCCAAAACAGCGATTTGAACCGCCAGCGTGTGCGGGCTTCGAAGAATTCGCAGGCCTTAAACTGCCCGTAGGCAGCAGGCTAACCCGCCTGGTGCGCAGCAATTCCTCGCACCCCAGCGACCGCGCTCGAACACGCGAAACCCGCGCAGCATCCCCGCCAGCAATCGCCTCGACAACTTGCCGGGAACTCTCGTTACTACGAACTCTTGCCCGTTGCGGCAGTTCCGAGCACGGGGGGAACCAAGAAGAAACCGTCTTGAGCGGCTGGAGCGGACCGGGTCGCCGTCTCCGCCGAGAGGCTCGCGCCCGCGACATCGTCGCGGAACCTATTTTGCACATCGAGCGCGCTGGTCATCGGCTCGACACCCTCGGTGTCAAGCTGGTTAAGTTGCTCGACAAACGCCAGGATCTCGCCGATCTGGGGGCCAAAACTTTCGCGTTCGGCGTCAGTCAGATCGAGCTTGGCGAGGTGGGCGAGCTTTTCGATATCGACGCTCTGAGACACTATTTGTGAGCGCCGCTGACGTCAAATGGCTTGGTCTTTACCGTCTTGCGGACCTTGCCGCTGCGGATGCACTGAACACAAACCCGCACGGTCTTGTTCTGGCCGCTGGGCAACGTGACGTGAATGCGCTGCAGGTTGGGGACAAATTTGCGGCGAGTACAACCAGTAATCTTGGTACCGACGCCGCCGAGGTATTTGGCCTTACCGCGGGTTTCGATCCGATTGCCTACATGAACTGTTTTGCCGCACGTTTCGCATTGTCGTGCCATCGAATTCTCCGCAACCGCTAATGAAATAGGTAAAAATGGTGAAATCTGCAGCATGTCATCGTGGCTGCAGAGCAATGTTTTGATTTGGAAGCCCGGAAGGATAGCGACTTTCCTTGGCCAGGAAAAGCAGGGAATCGGGCGGGCAGAGCTTTATTTCTGGACGAAAAAATTGCGGCGCATCAAAAAATGCCGGAGGCTTGTTGCTGCATCGAACTGACAAGGTACACTCTTCTACCCTAAAGGGTCTTCGATCGACCCTCCACCCATTGGATTGAACTGGAAAGCTCGCATGCCGACATCGATTACCAACCAAATGCAGGGCGATATTTTGGTCCTCGGTTTCACTGACACCAAGATTCTCGACAGTCAGAAGATTGAAACCGTTGGCAAGGAACTTCAGGACGCCGTTGCCGAGGCGATTCACAAGCGGTTGCTGGTTAATTTCCGCGGTGTCTCCTTCATGTCCTCCGCCATGATCACTAAGCTGGTGATGCTCAACAAACGCTGCAAAACACAGGGCGTGACGTTAAAGTTCTGCGAAGTTTCTCCCAACGTGATGGAAGTTTTTAAAATCACGAAGCTCAACAAGCTGTTTGACATCCAAGATGGCGAAGAAAAAGCGATCGCCAGTTTCGACAAGAAGGGCTGGTTCAGCTGAAACGGCGAGAATCTCAGTCGATTCCCAGATCTCAGGCGAGTCGAGAAACCCAGGCGATGGTCGAGGCCGAGCGAGCCGCTATCGCTGCGGACATTCACGACGGGCTGCTGCCTTATCTGTACGCGGCAGCCGCTCAGATCGCGGCGTTGCGACGATCCGATGAGCAACTCCACGAGCGTTTGTCAGATGCAGCGCAATGGATAGATCAGTCACGCGAAGTTGCCCGAGCTTTGATGAACGGAATCACGTACCCACCGCTGGCGCTGGCTGACCCCCTGGCCGCGGCTAAGACGTTTGTCGAGCAGGTCGCGATGGCTTCCGAGGGAGGCATCACCGGCCACAAGGCCGCACCGCTGGTCCACTGGGGCTGGGACGACGACCGCTCGCCACTGGCCGGTCAACTACCACCAACCTCTGCGGTCGCGATCTATCGTCTCACGTGCGAGTTCGTCCGCAATTCCCTGCGGCACGCCCAAGCTGAACATATCGAAGTCTCCGGCTCAATTCTTGAAGACGCAGCCGTGGTGTGCATCCAAGACGATGGCGTCGGTTTCCATCCGAGTGATGTCGATACGTCCTCCTCTCATGGACTGGCACTGGCGCGGCGCCGCGCCGTAGCGGGTAACATCGAGCTCCAGATCGAATCAAGCCGAAAAACGGAGGGTGCTTCGTCGCGTGGTACGCAAGTGACCCTCCGGACTGCTCTATCTATCGAAGACCCGTCCCCCGTGCCCATTCAGCCCCAGCAGCAGGCCACCGATGAGTGAAACTGTCTCTGACACCATGATGCTTCACGATATCGCCAGCCCATTGCCCGCAGGCGTGGCTACCGCATGGCAGCAATTGCAGGATGTCGCCTCTGAACTGCGGTCAGTCGTTCGCGGGAAAGACGATGTCATCGAATTGGTGCTGACGGCCCTGCTCGCTGAGGGGTCGATCCTTCTCGAAGACGTCCCTGGGGTGGGTAAAACCACGCTTGCAAAATCAGTCGCGAGGTTAGTCGATCTCGATTACCAACGCATTCAGTGCACACCTGATTTGTTGCCGGGTGATATTCTCGGCGGCTCGATTTACCGGCCCGCTGTCGGTGAGTTTGAGTTTCGTCCTGGACCTGTCTTTTGCAATCTGTTGGTCGCAGATGAAATCAATCGAGCGTCACCGCGGACCCAAAGTGCGCTCCTCGAAGCGATGGCAGAGACGCAGGTGACGATCGAGGGCAAGCGATACGACCTGAAACACCCCTTCATCGTCATCGCGACACAAAACCCTGCTGGTTTTGAAGGTACCTTTCCGCTGCCGGAGTCCCAACTCGATCGATTTCTATTTCGCTTGAAGATGGATTATCCGGACCCCAAGAGTGAAATCGACCTGCTTGTGGACCAGTCCAGCCACGAGCCAGTGATGGATTTGCAGTCGCGCATGCATGTCGACGCCTTAGAACTTCTGCAAGGTTGGGTCCGTGACATTCGTGTCGATCGAAAAATTGCGACGTACATTGTTGCTCTTGCCACTGCCACCCGCCGCGATGGTCGGCTACGGGTCGGCTGCAGTCCCCGGGGATGCAAAATGTTACTGCGAGCGTCCCAGGCCCGCGCGGTGCTGATGGGCCGGGACTACGTGCTTCCTGATGATGTGCAGCACTTGGCGGTGTCGACCCTCGGCCATCGAGTCAGCTCAAGGCATGCTTCGATCGCAATGGACGAGAATCGCCAAATCATCGATTCCATTGTGAAACAAACGGAAATACCTCTGTAAAATGCCTCAGATCGGGCCAACCCATCGATCATCCAGAAATCGATACTCACCCGCGCGCGGGCTGCCGCCACCACTCCCACCACCTCCTCAGATACCTACCTATTTCCCCTGGCCCTGCTAACAGGACTGGGTTGGCCCTTTTTTTGCTTGGCTGTCCAGGAAAGCTCACCCCCAATCGACGCTGTTCGTGCAAAATGGAATATTCAGCGACGAACCACCCCAACTGAATGCACGCTCTTCCATGACGACTTCGACGTTTCGCTCTGATCCGCCTCAATCTGTGTTTACCGCCCCCACGCAGACCGATGGGGTGACGCTCTATTACGAAGACCTGGCTGTCGGCCAGTGCTGGAAAAGTCCGTCACGTCGCATTACCAAAGACGATGTAGCCTCGTTTTCATCTTTGACTGGCGATTTTGACCCCTTGCACCGCTCAGCGGCTGCCGGGAGCGGGACAAAAACAATCTTGCCATCGCCGTTTGGCGAGCCGGTTGCCCATGGGCTGCTGGGCATGAGTGTGCTCGCAGGCCTATCAACAGAACATCCACGCGCAGCCACGCTCGCCCTGGTGGGGATCATGGACTGGCAGTTCGAGAACCCCATTTTCTTTGATGAGGTCGTTCACGTCGTAACGCAGGTCGAAACGGTCATTCCTCACGGGCGTCGTGCCGGCCGCATCACTTGGCTTCGCAAGCTAATATCGAGCGATGGGCGGCTGTTGCAGCAAGGCCGATTCGTTACCTTGGTTGCCTCCCACAAACGTGAATTTCATGGCAACTCGTCCTCCTCAACCGCAGCGCCCCGACAACCCCGCTAAAGGTTCGTCATCGACCTTCGACCACCGCTCCCTGCTCAGCGGGCAGACAACGGGGCTGCTGGCCAGTTCGACCCGACTGGGACTGCGTTCGGCAAGTCTACTCTACGGAGTGGGAGCCCGCGTCCGGCGGTTTCGATATGACAGCGGCCGAGCGACAGTCAACCACGTTGATGTGCCCGTGATCAGTGTGGGCAACCTCACGACCGGCGGCACTGGCAAAACACCGGTGGTCTGCGACCTTTGTTCCCGCCTCCGTCAACTCGGACACCGGGTGGCGATCATCAGTCGCGGGTATGGGGCAGGCGATAGCGGCATCAATGATGAAGCGCTGGAGATGGCCGAACGATTGCCCGACGTCCCGCATGTGCAGCATGCTGATCGGGTCGAGGCCGCGCGCATCGCTGTGGAGGAACTCGAGGCCGAAGTGCTGGTCATGGACGACGGCTTCCAGCATCGCCGCCTGCATCGTGATCTCGACCTCGTGGTCGTCGATGCGACATGTCCATTCGGATTCGGCTACATGCTGCCGCGCGGGTACCTTCGCGAACCCGTCAGCAGCCTCGGTCGCGCCGATGCGGCCATCCTGACGCGAACGGATCAAGTCGACACGCAAGCGCTCGCCTCGCTACGTACAGAACTCCGTACCTACCTGGGCGATCGGCCGCTGATTGAAACCTCGCATGCCCCGTCCAAGGTGCAGCTGGATCGTGGCGTGAGTGAACCGATCGAGTCGCTTCAAGATCGATCGATTGCCCTCATCTCCGCGATCGGCAACCCGGATGCATTTGAAAAGACAGTGAGCAATTGCGGCGGTCAGATTGCCGGGCATTACCGCCTGGCCGATCATGATCCTTATGACCGTGAAACGCGGCAGGCATTGCGAATGTGGATCGAATCACTCCAGTCCACCGGTAGGATTGATCGGATACTTTGCACTCACAAGGACGCGGTCAAGATTGCGGCCGACCAGATCGCCGGCGTGCCGCTGGGATACCTGCAAATCGACCTGCAGATCCGAACCGGTGAAGAGCAGTTACAGACACTCGTGGAGTCGTGCGGCGTTACCTGATCCGTAGTCCGGCACCACCCCACAGGACGTTTAAGTCCGCTGCTGTCCATTCTTCCTGTCCCACTGCGGGATCTCCCACCACGACCCCGCCATGGGGGCCTCGGCCCAAGGCCACCACCGAGTGCCCCATGCCAGGAATCCAGCCCCACTGTTCGACGTAGCGACGGTCTTCCACACCAAATGGTAGCTTGACCGTTAACAGGACAGGCCAATCGTCAGCGTCCAACAGATCAGCCGTCGTGCCCTCGAGCAACTCGACCTCTCGATCATGGCGATTGGCGACCAACTTGACGCCCCGATACAGCCCGAGAGTCGGCGTCCCACTGGAATCTGTCAAGCACAATGGAATCATCTGCGACTCACTCATTTCGATGCCCTCCGCTCGAAGTAACGTCGCCGCTGCAGCTGGACTGCATGTCGCCCACGACGTCTGCATCGCAACATCGTTTTCCCACTGATCTCCACCGGTGGGCGGCGGTCGAACGGCAATCGACAGAATTGGCCAAAAGATGATAGCCACTGATCCGCTGGCGAGTAAAAGACTCAGAATTGAACGACGCCATAACGGCGTGTTCGGCAATCGCCACGCCCAGCCCGCTGCCAACGCGGCGAAGATCGCAGATAAATTCGTATAGATGATTGCTGCTGATGATGGCACGAACCTTGCCCAGAACAACTGCCCCGATGCATACAGCAGGAATAACACCATGGACATCGTTGCCAGCGCTAGGCAAGCCATGGTCCCCTGACCTTTGCGGCTGTACGCATAACCGCCCGCGAAGACAACGCAGATAAGCGACAAAGTCAGCATCACGCTGATTGCGATTAACAAATCAGTGGCCACAGTTTGATTCATGGAAAGTGTGCTGCGAGAAGTTTGGCGTTGCGACATCGATCGCCACTTTTAAAAGCCTCCAACGTTTGTCCTTCGATGCTATTGAACAACAATCAGCCCCCCCACGCCACCAGTCACTCCATCCGCCCCACAGGATAACTTGCCAATGGGATGTTGCTTCGTTCGACGGCGGTGACACTTGCGTTCGGCACCCCGTCCAGCATGGCAGCCCGAGAGAGTCAGTCATGACTGGAGGTCAAGACGGGCAGCGGCAGGCCCTTGTGCGGCTAGGCACGGAACTTGCTAAGCTCAGCATCATGAACGCACCAACGTCCCCTCCAAACTGGCTGCATCGTTTCGTACGGTTCCTGTGGGGGCGCGAACCGATTGTACTGCTCGGGTTATTAGTCGTCCTACTTGGCAGTTGGGGTTTCACCGCTCTCACCGAAGAAGTGCTCGAGGGCGACACGCAATCGCTCGATCTGTGGGCGGTGCGGAGCATGCGTCATGCCGACGATCTGGCTCGGCCGATTGGACCGGGGTGGATGGCTGAGGTGGGGCGTGATCTGACAGCTTTGGGGGGAATCGCGGTGCTGTTACTGGCCATCGTGGGCGCGGCGGGCTTCTTAGCGATCCACGGTGCCTACCGGATGCTGATCGTCCTGCTGGTTTCGACACTCGGTGGCATGTTGGCGAGTTTGTGGATGAAGCATTTTTTTGATCGCCCGCGTCCCGACATTGTGCCTCACCTCTCGCAGGTCTACACCAATAGTTTCCCCAGTGGTCATTCGATGATGTCGGCCATCGTCTATCTGACGCTCGCTGTATTGGTCGCCCCCTTATTGCGAAGTTTCTGGATTCGTTTCTATGTCATCGCCGCGGCGGTGGTCTTGACCATGCTGGTGGGCATCAGCCGTGTGTACATGGGAGTGCACTACCCCACCGATGTCGTGGCAGGCTGGGCCGCTGGATTGGTCTGGGCATTGCTGTGTTGGTTAGTGGCCCGGTCGATTCCTCATTCTCAAGCCAAGCAGCAGCCGCGAACATGAAACAGCTCGTTTTTTACAATCAGAGTGCCGGTAAATCCGCTCAGCTTGATTCCTTGCGTGACTCACTCAGTGCCCACGATACCACCTGGGTAGAACTCACTCGCGATGTTGAGATTGCCCATGAAATTCACGAGTTCTTAACGACGGGCGGTCAGACGGTGATTGCCGCGGGCGGCGATGGAACGGTGCATGCAGTCGTCAATGGCATGATGCAGATCGAACACAGCAAACGCCCGAAAATGGCGATCGTACCGCTCGGCACAGCCAATGATTTTGCCGGCACATTACATATCCCAGACGAGATCAAAGACGCCGTGGCGGTTATTCATCACGGTGCCACAACCGCGATCGACGTCGTGCGGATCCGCGGAGAAGGGCTGGACCGGTACTACTCCAACGTCGCCGCGGGCGGCAACTGTGTCCGCGTTTCCGAGGAGCTCACCGACGAGATTAAAGCACGCTGGGGAGCGTTATGTTACCTACGCGGGGCCATCGGCGTCTTGGCCGATATGCAGAGCTATCGCATCACCGCGGACCTTGATGACCAGCGAATTGAAAATTTGGATACCTGGGCGGTATTGATCGCCAACGGAAAGACCAATGCCGGACGGATCGAGGTCGCCCCTCATGCTTCGCCGTCTGATGGCATGTTCGACGTCATCATCATTCGTGATGGTACGGTCCTGGATATGGTAGACATTGTTGCGAAAAACCTCACAGGACAATTTCTCGAAAGCGAGCAGGTTCTGTTTCGCAAGGCCAAACGGATCCGCCTGCAATCAAACCCGCCGATGCGGTTCACCCTCGACGGTGAATTGATCGACGAGCAGCCCATCGAGTTCGAAGTCATCCCCGGCGCGATCGATACCTTCGTAGGTCCCGAGTTCCAAGGTTAACGTCAGAGAAACCAGTGAATCCGGTTCCCAGAATGAAGGGTGTGGAGGATGCCGTCGACTTTCAAGCAAGTAACCTGTCCCGGATCCAGCCCGGGAGAGTACAAGCCTATCGGTGCCCGAGGCAGTTGATTCCCAGTTAGTGCTGCTTGTTCCGCTTTTTTTGTGGGTTCAGTGGCAAGACATTGGCACGCTCGGCATAGGCCTGCCACATCGCAGCAAGTTTTTCAACCTGCTCGGGCATTTCAGCACTCAAGTTGTTCTGCTCACTTCGATCATTGGCAATGTTGTAGAGTTCCCATTCTCCTTTCACGCCCTTCGCGACTAGTTTGTAGTCACCAGCACGAATGGCACGGTTGCCTTCGTGCTCCCAGTAGATCGCCTCGCGATCGAACTTTTTGCGAGTGTCGGCATCACTTGCAAACAAGGGTGTCAAGCTTTTGCCTTCCATTGGCTTGATCTTCTTTCCATTGTGAAACGTCGCCGGGTAGGTCGCACCAGAAACATCGACAGCGGTCGCCATCAAGTCGATGAGATGCCCCGGTGTCGTCTCCAGTTCACCCTGTCGCTTGATTTTGGCGGGCCAGTGAGCGATCAAGGGCGTCGAGATGCCGCCCTCATGGGTCCAGTGCTTGTACTCGCGAAATGGCGTGTTGGACACGGTCGCCCAGCCCCGTCCATACCCGATCGCCGTGTCAGCCGGTCCCGCCATTGCGCCCTTTCCCGTTCGCATGACGAAGCCGTCACGCGACTGTTTCGGTGTCATATCAGGTTGAAGATAGGCTGCTGGTAGCGCCGCCAGGGTTGGTTGCTCGGCCCGCTCCACACCCACGCCACCACGTCCATACCCTTCGGCACATCCGCCGTTGTCCTGCAAAAAACAGATCAGGGTATTGTCGAATTGCCCGGTGTCCTGGAGAGACTGCACGATTCGGCCGATGCCTTGATCCATGGAGTCGATCATCGCTGCGTAGACTTCCATGTTTCGCTTGTCCCAGTCCCAATGGTCAGTTTCCTTCCAAGCATCCTCAATTTCCCAGTTGACCGTGCTGCTCGCATCTATCACGCCGAGGTCCAACATCCGCTGGTAGCGAGCGCGCCGGACAGCGTCGTAGCCAGCATCATAGGCACCCTGGTATTTAGCAATATCCTGAGGCAATGCATGCATTGGCCAATGGGCCGCGGTGAAAGCAACATACAGAAAGAATGGCTGATCTCCCGTTTGAGCGTCGTGCTGTCGGATAAAGCGTGATGCGTGATCGGCGATCGCATCGGTGTAATAAAATGTTTCGCCCGGCCAATCTTCTTTGCCGTATTGGGAATCATTGAACGGCGAAATGTAATCATTATCACGCGTTAGTGTATTTGGGTCGAAGAAGCTTCCGGCCCCATGGATGGTTCCATAGAATCGGTCGAAACCACGCTGCATGGGCCAATTCGCCTTATCCGCCTCTGCTTGCGGGTTGATCTTGGCCGTCACATGCCATTTGCCTGACATGTAGGATCGATATCCCGCCTCCTTGAGTGCTTCGGGAATGGTTACACAATGGCGATTGAGCTCACCTCGATAGCCCGGGTAGCCTCGATCTTCCATCATGTGCCCGACGCCTGCTTGGTGCGGATACAGACCGCTGATCAAACTTGCGCGTGTCGGGCAGCAGCGGGCAGTGTTGTAGAACTGAGTGAATCGAATTCCGTGGGCCGCCAATGTGTCGAGGTTTGGTGTACTGATCTCGCTCCCGTAACAACCGATATCGGAGTACCCCATGTCATCGGCGAGAATATAGATGATGTTCGGACGATCCTCCGCAACCGCCAGAGAAGAAACGGAGATTGCCAGGACGCCTAAGAACAGCCAGGCCGCAGTAGTCAGACACAATGAGCGCGGACGCATGATGAATTTCACGAGCAAGTGGGGAAGGGCAAAAAAGGATGATGAGTAGACTGCATGTGACAAAACGCCAAGCAGAGAGATGCGAAGTTAGCGTGGGGAGTGCTCGTCAGTCTGGGAGGTACGCTGCCCCGCCGCTCGGATTGCCTTGCCGACATGCTGGGTCAATGAATCGCCCAACTCCTCGCGGTATGGCTCGGCCAGCTCTGTGAGCGCCAACACCACTTCCGGATAATCAGTGGCCACATTTTTGGTTTCGCCGATGTCATTAGACAGGTCATACAGCGAGAGTGGTAACTGCTCGACACGGTACCCGTGCCTACTAGCAATGCCTTCGACGCCACTCGCAGTGATCGACATCGGCTTGAGCTTTCCATGCCCCGCTGGTTTTCCGTCCGCTCGAAGGTCGTCACGAGGGGTTAGGTACGGGTGCGGAAAATGCAACTTCCAACGCCCTGAGCGAATCGCATGGAGTTCGCTTCCGCTATAGAAAACCAACGACTCATGCGGCATGTTATTTGACTCTCCTCGCAGGGTCGCCTCGATATTCACTCCGTCGATCTGCTTCCGAGGCAGCTCGGCACCAGCCAAACTGCACAGCGTCGGCAGTAGATCGATCGACATCATTGGCGTGTCACAAGTCCGCCCGGCAGCAATCTTCCCCGGCCAGCGCATGATCGCTGGTACGCGGACGCCACCCTCGAACGCTGTCAGCTTGCCCTCTCGCAAGACTCCTGAACTACCTGCATGTGTCCCGTAGCTTAGGAATGGCCCGTTATCGTTGGCGAAGATAACGAGGGTCTTGTCAGTGAGTTCATTTCGATCAATCGCGTCAACAATCTGACCTACAGACGCATCGATCTCTTCAATCACATCACCATACAGTCCCGTTGCCGACTTCCCGCGAAATTCGTCCGAAGCAAATATCGGCACATGCGGCATCGGATGTGGCACATACAGAAAAAACGGACGATCGCGATGCTGGTCGATGAACGCGACTGCCCGCTGAGTGAATCGTTTGGTGAACAGTGCTTGATCGGGATCGGTTTCGACGACTTGTTCCCCATCGTAGAGCGGCAGCGGCGGCATACTGTCAGACAGGACAGGATGGTACTTGGTATTGTCATTTGAATAGGGAATACCGAACCACTCATCGAATCCATTCCGCGTAGGACTGAAGGCCGGTGGCATTCCGAGGTGCCATTTCCCTAGAATGGCTGTGGCATACCCTTGCGACCGCAGCAGCTCTGGCAACAACTCTTCATCTGCATTAATTCCATTCGTACTGGTGTGATTGAGCGCTCCCGCCAAACCAACACGGTTTGCATAGCATCCTGTTAAAAGCGAGGCGCGTGACGCTGTGCAAACGGCTTGGGAAACATAGAAATCCGTGAACCGTGTCCCCGCTGCGGCGAGCTTGTCAATATTGGGTGTCTTGATCGGTGTTTCAGAAAACGAACTCAGGTCGCCGTAGCCCATGTCATCGGTGAATATCAAGACGATGTTGGGAGGATCGCCGGACTCTGCTTTCAGTGACGTTGAATACAGCGTTTGTGAGATGAATGCGTTGCTGGCGGCGAGGGCCAGCGTCATCGCAAAGTACCTGAGCATGTTGAATCTTATTTCGGGAATCGTGAATGCAGTGTGCTAGGGCTAGCCATGCGGCGTGGGGAGTCAGACCTAGCTATTTATACACGAGAATCGGGAACGTTTTGGGCCAAAGCCGCTCGGACTGGAGCGGGTTGTTGATTGAGTGAGCTGAGACGCGTAAGTGGCCGGGCGAGGTTATTGTCGGGCCTGTGGGATGAAGACATGCGACGCTCATTGTGTATAACTGACCGGTTCCAGCACTCGGCCACCGATCACCATCAGGATTTTTCCCATTCGCCAGTTCACTGTTGATGACACGATTGTCGCGATCGCCTCTCCGCTCGCTCCTGCGCCACGCGGTATCGTGCGTCTCTCGGGTGACTCTGTCGTGCCGATTTTGCAACGCGTGGAGTTATTGCGTCAGGACCATGGCGACCCACGTTCGCGGCGCTTCTCTGCGTCGCTGGACCTGGGCGACTGCCTGGGACGACTCGATCTCGACGTGCTGTTGTGGCCGACCCCACGCAGCTACACCGGCCAGCCCGCTGCCGAGCTGCACCTAATTGGATCGCTACCGCTGCTCGATGCCGTCGTCGATCGATTGATCGGGGCAGGGGCGCGGGCGGCCCGCGCCGGTGAGTTCACGATGCGTGCGTTCCTCGCAGGACGAATGGATTTGCCGCAGGCCGAGGCAGTGCTCGGGGTGATCGATGCCGAAGATCCGAACACCCTCAATCAGGCACTCTCGCAGTTGGCTGGAAATCTGTCGCGGCCCCTCCAAGCGGCCCGCAGCGAGCTGCTCGACCTGCTTGCCGACGTTGAGGCCGGACTCGATTTCGTCGACGAGGATATCGAATTCGTAGAAGACGCCCATTTGCTCGAGCGGCTCGGTGAGGTTCGCGAGCGGCTCGCGGCGATCGCCACTCAGCTGCGTGATCGATCCGCCTCCCGGTCTGAACTGGAGATTGTGTTGCGTGGGCTCCCCAACGCCGGTAAAAGCTGCCTACTCAATGCACTCTCCGGCGGTGAGCATGCGATTGTCACCGAGGAGGCCGGCACCACTCGCGACAGCATCTCCGTAAGTTTCGCAGTCAATGGCCACCCGGTCCGCATGACCGACACGGCAGGGATCGAATGGCGGGCTGAACATGAACTTGACTCTGCCGTCCTAGCCAAGGCACAACTGCAGGCAATCGAGGCGGCATCACGGGCGGATGTTTGTTTGTGGTGCGTCGATGCGAGCGATCATGATCAAGCCCCTGCAATCGAGCAGCTGCGGCATGCCGTTCATACCCGCGAAGGTTACAAAGCATCGATCGAACACTGGGTCATCCTCACGAAGACGGATCTGATGTCGGCGTCGCCATCCTGGTTCGACGAGGTCCGTGCTTTGGGGGTCTCCCTCTCAATGATCAGTACGCTGACGGGCGACGGAATGGATTCACTCAGAGCTCAGATTGCAGAAGCCGCCGAGCGTCGCGATCCGACCGAAACCGGTGGCGTGATCGGCACCGCTGCCCGCTGTCGTGATTCACTCACCGCGGCCGGCCTCGCAATTGGCAGTGCAATCGACATGACACAATTGCAGGCGGGTCACGAACTCGTCGCTGCCGAGATTCGCGCCGCCGCATCGGCCATCGGGGACGTCACCGGCGAGGTCTACACCGACGATCTGCTCGATCGTGTGTTCAGCCGATTCTGCATCGGCAAATGAGCGGCGATTCGCGTCCCCTTTTCGGTGCGATCCATCCGAGTACAACAACACCTCGTAGCACGATCTGCCACCGCCCGGCTCAGCTGGGTTCCCACTTTCGATCCACTCACAATTGACCCTCACTCCAGTGAATTCCCAGCCCTCTGATTTCCGTGATCTGTTGGAAGTATTCGACAATCCGGCTCCCCAGCGAAACTTTTCCATCGAGCACCACTGTCCTGAGTTCACGTCAGTGTGCCCGAAAACAGGACAACCGGACTACGGCGTGATCGTGTTCACCTACGTACCTGATCAGGTCTGCGTCGAGCTGAAGAGCCTGAAAATGTATTTGCAGCGTTTTCGCAACGAGGGAATTTTCTACGAAGCGGTCACCAATCGTATCCTCGATGATTTCGTCGCCGTCGTCCAACCACGCCGCTTGCGGGTGGAAAGTCGCTGGACACCGCGTGGCGGGCTCAACAGTAATATCATCGTCGAATATCCGGAAACCTAGACAGACCTGATCAACACGCCAGGCTCGCGTTACCGCTGAGTGCCGCTCTTCCAAAGTTTGATATTGTCGGTATCGTTCCGAGATTCTGGTCCGGTGGTACTGCGACCACGGGCGATGTCAGCTTTCAGCAGCGCGATCAACCGGGCGGCCACCTCGGGCTGGGAAGCGTATTGATTCGTCGTCTCCGCCGGGTCGCTCTCCATATCATAAAGTTGAGCGATGGGACTGTCAGCGGCGACCTGCTTTTCGGTGGGTGAGCTCCAGCCACCTGATCCCTTCGCCAGCAGCAGTTTCCACTTTCCTTGGCGATAGCCGAAATGTCCGCTGATCGAGTGATGGATCACGCCATCGCGGGTGGATGCGATCGGTTCCCCCGACAATGCAGGGAGAAAGCTGACGCTGTCCTCGGCACTGCCCGCTGGCAAGGTTTCACCGGTCAACTCCGACAGTGTCGCAAACAAATCCGTTAGGCAGATGGTCTGATCGCACGTCGAACCTGCGGCGACCTGACCCGGCCAGCGGACGATAAATGGAATGCGATGTCCGCCGTCCCATAAATCTGCTTTTGAACCTCGATACCCCGCACTCACCTGGTGCCCCAACTTGGCCAGCTGCGCGATACCCGCAGCTCGCGAGCATCCGTTATCGCTACTGAAGACGAACATTGTGTTCTCGGCCAACCCGGCCTGCTGCAGTGCATCAGCTATTTTCCCAACCGCAGCATCGGTCTGCATCACAAAATCTGCGTAGTCGCCGAGCCCACTCTTGCCCTGCCATGCTTTCGAAGGCACGATCGGGGTATGCGGAGAACCGAACGGAACATAGAGAAAGAAAGGTGTCTGCGCGGAATCAGCAGCGCGCGCACCAATGTAGTTCACCGCCTCGCGTTCTAATCGCGGCAGCATGTTGATCTCATCATCGTGCTCGATTACCTGATCATTCTCCACCACACATTTCATGTTCCGGGCATGATGGAACCCATGAAAGAAATCGAATCCACGATGGATCGGGCCATCCGGAATCCGAGACCCAACCGGCGCCAATCCGTCTTTCCTGTTGAGCGCGGTGCCGGTCACCGGATCGAGGTACTGAAAATTCAAGTGCCATTTGCCAACTATGCCCGTGTGGTAGCCCTGTGATTTCAAAAAGCTCGCAACGGTTGGCCGATCTTCGGCGACGAGGTCGGGAGCGAATCCCTGCACCACTCCGCTCTGTAACTCGGTTCTCCAACTATACCGCCCCGTCATCAGACCGTAGCGGGTGGGGGTACAAACCGACGATCCCGCGTGCGCGTCGGTGAAGACCATGCCTGCGGCAGCAAGTTTATCGACCGAGGGCGTCGCGATTTTTCCATGCTCGAGGTTCAAGCACTGGACATCCCCATAGCCGAGGTCATCGCATAGAACAAAGACAATGTTAGGTCGCGGACTGGCCGCATTTGTGCCTTGGCAGATTGCTAATAGACACAGCATGAAGCTGGCAATCGACGTCACTCTGAACATTAGTTTTCTCGGTTCGAATGGTGGCTTCGGGGAAATCGCCTCTCACTTTCAAGGGCCCGTTGAGTATTTTGCTTTCGCTATTCGAATACACAAATACTAGCCCGAAATGGATACGAGGAATGGGCTGGACTGCCTCGCTGGCGCGGCGAGTTGGTAATCCAACAGGCAACTTAGCATACCCCACGTGAGCGAGTAAAAGTTCAGGCGCGCGAGGCATATTCGCAGGCGTCGGCCACTAAGTCGACGGCGCGATCAATCTGCTCGCGGCTGGTAGTCCACCCAACGGAGAATCGCAATGTGCATCCGATCTGTTGTTCGCTTTTACCAATCGCGCGCAGCACACGAGTGATTTCGTCCGGCGGACTCTTTGACTGTGCCGCGGCGACAACAATCTGTCTCGCTGTCCTTTGAATGCGTTTTGCTTCGGTGGCCAGTTCGATGGCGACAGTATTGGGTAGCCGAGCCACATGCTCAGCGAGCACTTCAATGCGACTATCGAGCGTCGCTCGCAACCCCTCAACCAGACGCTCGCAGAGCTCTTGCAGCGTCGCCTGAGCTTCATCGACGCATCTCGCCGTCATTGCCGCAGCGGCCCCGAGGCCGACGATGCCCGGTACATTTTCGCTGCCGGCCCGCAATCCCATCTCCCTGGATTCCCCGAATGAAATCGGATTCATATCCAGGCCGCGGCGAACGAACAGCGCCCCACTTCCCTTGGGGCCGTAAAACCTATGCGCACTCACGGACAGCGTATCTACTCGCAATTCACGCACATCAACTGGGACGCGTCCCACTGCTGCCGTGGCATCGCAGTGAATACGAATCCCCCGACTGTGGCTGCGATCGGCCAACTCTCGAATCGGCTGGATCGTACCCACCACGGGATTAGCCAATTGCAGGCACGCCAAACGCGTAGTGGGTTCGAACCGCGATGCAAACGCCTCTACTGACACAACTCCCTGGCTGTCGCAGGGGACCCAGTCTACCCGCCACCCCAGTAGCTGCAGGTGTTTGGCCGCCGCGATAACCGATTCGTCCTCAACCTCAGACACCAAGGCGTGCGGTGGTGGTACATGAGAACTACAAGGAAAACCGGGGGCGTGATCTCGTGGATCGCTGCCCGCGTGACAGATCATCGCTGCCCCGAGCACGCCGAGGTTATTCGCCTCGGTTCCACCGCTGGTAAAGACGACCTCGAATGGATCGCACCCCAACAGCATCGAAACATTTTCTCGCGCAGTTTCAATCGCTTCGCTCACTGCCGAGGCGTGCACGTGCGATTGCGAGGGCAGCATGAAATGCGTTGACCAAAAGGCCTGCATGGACTCGATGACCGAGGGGGCCATCGGCGTCGTTCGATTGAAGTCCAGGTAAATTAGCGACACTGGTAAACGGCTTAGCTCGATTTCTTTTTGTGTTTTTTGGCCAGCCGTTTCATCTTTTTGACCTCATCCTCAGCCACCACCCACCCACGACAATTCCGCGCGCCACAGCGGCAGCGAGGATTCCAATCGAACGCTTCCCAAGCGTAATCGAAGGTTAATTGCGATTCCGCTTCGATATTGCAAATCGCGACTACCCCCAGCGACGTTTTCGTCAACTGGATTAATTCGCAGTTTGGGCTGCAGGAGTGATTCATGAACGCACCCGGCATACTGGGTTCGAGATACCACTTGGTATCCAAATCCATCACGTATTCGCTGCCTTCGTAGTCCTTTTTGCTAATCAATTGGCCAGTCACTTCCATCACCAATTCACCGGGTAGGAACTGACGTGCCGCAAATACCCCGTGTCCACATTTGCCAGTCGTGCGAACCTCGACGTCCTCATCCCAGTAAGAACGGTAGGAGTAGTCTTTATCGACGACGGCTTGCAGTTTTTTTCGGCGTCGTTTGTCCAAGGTGATCATGCAGTGTTTCAGGAAAAGAAAATTAAGAGAAAGGTCGTGCGTTGTCCGCCGACGGCTCCGTTTGTTAGCCGGGTCATGTTTGAGCCGCAGATCCCCCCGTTTGCAGCAGTGGAGATGAGAACCAGTGCAGACAAACTCAATGGTCGGAATCGGATGGGTTGGCTTATTGCCCAGGCAGCGGAGGTCCCCTAGTTTCATCAACGCAATGCTGAGCGTCAACGCAGCAATTTGCCAATTTTTGCAAGCACATCGTTTGTCTCGCTGTCGATTCACCGTTGACAGCCCCCTCCTACTGCACTTCACTCGTGCTCATGAACATGCCAGCGCCCCCGATTGATAACGAATTTCCCAGCCACGGCCGGATTGCTGCTGTGGACTACGGCACGGTCCGAATTGGGATCGCGGTGTGCGATCCCGACCGGATTTTAGCCAGTCCACTGGAGGTGCACCCCGTCACCCAGCCCGATGCGGGTGGGTACGAGGCCGACGAGACCTATTTCCAAAAACTCGCTGCCGAAGAACGCATTGCTGCGTGGGTCGTCGGTTTACCGATCCACTGCGACGGTGGTGAAAGTGATAAAAGCGTTCAAGCTCGGCAGTTCGCCATCTGGCTGAGCCAAACCACCCAACTGCCAACAAGACTCTTTGACGAACGATTCACCACCGTCGCCGCGAATCAAAAGATCCGCCAAGCAAAAACGACCCGCAAGAAGACCAAACAGCGAATTGATGCGATCGCTGCTCAAGTGCTGCTCGAGTCATTCCTGGAAGCATGTCGCTACCGCGGCGAAATCGCTGGGCATGACGCAACTGAAATTGCTGCCGGCGGAGATTCCTTGGTAGATTGATCAAAGCGATGCGACCATGACCCCGTCGAAGCCCAATGAGGTCGATTTCGATCAGGCCGCGCGGGACAATGGTCCCAACCTACGGCCGTCATTGTCTTCCTCTCGAATTACCTTTCCGTGAGAACACTGCCCGTGCTGCTGAAATACGTCCACTTGAGAAAACACCAGGCATTCCCGCGATGGCTCTGCGTGGCAGGCATGCTCGCGCTGGCATCGGTGAGCTCGGCTGCGGACGTCGTCGTCGTGTGTGCGGATAGCTTTCGAGAATCGCTCGAACCCTGGTGTCAGCTTCGCCGCGCCGAGGGCTTGAAACTCGCATTCTGTCGTCCCTCTCTTACCGCAGAAGAAACATCGACGCGAGTTCGCGAGGCCGCTGATCCATCGACGCGGTACGTCGTTCTCGTTGGTGACGCGCCAGACTATTCCCCTCGCGCGCAAAACTCTGCACTCAACCAAGGAATCTCGCACAACCAAGCAACAGCGGTCGACTCCGACCGTGTCACACGCATTCCAGCCTTCTATCTGCCGGCGAAAGTAACCGCCGCGTTTGGCTCGACGCCGACGTACCCTGCGGATCTGCCCTACGGTGATTTGGACGGTGACGGTATCACGGACGCGGCGGTGGGTCGCCTGCCCGTCGTTACGCCCGATCAATTAGCAGATTTGGTGCATCGTCTCTTGGCCTACGAATTGTCGCAAGACTTTGGTGTGTGGCGACGTAGCTTCCAACTCACTGCGGGCGTTGGCGGATTTGGGATGTTGATCGACGGCGCGATTGAGTCGGTGACCCGATCCGTTCTCACAAGCGTACTGCCGGCTGACGCGAAGCCACAAATCGCCTATGCCAGTCCCGGTCATGCATTCTGTCCGCCGGAGGAGTCGTTTAGCACTGCGGTGCTCGGACGGTACCGCAACGGATCGAGGTTCTGGGTGTATGCTGGGCATGGCAGCGTTGACCAACTGAATTTTCTTTCCCGATCGCAGCAGGATGCGGCAGCCCTCTCCGAGTCGGCCCTGACGCAACGAACGACTGATGGACAGTGGCGGGTGGAATCGCTGCTTGATAATCAAACCGTCACCCGTTTAGTAGCACCTCCCGGTCGGGCTCCCATCGCGATCTTGTTGGCGTGCTACGCCGGAGCGTATGACGCCCCTGGCGACTGCCTATCCGAACGGATGCTGCTAACCCCCGGTGGTCCGGTCTCCGTAATCGCCGCGAGCCGCTTAACGATGCCTTACGGCAATGCCCGATTCGGACTCGGGTTGCTCGAATCCGCCTACCACGATGTCGATGCTGCCGACGCCCCTGAGCGATTGGGGGACGCGATGCGAGCAGCCGTTCGTAATTTGCAGATTCAACGACCAGGCTCGACGACGCAGATGATGGTCGATGGTCTGGCCACCCTGATCTCTCCGGCCGCTGATCAGTTGGCCGACGAGCGCAGCGAGCACGCGGGTTTGTATCAGCTTTTCGGTGATCCTACACTCAATCTTCAGTCGCCTCAGCAGTTGTCAGTGACCGTGAACGCGGCCGAAACAAGCGACCAGTCATCGGAGGCGGCAGTAGTCCCTAGCCACACAGTCTGTGTGAACGTGACCAGTCCAATTGCGGGCAGACTCACCGTCTGTGTTGATCGCCCATTAACGGCGGTATCCGCCCCGACCGTTGGGCTCCCAGACAATGCGGCAGACGACCCGCACGGCTGTACCCTCGGCTACGTGACGATTCCTATTGAAGGTAACGTCGCCGGCATAACGACAATTCCTCTCCCAGAAGACTGGAGCGGCCCAGTCGTCATTCGTGGATTCGTGCAAGGACGCGAAGGCTGGGCCAGCGGTTCGGCGAGGACCGTGGTGGACTAGCTGGAATCAGCGGGGTTGCCCCTCACGCCAATCCAGCCAACTCAGTCGCCCGTTTGACGCGTGAAATGCCGATCATGTACGCGGCGGTTCGCAACGAAACCTCGTGCTGCGCGGCCATCTGCCACACTGACTCGAAGGCATCGTTCATTGTCCGATCGAGTTCTTGACGGACGCGATCGAGCGACCAGCGGTAGTGCTGGCGATTTTGAACCCATTCGAAATAACTCACGGTGACCCCGCCCGCATTTGCCAAAATGTCTGGCAAAACGGTCACACCGCGTTCATTGAGAATTTTGTCGGCATCGGGATGTGTGGGACCGTTGGCCGCCTCAATGATGACCTTGGCGGTGATCGCCTCCACGTTTTCTGCGGTGATCACTCCACCGAGAGCCGCTGGAATTAAAACGTCCACATGTTCAAGCTTCAGCAACGCGTCCAGCGGCAAATGCTCGGCATCTTCGAATCCTTCAAGCAGGCCCTTGGGATGTGCCAACTTGTGCCTGAGCAACTTGGGAATATTCAATCCATCAGCATTGTAATACGTCCCCGTGATATCGGACACCGCCACAATCGGGAACTGTCCTTCATGCAAGAACTTAGCCGCGTGGGATCCTACATTGCCAAATCCCTGGATCGCAACTTTCGATTGGTCCGCCGACATGCCGAGTCGCTTAACAAGTTTCTGCGTCAGTGTCCCGACACCTCGCCCTGTTGCTTCCTCACGCCCCCTGGCACCGTATTCCTCAACTGGTTTGCCAGTGATCACCGCTGGGTTGAAACCGTGGTATTTTTCCCATTGGTTGCGAAACCAACTCATCACCTGGTGGTCGGTTCCCATATCTGGGGCGGGGATGTCGGTATCGGGACCGACGATATCGTGGATTTGATCGACGAACGCACGCGTCAGTCGCTCAATTTCGCTTTTAGATAATTTCGCTGGATCCACGCCAATGCCGCCTTTCGCGCCACCATAGGGCAGATCCACAACAGCCGTTTTCCATGTCATCAAACTCGCCAGCGCACGCGATTCGTCCAAATCGACTTCGTGGTGATACCGCAGACCGCCTTTCATGGGACCGCGGGCATGATCGTGCTGAACTCGGAAGCCCACGAAGTTCGCCAGGTGCCCGTCATCTCGGCGGATTGTCACCTGGACCTGAATCTCGCGGTCGGGCATCAGCAATGCTTCACGCAGTTCCTCACTAATATCGAGCTGGTCAGCGGCCTGGTTGAAAAAGTGACGCGTCGCTTCGAAGGCTTTCATGATGGGCTTTGCAAAGAAGATATGAATCAATCCAGCGGGATAGCGCCCGCTGGCTGGGTTTCGTCGACTGTACGCACCCAACAATAACGCCAACCGCCCAGCAATGCATCTACGGCGAGTCCGCCCCGATTCATCCGATGACGTCCGAGGTATCCCCTTACGCTCAGGCGATTCGCCTGAGCGTCGCTAATAACCCAGCAGGAAATACTGTAGCCCGACGAGTGTCTTGGAGTCGCGGATGTGCCGGCCTCGCACCAGCCGCTCCACTTCGTCGCGTTCGACAACGCGGGTCACAATTCGCTCCGTCGCCTCGAGTTGCTGCTCGCCAGCGGTGAGATCCCGGGCGACGACCATGTGCATCAGCTCGTTACCAAGCCCCGGAGCGGAGTAAAACTCACACACCACCTCCAACTCATTGGCGTGGTAGCCTGTCTCTTCGACGAGTTCCCGGGCCGCCGTCTCCAGCGGCGGCTCTCCCGGATCACGTGTCCCGGCCGGCAATTCCAACAGCGTCTCGCCGACCCCAGTGCGTTCATTCTCGATCATTACAATCGTGTTGGCATCGAGCAGGGGCAGCAGCACGACTGCCCCCGGATGCCGCACGTAGGCCCGTCGATGCGTCTGGCCGTCCCGAGATGGCAAGTCCATTTCCACCACGTCGAACCGAGCGGTATGCAGCAATAAGGTGAAGTCAGGCACGGCGGTCAGCCTTTATGAAGGGCGTTGGATAATTTGAGATCAAAACAGGCCCAGGATGCCGAAGAGAAGTGGTAGAAACGAACGCACACATTATCGCATCACGACAGCCTTCACAGCCTGCAGAAGTTTCGAACGCCATCGGCTCTCTGAGCAGCCATTTAGTTCAACGAGAAAAATCAAAAAAACGACCTTTCCCTGCTCAACCCACTAGGCTGCCGACAGCCAATCGCCTACACTGACCTAAACGAGAATCATTCTCAACTAGCGAGTCCTGCAGTTGACGGCACCGTCCGATTGGACCGTGTCGGCTCTGGGACCACGCTCCCGCCTCGATTCCAACCTCAGCGCAGCCCATGTTCAGCGAAGTCAGTCTAGAACATTTCATCGGCACCAGTGGCGAAATTGCTCGACTGGATCTTCCCGAAGCCTGTGCGATTCGGTTGAAGGCGCTTGGTCTGTTTGCCGGTCAGCATGTGCAATTGTCACGTGGCGGCAATCCAATGATCGTCAAAGCTGCGGGCGGCAAGATCGCCGTGGCCGGGGAGATCGCTCGAGGTATCTACATGCGAGTAGCCTCCTGATGAGTACGTCGGTCGAGTCGACCGAACCGCACGCTGGTAATACGTCGACAGAAAAGAAATCGGGCTCGCCTGTCGTCGCGATGTTGGGGAATCCCAATGTTGGCAAGACGTCGATGTTCAATCGACTGACGAATCTGCTTGCCAAAACGTCAAACTTCCCCGGGACGACGATCGATCGGCGGATCGGTCGAGTTGAACTGGATGCCGGCAAATCGATCACCCTCGTCGACTTGCCCGGCATGTATTCATTCGAACCTTCGTCGCCGGAGGAGCAGGTTGCCCACGACTTTGTGCTGGGACAGTCCGACATGGTGCCCGATGCGGTGCTGATTGTCGTCGACGCGACGAACTTGCAACGGACCCTCTTTATCGTTCGGCACGCTCTCCAGCAGGGCCGGCCCACGATGGTCGTAGTCAATATGATCGAAGCGGCGCGGCGGCGTGGAATTGAGATCGATCTCAATACGCTGGGTCGCAAATTGGGCTGTCCCGTCGTCGGCGTGTCGGCCCGCACCGGTGAGGGTTTTGATCGCCTGAAGTCGCAACTCGACATTTTGTTGTCCGGTCCTGCCCTGCCGATGCTGATCGGAGATGCGTCTGCGGAGTGTCCACCGCAACCCGCTGAAAACGTGTTGACGGTAGTCTCCACTGAGGAATCCTCTTGTGGATCCTGTCGTGTCTGTCCATTTGCCGATGGTCACCAATGGGCCTCCGCGTTAGCCCGCGAGAGCATTGTCGATGGCAGTGTCGTTTCTGACGAAACAGCTGACCGAGTCGATCGCTTTTTGACTCATCGCTGGTTTGGCATGGCTGTGTTCGCAGTCGTCATGGTGATCGCATTCTCACTTGTCTTCTGGATCGCCCAGGTCCCGATGCAGTGGCTCGACGATGGCTTCGCCGCTCTCGGCGCCGCCGTCAGCGACTGGCTGCCGGAGGGAGACTTCCAAAGTCTTGTGGTTGACGGGATCATTGGCGGCGTAGGGGGCGTGGTCGTATTCCTGCCGCAGATCCTCATACTATTCTTCATGCTGGCGATTTTAGAAGACTCCGGGTATCTTGCCCGGGCCGTCGTCGTGGTGGACCGCTGGATGCGTCGCGTTGGCCTACCCGGCCAGGCATTTGTGCCGTTGTTAGCCGCACACGCCTGTGCCATCCCTGCCATCATGGCAACTAAGGTTATTGAAAACCGACGAGATCGCTTGGCTGCGATCATGGTCATCCCGCTGATGACCTGCTCGGCTCGCTTGCCGGTCTATACGATGCTCGCCGCGATGCTGTTTCCCGATAACCCGCTTCTCGCTGCGGGGCTGTTTGCGGGGGCCTATGTGCTCGGCATGGTTGCCGCTTTTATCGTCGCGTTGATACTCAAACTGACATTGCTGCCGGGCCAACCATCGCCGCTCATCCTCGATTTGCCGCACTACCGGACACCTTCGATTCGTAACGCCCTGCGATATTCGTACGAGCGTGGCTGGATGTTTTTGCGGGATGCAGGGACTGTAATCCTTTTGATCTCGATCGGCATTTGGGTGCTCTCGACCTATCCCAAACTCTCCGACGAACGCTTCGAAGCAGAACTTGCCGCAAAGCATGTCGCCGCCGATCAGATAAGCGAAAGCGAACTTGAAAATGTGCGTGCCGCAGCAGATCAGGAATACGCGATCATCGGACAAATGGGGCAGATCGTTGCACCTGTCTTCGAACCCTTGGGATTCGATTGGAAAATCAGCGTGGGTGTGATGACCAGCTTCGCTGCTCGGGAGGTGGTCGTGTCGACGCTCTCGATCCTCTACGGTCTCGGCCCTGAGCCTGAAGAAGGCTCAACGCTACAGCACCGACTCACCGCGGCGACCTATCCGGACGGGCGGCGCGTATTCACTCCGGCGACCTGCGTCAGTCTACTGGTATTTTTTGTGCTCGCGATGCAGTGCCTGCCAACGCAAGCGGTCACCAAAAAGGAAACGGGCTCGTGGAAATGGGCGGCATTCCAGTTCGGCTACATGACGCTGCTGGCCTACGCGGCCGCATTCATCGCCTATCAGACAGTCTCGATGCTCTCGTAGGGTTCGGCGACACCATAGATTCATCGTATTGGGGGGAGACAACCGTCGCCTAACCTAACGGTACGGCCGACTTGCTAGTGGACACAGCGAACCCTGCGTCCACGTTACTGCCGTGCAGCTTACCCCAACTCCCTGATTGAACTATATTGCTGGGCTGACGTTTTTCATGCGCCCCCGCGGGCGTCCCCTCACGCTTAGCCCTAGGAAACTCAATATGACTCGCCTGTTTCAACGTTCATTCTGCTGTATTGCCACACTCGCCCTGCTTTGCGGCGGAAGTGTATCGGCGCAAGAGGTTGATAAATGGACCTCGCTTTTTGATGGCAAATCACTCGACGGCTGGCAAAAGGTGGGTGGCGACGACAGTCACTGGGAAGTCGAAGATGGCGAGATCCGTGGCTCGGGAAATGCATCGATGCTGGTATCAACGACCGGCCCGTACAAAAACTTCCGTTATCGGGTGGAGATGAAGATCAACGATCACGGCAACTCCGGTTTGTATTTTCATACCACGGAGAAACCTGGGTTCCTGGACGGCTACGAAGCCCAGGTCAACAGTAGCCACACCGATCCGATCCGCACCGGATCGCTCTACGGTATGTGTCACGTCTACCACGAACTCGTCAAACCCGATACTTGGTTCACTTACGAAATCGACGTCAAAGCAGACAATTGGCGCGGACGGGATATGCTGCGGATCAAATTCATCGTCGATGGCAAGGAGCTTTATGAGTACCTCGACTTTGAACAGACTTTCAAAGAAGGCTACTTCGCGTTCCAGCAGCACGATCCTGGAAGCAAAGTCAGCATCCGCAAAGTCGAAGTCATGCCGCTGCAATAAGCAGCGTTCCGACGGAAATTGCTGAGTCGGCCGTACCCTCGTAACGGCCGCACGCTCGCGGCGATCGCAACCGCCGCTTGACCATTCATCCAGACGGCTTCGTCCGTCTGAGCTGGACCACGTCCGCATTTCTTGCGTCGGGCGGAGCGATCGGTCGCCCGGTCCTTATCTTGTCTCGATTTGCGAAATCCCCCTCACAAGTGCTGTTTGTGACCTAGGATCAACTAAGATGCCCAGGATCGCCGGGTGGATGGTGGAATATTCTGCAGAGAATTTGCGCCTCAACTGCCTCTGAGATCCCGCCCAGCTTCTTGCCCCAGCTTTACTTCATCTGCCTTTGACCAAAGGGATAGCTCCCATGCTCTTGCAAATCACTGATTCCTACATGACCGATGGAATTATCGTGTTCATTGTCGGGGCCATTCTCGTGATCCTCTTCATCCTCGTCATGATGAAGCACTACTACATCAAGGTGGGCCCCGATCAAGCGATCGTGAAGTCAGGGCGTGGCGGGGTAGAGGCTGTGTGCGGTCAAGGGATGTTCATCATCCCGCTGGTCCATCAGTACGAATTCATGGACTTGACGCTCAAGAGCTTTGAAATTCATCGGGAAGGTAGCGCCGGGTTGATCTGCCGCGACAATATACGCGCCGACATTAAGGTCGCTTTCTTCATCCGTGTCGCCAATTCTCCAGCGGAGATGAAAGAGGTGGCTGAAGCGATCGGGGCGAAACGCTGCAGCCAAATCGAAACGCTTCGCGAACTCTTTGATGCCAAGTTCAGTGAAGCGCTCAAGACGGTCGGCAAGCATTTTGACTTTATCGATCTGTACGATCAACGCGACAAATTTAAGGATCAGATTCTCAAGGTCATTGGAACGGACCTAAACGGATACCGGCTCGACGATGCGGCTATCGATTACCTGGAACAGACACCGCTGGAGATGCTCAGCCCGAGCAATATTCTCGACGCGGAAGGGATCAAGAAGATCACCGAGCTGACCTCGATGGAGAAGGTCAAGGAAAACCAATTCACTCGCGACCGCGAGAAGACGCTCAAGAAACAAGATGTTGAGGCGCAGGAAACCATTCTCTCTCTCGAGCGGCAGCGCGTCGAAGCGGTCGAGAAACAATCTCGCGAGATCGCTGAGATTACCGCTCGCGAACAAGCCGCAGCGACCAAGGTGCAGCAGGAGCAACGGCTCGAAGCCGAACGCGCACGCATTCAGACAGAAGAGGAGATTGGCGTCGCCGAAGAGAACAAGGCTCGTCAAGTCTTGGTCGCCCAACGCAATAAAGAGAAAACGGACGCGGTCGAACAAGAACGTGTCACCCGTGATCGCGACCTCGAGGCAACCGAACGTTTACGCGTCGTCGGTGTCGCCGAAGTTGAAAAAGAAAAGGCAATCGAAGTTGAACGACGCAACATTCAAGAAGTGATTCGGGAACGCGTGGCCGTTGAACGGTCGGTCGTTGAAGAACAACAGCGAATCAAGGATACCGAAGAGTTTGCCACCGCCGATCGTGCCAAGAAGGTTCAGATTACCGCGGCTGAAATGAAAGCAGAAGAAGAGCGAATCCGGCAAACGAAGTTGGCACAGGCGGAGAAGGAATCGAGCGAGTTGATCGCGGAGAAAGTTCGTATCGAAGCCGAAGCGAATCGAGATGCTGCCGAGAAACAAACCGCCGCTAAGAAGATGCTCGCGGAAGCCGAAACCGCACAATCAGCGGCGATTGGGTTGGCCGAAGCTCAAGTCCAAGAGGCGAAAGCCGCATCGCTGGAGAAAGAGGGTCTCGCCGAAGCCAAGGTGTCACGCGAGAAGTACAGCTCCGAAGCGACCGGTATCACCGAGAAAGCCGAGGCGATGAAGAAACTCGATGGGGTCGGCAAAGAACACGAAGAGTTCAAACTTGCTCTGGCCAAGGAGAAGGACGTGGAAATCGCAGCCATCGATGCTCAACGCGGTATCGCCGAGAGCCAAGCAAGCGTGATCGGGGACGCCCTGCGTGCCGCACGTATCGATATCGTCGGTGGCGATGGCGAGTTCTTCAACCAAATCACCTCGGCGGTCAAGGGCGGCAAGGCCATCGACCGATTTGTCTACAACAGCAAGGTTGCCACCGATATTAAGGACACCTTCTTTGATGGCAACGCAGACTACTTTCGTACCCAAGTCCAAGACCTGATCGGTCAATTCGGACTCGATACCGATGGTGTCAAGGACCTGTCGATCGCCGCGCTGATCGCCAAGATGCTGGGCATGGCGTCGACAGATGAAGCACGAAACCAACTGACCAGTTTGCTCAATATCGCAGCGACGGCAAATGTCACCGAGCAAAAAGCGGGACGCCTGTTGGCTCGACCCAGCGGCAAGGATGAAACTACCGTCGCGGCCACGCAGGTCAAGAAAGTCAAACCGACCGCCAAAGGTTAATCGGTAAGCCATTACCATGACTGATACACAACTCGCCGGCGGCACCTACGAAATTCTCCGCAATCGCCTGAACGAATCTGCAGGCGATCTGCGGACGCGGTTGGGAGAACTCAACGCCGACCGCAGTGAGGTGTTCGGCAACATCGAAACACGGCTGATCGCGACCCAGCGAATCACGACCGAGCACAACTGTATCGCTCGTGACATCGTTTCGATTGGTGACCACTTCGTATTCGGGTACAACGTTCAGTTCGGTCTCAAGACAGAGATTCATCTGCCCGATGTGTTCGCGATCTACCGCATGGAGGCTCACGAGTTTCATCGGGAATCGCTCGACCTGATCAGCGATCCCAAGTTTGTTCGCGATTTTGAGGAACTCTATCGGTTCTATAAAGGCACCACGTTTCTACGGTTTTTCGTTGCCGGTCCGATTCTCCACATGGTGTTTCAGGTCGGCAGAACGGCCAGCGACATCAAATCGTTCAAGTGGCGGGTCGTCAATGGCGATGTGGAATACATTGACAATCGCAGCGATCATGAAGTCCGTCGTCCCGACCAACATGCCTTCGCCTGGCAACGGGCCACGCGCGACATGCATCGCTATGGAGACCACCCCCATATCTCGATCGAAGATCGGGTGTTCGTCGAAACCGTCGGTGGCGACCTGACCATCAAGGTCGAGAACAACACCGCCAGTGGTGAGGGTATCTACGCCGAACCGGTCGACAATCCTGATCAAAAACTCGACGATGCCGAAACCTACTACGCGATCGTGGGCAATTTGGTATTGCTCAAGATCAAACCCTATCAGGAGAACGCATTCCGGTACATCGTCTTCAGCGGCAAGGTCAACCAAGCGGTCCGACTGGACGAGATCCAGCACGCCTGTGTGATGCTGCCGGGCGACCAAGGCTTGATCTTTCCCGGTGGATACTATTTGCAATCGGGCGAATTCAAACGCTTTGATCATGGGCTGGCGGATATGCGTTACGAGCGCACGATTGCGTCGCCCAACGGCGAAGACTATCTCTATCTATTCAGCAATCTTGACCAAGGCACCTACGTTCAGCTGAGATACAACCAGATCCGCCAAAATGTCGATACACCGCTGGTGTGTCATGGACAGACCTTCTTCGAAGCCGGCGAGATGGTGTGTTTCAAAGGAAACCAGTCGCCCCAAAAACACCATCCGATTCAGATTTGGCAGACGCCCTTCGTCAGTGACGACTTCTTGCCACCACACCAAACCGACTCGATGCTGTTCAAGATCGGTAACAAAGAACTTGTTCGCGGCATGGCTGAGTGCAGCGAAGTGTTGCAGCTCATTGAAAAGGACGATAGCTACGACAGTTTATATCAGGATCTCGTCAAGAAATCGGGCGATATCCTTGATAGCTACTTCTGGATTGACAAACCCGAAACGCATCACCTCGACAAACCGCTCGGCGAAATCCGTGGTACCGCAACTGCTGCGATCGAAGAGTTTGAGAAGGTTACTCGAGTCCGCAGTGAAACCAAACGACGAACCGAACAAGTTCAAACTGCGATCGAGCAAACGCTTAAAGAGGTCGAGCGATCCCGTTTTGAATCAATCAATGACTTTGTCGCTGCCCTGACGCGATTGCGCGAGCACCGGGGGCATGCCATCACGCTCGGCGATCTGAAGTTCGCCGATGTTCCGCTCGCCGAAAATCTCGAAACTCAACTCACCGATGCGACGACCCGGCTGAGTCGCCGCTGTGTGGAGTTCCTGCTCACGTCCGATTCGCTCGCTCCCTACCATTCCGCCATCGCAGCGGCGGACGCTAAAGTTGCCGCAGTCGACAGCGTCTCAAACGCTAAAGAGCTCGAATCGGAAATTGATACCGCCGCATCGGAACTCGAGTTGCTCACCGAGACGGTTAGCAATTTACGGATTGACGATGCCACTCAACGCACCGACATCATCGACGCCATTGGCGACGTTTTCGCGATGGTCAACCGTGTTCGCAGCGCGCTGAAAAACCGCCGCCGTGATCTGGTCGGGATCGAGGGGCGAGCTGAGTTTGCATCTCAAATGAAATTGTTGCAGCAATCGACAGCAGGCTATCTCGACGTCTGTGACACGCCGGCACGCTGTGACGAGTACATGACCAAAGTGATGGTGAGTCTGGAGGAGCTCGAAGGTCGCTTCGCCGAGTTTGATGAGTTCATCGAGACGTTGGCTGAACGCCGTGAAGAGATTTACACCGCGTTTGAATCACGCAAAGTTTCGCTGCTTGAGAAACGCAACCAACGGGCGGAATCGTTGGCGTCAGCTGCGGATCGGATTCTAAAAGGAATCGCCTCACGCGTCACGGCCATGGAATCGAGCGATGCGATCGCATCGTATTTTGCAGGCGATTTGATGGTTGCCAAAATCCGCAGCTTAATCGATGAACTCGACGAGCTTGGTGATGCCGTTCGTGTCGGCGATCTACAAGGCCGACTGAAAGTCATCCGAGAAGACGCCACGCGAGGGCTCAAGGACCGGCAAGATCTGTTCGAGGACGGCGGCGATGTCATTCGATTGGGGCAACGAAAGTTCGCCGTCAATACGCAACCACTGGATCTGACAACGGTTTATCGCGGCGGCGACCTGTGTTTGCATCTGACCGGTACGCAGTTCTTTGAGCCGATGAGCGACCCGCGACTGGATGCGGCTCGTGAACTGT
Source organism: Allorhodopirellula heiligendammensis (assembly GCF_007860105.1). Taxonomy (NCBI): domain Bacteria; kingdom Pseudomonadati; phylum Planctomycetota; class Planctomycetia; order Pirellulales; family Pirellulaceae; genus Allorhodopirellula; species Allorhodopirellula heiligendammensis. The sequence goes on from NZ_SJPU01000001.1 coordinate 257,761, forward strand.
GGGACCAGCCGTTGATCAGCGAGAACCGAGACGTTTATCGCGCTGAATTCCTGGCGATGGATCTGTTTGAATCGATCCACAGCGATCTCGCAGAGCACCATGCCGACGGAAACACCGTCGAACAAGCGTGGGTTAGTCAACAGATGAACGGACGTTTCGACGAAGGTTACGCCAAGGGCGTTCACGATGTCGATGCCACCGCCATCTTGAATGCATTGCTAAAGATTGACGAGCGTCTTGGTCTGCTACGCTACGAGCCAACTCTTCGGGCATGCTCTCAGTTCTGGTGGCACTTACTGCTCGACGACCGACGCCGCGGTGAGATGAGTGACTGGATCGCAGGGTTTGCGAAGTTAGCTCGCGCTTATCCCAATGCAAAACCTGCGGTGCAGTTTCGTGAACGACTGAGCGAACTCGCGCTTGCCGATGCCGATACTTGGCGTCCTCTCTTTGGCCCGCATCTCTCCGCAGACCGGATTGCGGCATACCTCTTCGATGAATTGCTTGTCTCACCGTCGAAGACAACCGCAAGCGGCCGAGCTGCAGACCTGCTGAAAGAATTCCAAGATGCCCTCCCGGCATCGGATCGCAAAAAATGGCTGGTTGCAGGCCTGCAGAACAATGCGGAAGATCCCACCCGCTTGTTCGTGCTCACAAGGAATTGGGTTGACGCTTTCTTGACCAAACAGCAGGCAGGGACTGATCAAGATGTCGATCCCGCAAGCGGCTATCGCGATGAGATTGCCTGGTTGGTAATGAGTGAGGTCGTCGGCCAAACAGACTCGAAGTCCATGGCAATGCAACCTCGCAGCGATGTGGGCGAAGCCGAATCAATCGTCAGCCGGTTGAACATTATCGACGTGCCCGTAGCCGTTGCGATCGGTTCCCTCGTCGGCAGCCACGATCGAATCTCCAACGGTGAAATGACACTTCATTTCCACGATTTCCTACATCGACTGCGGACGTATCGGGAATCAGTGGTACCGCGATTTCGGGCATTGCACGTCGCCAAGGCGGAGTTGGTTAAAAATGCTCGTGACTCCATGCGTCTGGACGAGTTCAAGCCCAAGGTGCTCAGCAGTTTCGTACGCAACCAATTGCTCGACGACGTCTACCTGCCACTGATTGGTGATAACTTGGCCAAACAGATGGGCGTTGCGGGAGCGGACAAACGCACCGATCGAATGGGACTACTATTGCTGATCTCTCCGCCCGGCTATGGCAAGACAACATTAATGGAATACGTCGCTAATCGTCTCGGCCTCGTGTTCATGAAGATCAATGGTCCCGCGATCGGCCACGCTGTGACCTCACTCGACCCTGCAGAAGCCCCCAATGCCGCTGCCCGCGAAGAAGTCGAGCGGTTGAACCTGGCGCTCGAAATGGGCGATAACGTGATGCTGTATCTCGATGATATTCAGCACACCCATCCCGAGCTCCTACAGAAATTCATCTCACTGTGCGATGCAACGCGGAAAATTGAGGGTGTTCGCCATGGCAAAACTCGCACCTACGACCTTCGCGGCCGACGCGTGGCTGTGGTGATGGCAGGGAACCCGTACACCGAGAGCGGTGATCGTTTCCAAGTCCCGGATATGCTTTCCAACCGCGCAGACGTCTACAATCTCGGCGAGATCATTGGCGACAAAGCAGACGCGTTCGAGATGAGCTATATCGAAAACTGTCTATCCAGTAACACGACCCTGGCCCCCCTCTCAGCGGCACCACCAGTCGACGCTCGCAGAATTGCGATGGCGGCTCGGCGAGATTCGATTGAAGGCATTGAACTGGAAAGCAATTTTTCGCTCGACCAAGTCCGCGATATGTTCGAGGTCACGCGCAAATTACTGCGGGTGCGTGACGTGGTCCTACGCGTCAATCGCGCGTATATCCGCTCTGCCGCCCAAGCCGATTCCTATCGCACCGAACCACCCTTCAAATTGCAAGGCAGCTATCGGAACATGAACCGCATCGCTGAGCGCGTGGCGCCGGTGATGAACGATGCAGAACTGCAAACTCTGATTGTTAGCAACTATGAACAAGACGCACAAACGTTGACCACCGATAACGAAGCCAACGTGCTAAAGTTCAAAGAGTTGATGGGAATCATGACGCCCGCGGAAACCCAGCGTTGGGACGCAATCAAATATGCATTCGTTGAAAGTGTGCGGATGGCCGGCATGGATAGCGAAGATCAAGTCGGACAGGTACTACGGCAGCTCGCCTCGATGCGCGACGGATTAGAATCGATTCGGCAGGTCCTCGCCAAAGCCATCGCGATGACAGATCACTCTGGTGAGGAACGGATGGACGCCCGTGTTGACACGCTGAGACAGTCCCTACTGGCCATTGGCGAGTCACTCAGCCATCAGCTGCACGCTACCGGAGGAAAGATTGAGGACCTGGCTCGTCAAAACGCCGCCGCGCCGGTCGAGCAGAAAGTGCTCGTACAGCACAAGGTACCACGTGTGATGGCCGAGCTGATTAAAGGGCAATTCCACTTAATGCAAGAATGGATGCGTCCGCTGCTAGCGGAATCCATTGATAACGGCCGCGACCTCGACCGTTTACTCAACCAGCTCGATCAAATGATGCAGACCTATCAAGACGTCGAAGACGTACTCGACCCACCGGCGGGTGATGTCGACTGAATTGCGGATTCGCGACGATGACTGAATCTCAAGGGTGCTAAGGCCCCTTCAGCCCCCATTAAACGGCCAAGTCAAGCTGTCATGCGGGACCTCCTCAACAAAAACGGCGTAAGGGCTACCCAACCTCTCCGCCCGTCCATAGGCTAAACGTTCCCAAGGCAGGTTGCCGAGAGGAGTGCCCTTGCTGTTTCAATCCAAGTGGAGACCCATGAATGATCGGACTTTTCGGATCCACCGGCTATGTCGGACAATCGATCGCCCATGTGCTAACCCAGCGCGGCCTTGATTTTCTGCCGATTCGCCATCGCCAAATTCAAGGGATCACCTCCGAATCACTGGCATCCATCCTCCGTGACCACGGAATCGACTTCCTGATCAATAGCGCCGGCTACACTGGAAAGCCAAATGTCGACGCTTGCGAACTTGATAAGGCCAACTGCTTGGACGGCAATGCGACCCTGGTGGGACGCATCCGCGAAGCCTGTGAGCTCGCAGGGATCCCCTTTGGACATGTGTCGAGCGGGTGCATTTTTACAGGTAGTCACGCCGATGGGACCGGGTTCACCGAAGCTGAGCCGCCGAACTTCAGCTTTCGGCAAAACAACTGTAGTTTTTACTCCGGAACCAAGGCGCTCGGTGAAGAAATGCTGGCCGATTGCGAGTCGTGCTATGTTTGGCGACTGCGAATCCCCTTTGATCATCGCGATTCACCCCGCAATTATCTGAGCAAGGTGCAGCGGTACGATCGGTTGTTGGAAGCGACCAATAGCCTGTCACATCTGGGCGAATTCGCATCCGCATGTGTCGACTCATGGGTGCAGCGAATTCCGTTCGGAATTTACAACGTCGTCAACGGTGGCAGCATCACCACACGCCGAGTCACCGAACTGATCGCCGAATCCCTCCCCCGTGACCGTTCCTACGAATTCTTCGATGATGAGGTTGAGTTCATGGCCAAGGCCGCCACCACGCCTCGCTCGAATTGCGTTTTAGACAACTCGAAAATTCTGGCAGCAGGTATTGCGATGCGGCCCGTCGAAGATGCGATCCGCGACGCTCTTGAGCATTGGCAACCGGAAACGTCGATGAACGAAAATCGTCAGCTGACGTAGCCGAATATGGCTGGACATTCACATTTGCAAGCTGATAGCGGGTGGGCATTAGCCTTTAATTCTGTGGACGCATCGCGTCTCATAGGAGACAACCGGGGCTGGAGACAACCGAGGCTAGCGCTCACCGGCTAATGAATACGGGCTGGCCAGCCAGCGTGTCACACTTCTCTCGCCTATCTCACAATTCCCTCACGCTCGTCTCATGATCACCTCCAAAGTCCGACAAATCATCGCCGTCTGTGTGTTCATGCCACTATCGCTTTTCGTCGTAGCGTTCAGTTACGTCCAGGGCGGAAACTCATACACGATCGCCCAACCCAAGGTGCAACTCCAATCGATCCCTACCGAGCTGGGAGCATGGTCGGGGGAGGTCACTGGTCTCTCCGAGCAGGAGTACGACGTTTTGGACGCCGACGATGTGGTCGGTCTCTCACTGCTGGGCCCCAACGGGACGAGTGCCTACGTGCACATGGCGACCTGGACAGACAAGACCCTTGTGGGGATGGTATGCCCCCACCACCCGTCAAAATGCTATCAGAATACCGGTTGGAAAACCATTCGCACTCAACAAGACAGTGTCGACGTGCCCGGTATCGGTTCGGTGCCGGTGACGATCGCAGAAATGCAACGAGACGGTGTTCAGATTGTGATCGCCCACACGTACGAGATTGGTTCTCATCATCTCGTCGACGACCAGGGCATTCGTGGTGTCAAGGTGAAACTGTTCGGGCAAGACGAGTGGCCTCCCGTCACTAAGTATCTCATTCAAGTCAACACGCCGACGCTGGCCAGCGGATCGGCAGCAGCCAAGCAGATCCTCAGTGAGCTGCTGGTGTGGCATGCTGATCAGGAGGCAGGCGATTCTGCGCCTCCTACCCAGTCCACAGCGCTCTGATTGCCCGACTGCGCCGCACAGGCTCGGTGTTGCCATCGGAGCACTGAGACCTGCATGCCTGGGAGCGACGGCACCTACGGATCGGTGCACAAGCGTAGCGTCCGCACGCTCCAAATCTCGTCGGTCACGCGAAAAACGGTCTTCAAAAATTGTTCCGTCGAGGCCAATTGGGTTGGACAAACACCTACTCCTGCCACTGAGTGAATGCTGTCCCGCCGCCTGGTGGAACATGAAAGCGACTCTTTCAACACCGGCGGGGCCACTCACCCACCTACACCGAGTGCCGTATTAACGTTTGCCAAGACGCTGTAAGCGACTGCGCAAAGGGAGTCGAACACACCTGCGATCACGCATCAGCAAAACCTCTTTTCTCAGCCCTTGAACCCTCACCACGCCCCGCTAAGGTAACCACAGCCCGGGGTGAAACTGTCACCCAAGTGGACGAAGTCTAGCCCGACGACCCTCTTCGCTTTGTGGACCAACGGTGGGCGTTCCAGTTCTATCGCGTTGGCGGGCGGGCTGAGTGCGTTCGACTGCTCCTCGATTCGCCCCCTCAATTGGCTCCTGAAATGGCGTTATACTTCGCTGCAGTTTGCCAGGGTAAGAATTTGCCGTGAACCGAAAGAGGCTCATAATGCGTGTTCGGGTGACGCAGTGCGTGTGAAATCTCAATGAGTTTTTTGGTTCCAATTGCGCTGTTCACTTGGATCCCGTTTGTGATCCTGCTGCACCTGTGGCTGCCAGCCCGGAAAGCAACGAGTTATGCCTTCGCTGCCGGCTGGTGCTTCCTGCCAATGGCGGGGTACGCGTTACCGGCCCTGCCTGACTACACCAAAATGTCGGCCACGTCGGTCGGCGCCTTGATGGGGATCGCCATCTCAGCACCGCATCTCCTGATGCGATTCCGGTTCAGTCGCTATGACGTGCCCGTAGCGATCTTCATGATCGAGCCCTTTTTCACCAGCGTTACCAACGGACTAGGACCATACGACGGGCTAGCTTCCACACTGACGACCACCGTCACTTGGGTACTGCCCTACGCTATTGGTCGTGTGGTGTATTGCACGCCGCAGGACATCGAGTCACTCGTGACAGCCATTCTCGTCTGCGGGCTGCTATACGTGCCGCTGTGCTTGTGGGAGATCCGCATGAGCCCCCAGCTACACCTTCAAGTCTACGGCTTTTATCAACATAGTTTTGCACAGACGATGCGAGGCGGAGGCTTTCGGCCGATCGTATTTATGCAACATGGGTTGCAGGTCGCGTTGTGGATGGGCGGGTGTGTCATCCTCGTTGGGTTCCTGTGGATAGGCGCTCGTGTCAAGAAAGTCTCTCAGTATCCAGTCTGGCTGGTCGCCGTCATCCTCGGGGGCACATTTGTACTCCTGAAGTCTCTCGGAGCGTTGGTGCTAGTAGCGCTCGGATGCGTTGCTCTGGCATTGTGCAAGCTCGGATGGACACGATCAGCGGCGCTGTTATTCCCACTGTTGTTATGTGGTTACATCGGCGGTCGTGTCACGGGCACCGTTTCAGGCGAACGATTGATTGAAACGGTCACCAATTACGCCTCCAAAGAGCGAGCGGATTCCCTTAAATTCCGTTTCGACAATGAGAATTTGCTGATCGACAAAGCGTTGCAGCGGCCGATCCTGGGCTGGGGCGGATGGGATCGCAACCGGGTCCGCACGGAAAGTGGGGGCATGACAACCACCGACGGCTGGTGGATCATCTTATTGGGCATCCGCGGATCGCTCGGGATGATTTGCTTCTACTTGATGCTGCTCTGGGCACCGACGGTATGGTTGCTCAAGAGTCAACCGAAGACGTGGCATCTCCAACCCGCCGCAGCCATGGTCAGCGGCTTGGCGGTGATCGCGGGCATGAACGCGATTGATTCCTTGCCCAACGCGATGATCGTCCCGATCACCATCGTCTCCTCGGGTGCGATTGTATCGGTCGTTAACGCACGAAAATCGAATGTGGTCAGACGGCATCCTGGTGCGCCAGTGACGGCCATGCTGATCTGAGCTTGAGCCCGCGCGGCCGCAGCCTGCAATATGTATCGACAGCCGTCAATCGAAACACCGTAAATAAGTACCAGTCATTTTTCCTGAAGAACCCTATGAAGCGTTGCCAGCACGCACCGATGTGGTGTTTGCAACGCTCCCCTTCCAGGGTCACTATGGAACGACAGCGGTTTCGGGAATCACAGCGGTACCGTAGCTACAGAAAATGACAATGGAAATACCCTCCAACCCTAAGGTTGCTGCATTGGAAACACGAATCTACAGTCCTGAGCCAGCAATCCAGCACCCAGCAGTGCTTATCAAGGATCTGATCCGAGATATCAATGCTGGACGAGAATTGGCTTGGCGGCTATTCACGCGTGACCTGAAGGCCATGTACCGGCAGACCTATCTTGGCTACGTGTGGGCGTTCCTCCCGCCCCTTGTAGCGTCCGCAACGTTCATCTTCCTGCAAAGCCAAGGGATTACGAGAATCGAGGGCACCGGAATCGCGTACGCAGCCTTTGCCATGATGGGCACCCTACTGTGGCAAACCTTCGTCGAAGCAATGCAAAGCCCATTGCTAGCGGTACAGAACGCGAAACCAATGCTCGCCAAGATTAATTTCCCAAGAGAAGCGATCTTGATGGCAGGTCTATACATGGTTGTTTTCAACTTCTTGATACGGCTGGTATTGCTCGTTGTTGTGATGGCCATTTGGCAGGTCGTCCCCGGTGCGACAGTGGTCCTATTTCCGCTGATGATGCTAGGTCTGCTGCTTGCCGGATTTTGCATTGGCCTGGCGCTTGTGCCAGTCGGCGGACTTTATGGCGACGTCGGCAAGGCAATTCCGATCGTCGCTGGTTTCTGGATGCTTCTCACACCGGTAGTGTATCCAGCTCGCACCGAAGGACTGGCGGGCGTGTTAGCCGTCTGGAATCCGGTCTCACCTTTAATCACCACCGCGAGAGCAACCCTAACTGGGCAACCTCTCGAACATCTGGCAGCGGCAATTGTGGTCATTCTAATAGCATTTTTAATTTCATTGGCAGGCCTGCTTGCTTTTCGCCTCATCATGCCTCACTTGATCGAGCGCATGGGGGGGTAGTGTTGAGTACACGTGTATTCCTCCGCGGAAGCCGCGTGCTCCATCACTTGCTGAGTATCTCGTTTCCAGAATTAACCCCACCTTCGTAGCAAACGGTGTTTCTGCGAGCAAGCTTTAGTACCGATTATAAAAGCGGCATCATGCAATTGAAAAACACACAATCCTCGGAAGCGTTTAATCTCGAGGCATCCGATATCGAGGAATCGAGTTGCGACGCAGAAGTGCTGCTTACAGCAGAACACGTACATAAGAAATTCTGCCGCAGCTTAAAGAGGAGCTTGTGGTATGGAATGAAGGATGTGACGAATGAACTAAATCCATTCTCACATGACACCAACAGCAATCTGCATGAACGTAACTGGAATGCAGATGCCCACCTGCGGCAGGAAGAATTCTATGCAATCCGCGACGTTTCCTTTGAACTTAGGCGTGGGGAATGCTTGGGTCTGATAGGGCATAACGGCGCAGGAAAGACAACTCTATTAAAAATGCTCAACGGCCTCATCAAGCCAGACCATGGCAAGATCCAGGTACGTGGACGAGTGGGGGCATTGATAGCGCTAGGAGCCGGCTTCAATCCAATCCTGTCTGGTCGCGAAAACGTATATATTAACGCCGCGGTCTTAGGACTAAAGAAAAAAGAAATTGACGATAAACTGGAGGAAATAATCGATTTCGCCGAAATCGGAGAATTCATCGATGCTCCAGTACAAAGCTACTCGTCTGGAATGCAAGTGCGTCTCGGATTCGCAGTAGCCACGTCACTAAAGCCAGACGTGCTGATCTTGGACGAAGTATTGGCTGTCGGGGATGCCGCATTTCGAGCCAAATGCGAGCTGACGCTAAGCCGGCTGATCAAAAACTCAGCTGTAATACTCGTTTCACACAACCCACTGCACATAAGCCGCCTTTGCCAGAGAGTCCTGTGGCTCCAGCGAGGTTGCGTTGTGGGAGAGGGCGACCCAGGCGAAAACCTGCGTCGCTACGCTTCTAGCTTAGACGTCAAGAAAACAGGGGATTCAAGCGCATTGGTGGTAAATCACCTTGAGAACTTCAGACTTATCAACAGCGAGTTACCAACTCAGTATCGAGATCGCCTTAAGCTCGGTGTCACATTTCGATCAACCAAGAAAATCGAAGTGAGAATAGTAGTAATAGGAATCCATGACAAGAGACAAGGGCAAGTGGCGCAGTCGACGATTGACACCAATCTATGCATCAATGGCGAAGCAACAATTGCTTTTGAAACTGGTGAAATCGAGTTAAGAGATGGTGACTATACAGTTACGCTGGCGTTCTACGGAAAAGAAATATCAGAACTTTACCTGCGGGCCACAAACTTCGTTGAATTCAACTTAGACTCCGGCATGGTCAGTCACGCAGCATATAATTTCCAAACCTCCCTGAAACTCGCTTAGCGCTACGCATTCCCAGATGAAGCACTTTCAACGTCATCCGATCGCGAAATACACTACGCTAAAGGTAGGGGGATACGCAGACAACTTCTACATCCCAAACGACAGAGAAGAACTTACTGAACTGATTCAGTCCTTTGGTAGTCACCAATTCCTTCTGCTGGGGAATGGATCCAACATATTCATCAAAAGTAAAAGAATTAAAAAACCGGTCTTAATGACAAACAAGTCGCTAAAAGATGTGGACATTGACGCCACAACTGGAAAGCTCCGCGTTGGCGCCGGAGTCGACATCCGAAAAATGATCGCAGACTGCCTGCGTGTTGGCTTGCGAGCACCTGTTGAATTGCTGACGATCCCTGCAACCGTCGGGGGAGCTGTGTACATGAATGCTGGGCGGACATCCATGAACAGCTCAATATCGGACAATCTCATCGAAGTTGAGGTGTTCGACGGAAAGCACTTTACCACACTAAGTAGGAAAGAATGCACTTTTTCACACCGTTACTCAGTCTTCCATCGTCGCCCGCAGACCACCATACTATCAGCAACTTTTCAATACGATCGAATTCCGAGCGATGTCATTCAGTCCTTAAAACGCACATCAATTGAGGCCGCTAAGGACAAAGATTACCGGAACCTCGCGAGTGCCGGAAGCGTCTTCAAGAAGTGTGACTACCAACTCATGCAGAGTTTACGTGGAACTGGCTTTCGCCGAACTGGGTTCGCAAGAAACACTCCAAATTGCATTGTCAACTATGGGGATGCGTATGCTTGGCAAATCAGTGCATTACTTGCATATGCTTATGTGTCGCACCGCCTTCGAGGAAAGCAGGCAATACTTGAATGGCAGGTCTGGTGATTCGGATACCGCGTCAGCGATACTCCACTTTGACCTGCGAGGAAGCAGGCGTTACGTGTTGCTGTATCGTTGCACAAGACTGCCTGTTTGATTTATTGGGGACCGGCGGTCTGCGTTCTCCATCATCAGGATCGCAAGGCATCTGTGGCAACCCACGTATTGATGCGGACGCATACTGATGTACCTGTCGCGAATAGCTCTGCTAGAGTGCGGGACGCACTTCCAGGACAGCATCGCATCGGGAAGTTAACTCGCGATTGAGATTTACCGTCATCTACTTGGCAGTTTTTCAATGAATATCCTGAAGGAACCTAGGTTTGTGGACTCTAATTGACAACGGAAGCGTATTGCCTAACAGGGAAACATTCGGCGCTAGAGTTACTTACTCCCTCGGCCGTTGGAAGGCGGCTAAGAGGCGAGGGGTAAACGTACCGAGGAGTTGCTTAGTTCACCCGGCCTCCAGAATAAATCCAAGGAATGGTCGCATTTCACTTGGAGAGCGCTGCACCATCGCGGTTGGGGCAGCTATCCAGGGGAGCGTGGATCTTGGTGATGACTGTTCTTTACAGATGAACTCTATGATCGTCGGATATGGGTCTTCCGATTCCGATGATGGTCGAGTTCAAATCGGGAACGGGGTTAGAATCGCAGCAAATGTACTCATTATCGCAGCCAATCATATCTTTTCTGCGACTGATAGACCTATATGGAAGCAAGGTCTCGATAGAAAAACAATAGAAATCGGCGATGATGTGTGGATTGCTGGCAACGTCGTAATTACAGCAGGATCGCGAATTGGTAGCGGTTGTGTTATCGGTGCCGGATCGGTTGTGATAGGTGACATTCCACGAAATGGAATCGCTGTCGGCAGTCCCGCAAAAGTCGTTCGGCAGCGTGATGCAACTTCTCCTGAAAGCAGGGCTTAACAGTTTGAAACGAATAGGCATTATAACGTACCATTACGGTTACAACGAAGGTACGCTGTTGCAGGCATACGCGACACAGCAACTTCTTTCCAACGTTGTTGCTGATTGCGAAGTTGAGATCATTGACTGGCGTTATGCTCCCAAGGAACGCATCGTTTTTGATGAGCCGAAAAGTGAACGAGAGCAAGCGTTGCGAGACTTTTTCAACGACGACTTAAAGAAGTCTCAGCAATGCCTCTCGCAGCAACCCATTGATGACTTTTTCAGGTCTATCCGCGACCAGTATGATATGTTGGTTGTCGGAAGCGACGAGCTATGGCGATTAGACTATCAGAAGAGGCGAAAATTGGGGATCGTGCGGTTCGATCAGAAAAATGTGTGGGCACCGCCATTTCCGAATCCCTACTGGCCAGTGGATACTAGTTGTCCATACATTTCGTTCGCATCGAGCATTAGCGAGCAGAACGATCTTCGGATGGTGCCGCGTCGGCACCGAAATCGTATGCTGAGATCCCTCGCGGGGATGTCGTCGATCTCAGTTCGCGATAGCCGGACCGAAAACTTTATCCGCGACCTCGTCCCCGATTCCCGACAGATACACCGGATACCTGACCCGACATTCGGACTTTCATTCGACAGAGGCAAACACCTTGCTGCGTTTAAGCAGATTCTTGACCGACACGTTGATCCTACTCAACGGATCGCATTGATTGTTTGTCATACAGATTCGGCTCACCTGCGGGATTGCATTTCCCTCTGCAAGAGCCAAGGGTTATGCACCGTCGCACTGACTAGCAGCTGCGATGATGTTGATGTTGACTTGTCACAAGCGTCAATCGATCCACTGACATGGGCGTCAGCGTTCGAGGCCGCTGAACTGGTGATTACCGACCGCTTTCATGCAGCGATTTTTGCCCTGCAGGCGAATCGCCCCGTGATCGCGTTGGACTACAGAGCACAAAAGAACGGTACAGTGTCCAAACTGCGTGACCTGTTTGATGACGGTGAAATTGGCGACTGGTACTTTGACGTAAAACGGCGCACTGCTGCAGACTCGTTTGCCCAAATGGAAGAGTGCTTTAAGCTAAATTGGCCGGCTGCCTCTATCCAATCTAGAGTCAATTCTCTCGGTGACGTATTGCGGCAGCACCTGGAGCAGAATGTGACACCGATTCTGACGCAGGATTGAACATGCTCTGCATTTTTGATCGCGTTCGGTCTCTCAGAACTGGTCTACTGATTTCTACAAATATGGTTTGTAATGCAAGTTGGTTCTGACGTGTTGCTAGCTGTCTTCGGTACAATTCGCAACGGGAGATCGATGGCATTGTCTGATAGACTCCGAGGTGTGAGTACAATGACCTGCCGCGCGTGTTTCATGAACATGGTGGATTATTTTGGCTGAACCGCTCGTGAGTGTCGTAATGGCTGTGCACAATATGGGCGACTATTTACGTCCTGCGATCGCCAGTGTCTTAAGTCAGTCTTTTCGGGACTTTGAGTTTATTATCATTAACGACGGGTCGGTAGACTCGACCGGCAGGATTCTAAGATCTCAGTCGGATGCTAGGATTCGGGTGCTGACCCAGGAGAACCAAGGACTTACAGTGTCGCTCAATCGCGGCACTGAACTTGCAAAGGGAAAATACATTGCCCGAATGGATGGGGATGACATCAGCCTTCCATTCCGATTTGAAGAACAGGTGGAGTTTTTAGAGAGTCAACCGAACGTGGTAGCTGCTGGTGGTCAAGTACTCGACGTCGATTCTTACGGCGGCTATTTGGGTGGCAAATTGCGGCCCACTCAACACGAAGAAATCGACCGACAGCTTCTCCTCGGAGTTGGCGATGTGATAGTTCACCCCTCACTAATGGTTCGCGCTACCGCGTTGCGTCAGGTACATGGTTATGACGAACAGTATCGGACCGCCCAAGACCTTGACCTATACTTACGTTTGGCAGAAACCGGTCGATTAGCAAACTTGGAGTCTCATGTGCTGATGTACCGTCAACACGCTGCAAGCACCAACAGCAAAAAATATGATATTCAGATCGAGAATCGGCGAAATATCATGACTGCGGCTTATGAACGTCGACAGATTCCCTTCACTCCGGGGTGCCTCACCGACTGGACGCCTGTCGACTCACTAGATCAGTCTATTTCTTGGGCTTGGCGAACACTCGCTCATGGTGAACGATATCCCGCATTGAGACACGCACTGAATGCCTGGTTGAGTCATCCGCTGTCGAAGAAAACTTGGAAATTGATGGCTTGTGTTGCCCGGGGATACTAACGTGAATCAGCGTCCGCTCATTTCGGTAATACTGCCCGTTTACAATGCCGAGAAGTACGTCGGCGACGCCATTCAGAGTATTTTAGATCAGAACCACTCTGACTTCGAATTATTGATCATTGACGATGGGTCAAGTGACCGGTCCCTGGAAGTCTTACGTGAATTCGAACGATCAGACGATCGTGTCCATCTGACAGTGCGTCCCAACCGCGGGCTCGTCACAACGCTGAATGAATTGATCGCATCGGCGACTGGGACCTATTTAGCGAGGATGGATGCCGACGACATTTCGCTACCAGATCGATTTGAGAAGCAGGTTGAGTTTCTTACGAAGCGAACTGATGTTGCTGTCGTCGGGGGCCAGGCTGAATTGATCGACGACGTCGGTCGAGTTATTGGCCCTTTTGGATTCCCACATCAACATAGTCAGATCGATTCGCTGCTGGCGGAGGGACATTGCACGATATGTCATCCGGCGGCGATGATGCGGCTCGATAAGGTTAACAAGATTGGCGGATACGACGCCTCGTTGGGGGCTGCGGAAGATTTGGATTTATGGCTTCGTTTGGGCGAGATTGGCCAGTTGGCAAATTTACCTGATACGGTGATTCGATATCGAATTCATAGCGGATCGATCAGCGGTGCGAATCGCGAGCTGCAGCGAGCGTTTGCCAAAACTGTTCAGCAGATGGCTTGTAAACGTCGCGGCACTGATGTTGAGTTTACAGCCGATGCTCATTGGCGACCGGGCACATCGAGAAAGTCACGCCAGAGCTTTGCCGCCAAGTACGCGTGGTTGGCGTTTAACCATCAGCATTTGGACACGTTTCGGCACTATGCTTGGCAAGCCATCCGACTGCGGCCTTTTTCGACAACGTCTCTGCGGCTGTCTCGTGCGTGGATGAAGATTCGATGAGCGGCGAAATGCGTCCAGAAACTCCGCTCATCAGTGTTGTGGTTCCCGTTCGCAATGCGGAGTCGACAATCGCCCAAGCAATCAGGTCATGCCTGGATTCGCAGTGGGTGGGAGAAGTCGTCATCGTCAATGATGGATCGACCGACGGTACCGACGCGAGAGTTGCCGAATTGGCGGATGAACGCATTCGAGTGATTGATGGCCCAGGCTGCGGTATCAGCGCAGCGTTGAACACTGGTTTCGCTGCATGTCAGTTCCCGTTGATAGCGCGGTGCGATGCCGACGATTGGGTGGAACAGGGTCGTTTTGCATGGCAAGTGCCCGAGTTGGCGGACCCCAGCATCGTTGCGATAAGCGGGGCCTTCACGACGGTGGATTCCAAAGGCATGGTCGTTGCTGAGTTGGCAAATTCGGGCGAGCGGCGGGATGTAACGGATCTACTACGCGCCGGCAAGACAGTGACTCACTTGTGTACGTGGCTAATCCGCCGCGACGCCCTACAGCAATGCGGCGGCGCGCGGGAGTGGTTTCAAACCGCCGAGGACATCGATTTGCAGTTTCGCCTAGCTTCGGTGGGACGAATAGTGCACGTACCGAGGTTCGCGTATCGATACCGTCTACACGATCAATCGATCACCCACACTCAGGGGACGTTGCAACGCAAATTCTATGAGCAAACGGCTCGTGATTTTGCGATTGAGAGAGCCAGTTCTGGCAGCGATGCGCTCGATCGTGGTAGTGCGCCAAAATGCCCTGACGCCCCATCCAGTCCCCATTCGGCCAGTAAAAACATCGCTCGCCAATTGGTCGGCCGTGCCTGGCAGTCTCACCGGCAGGGGAAACGTTGGATCGCGATCAAAACTATGTTGCGCGCGGCTCAGCATGACCCGACAGCAGGTCTAGATTTGACACGGCAGATCGCGATCATGCTACTACGCCGACCTGCAGATCGATCCGGGCAGTCGCCATCGGACGCGCCACCTCAATCTCGTTCACAGTCAAAATTGTAGTAGACGATGCGAATTACTTTCTTATCTCCGCCTCCTAATTTATCCGGAGGCGAACGCGTCATCGCGATCTATGCCCGTGAACTTATCGAACTGGGGCATGAGGTGGAGATTGTTTGCAATCGAAAGGCGACCCCATCCCTGAAGTCGCGGTTAAAGCGGATCGTGGCCACTCGCCGGGTGTTGGAACCACCGCCCCCGCCGAGCCATTACGAAAACTACGAAGTCCCCTTTCGGATCGTCGAGCACAGCAATGGCGTGCTGGACAGCGATTTACCAGATGCAGATGTGGTCATTGCCACTTATTGGCGGACCACGCACTGGCTACCAAAAATAGGCAGGGAGAAAGGGTCCACAGTCTACTTTTTCCAAGATTATGGTGCTCCAGGTCAGACTTGGGATTTGCTGACACCGACCCTTACGTCGTGCGGACACATGATCACGCTATGTCAGTGGCTGGCCGATGAGGTCTTGAAGCGGGAACCCAATACGAGCTTGACCATCGTGCGCAATGCGGTCGATCCAGTTGATCCCGCGATACTGAAGAGCCCGCGAAATCCGCGTCAATTCGGTCTGGTCTATCGAAAAACAGAATCCAAGGGCTGTTCGGATGCGTTTCGCGCCATGGCACTCGCCTCGGAGAAGGCGCCAATTGAGTTGGTCATTTTTGGAGAACAGCCTGACGAAGAACAACTCGCTGTTTTTGATCGTGTTGAGTCGCTCGGACGAATCGACGAGGATCAAATCTTAAAGACTTATGCCGCTTGTCGCGGTTGGTTGTTTCCCAGTCATCTCGAGGGATTCGGATTGCCTATTTTGGAAGCAATGTCTTGTGGCACGCCCGTCATCGGTACCAATGCAGGTGCCGGTTCAGATCTGATTGACGCCGGTGGCGGGATCATGGTGGGCGTGGGCGACGTGCAAGCCACCGCAGAGGCAATTGTTCAAATTGCAAACCTTGATGATTCACAATGGCACCGTCGATCCGAGCAAGCCTATCGCTTAGCCAACGAATATACCTGGCAGGATGCGGGAAAGCTGTTTGAAGCCGCTTTGATCCATGCTGCCAGCAACTCCTGTCAGTTCGAAGCAGCGAAGTGACAACCACAAAAACGAGTCCTAGTACGGCGTCGTTATCCGTTGTAGTACTGAACTACAACTCGTTCGAGTTAACGATCGATTTGTTGCGATCTTTGGCCGAGCACGAGCTCGTTGACTGGATGTCAGTCATTGTTGTTGACAATAATTCTCCCAACGACTCATACCAAGAAATCAAGAACGCCGTTGCGTCAAATCGATGGGATGCTTGGTGCCGTATTGTCAAGAGCGAACAGAACGGCGGTTTCTCAGCGGGCAATAATCTCGCGCTAGTGGAAACCACATCGACGCATGTCATTCTGTTGAACAGTGATACACTCGTCGAAGCACCTTCACTGACGAGGCTGTCGCAAATTGCCGACGAACAGCCGGATGCTGCGATTTTCTCGCCGCGACTACAGTGGGCTGATGGGACTGCTCAAAATAGTTGCTTCCGATTCTTTCGTCCGTTGACTGAATTGGTCAACGCGGCTGGAAGCGGGCCGATTACCCGGCTGTTTCCAGCGGCGACCGTTCCGTGGGAAACCGATGGTCAGGGGGGGCATCTCGCATGCGAACCTGATTGGGTCAGCTTTGCGTGCGTCTTAATTCGCCGAGAGGTCATCGAACAAATCGGACTCATGGATGACGATTTTTTCATGTACTACGAAGACATTGATTTTTGCCGCCGGGCGCGAAATGCGGGGTATTTGATCCGGCATGTGCCTGATACCAAGGTCGTCCATCTGCGGGGCGGATCGTCGCCAGTGAAATCATTACAGACTCAGCGAAAGCGTCGCCCCCGCTATTACTACGCCGCTCGAGCACGCTATTACGCGAAGCACTTTGGACGTTTTGGGTTGTTTCGGGCCAATTGTTTTTGGTTGCTAGGCCGTGGCATTGCCTTTTGCCGTGAAGCTGGTGGCCGTCGACCGCCTCATGCATGCGAAGCGGAGTGGAAAGATATCTGGATCAACTTTTGGAACCCACTGACGGGGCGGCATCGATGACTCAAAAACCGAATTTCATTGTGATCGGCGGCATGAAGTGCATGACCAGCACGCTACACGATCAACTGGCTCTGCAACCGGGCATCTGCATGTCCGACCCCAAGGAGCCCAACTATTTCAGCGACGACGATGTCTATGCACGCGGTCCACAATGGTATCAATCGATTTGGGGTGAGGGACAAACCAGTGACCTGTATGGCGAGTCGTCAACGCATTATACCAAATTGCCGACGTATCCAGACACCATTGATCGGCTGTGCCAGTACTGCCCCAATGCTAAGCTCATCTACGTGATGCGACATCCTATCGATCGCCTGGTGTCTCACTACATCCACCAGTGGACCATGAATGTCATCGACTGCCCAATCGACGAGGCGATCGATCAATTTCCTGAACTGATCGCATACAGCCGATACGCGTATCAGTTGCAACCGTTTATTGAAACGTACGGCACCGAGAACATCTTGCCCGTGTTTTTTAGGCGGTTGAGAGACCACTCCCAATCCGAGCTCGAGCGGATTTGCCGCTATTTAGAATATCCAGGCCAGCCGCAATGGCGATCATTACCTGCGAGCAATGTTTCCAGCGAGCGAATCCGCGACAATGCGTGGCGTGATCGTCTGGTCTACGCGCCGGGGATCAGCTGGGTGAGACGTAATTTGGTTCCTCGCTCGGTACGCGAGCAAGTCAAATCGTGGTGGCGGTTGCGACAGCGTCCACAGTTGAGTGATGCCAGTCAACGTCGTCTGAAGGCTGTCTTCAATGACGACCTTCGGCTGTTGAGCGGATGGCTGGGACTGAGTGATGCATTGACGTGTGATGATTTCCGCGAGCGGACGGTGTCTCTGACGCCATCTTGGAAACGCCCCATCCAATCCCTCTCAACCATCTCGGAGATTCGATGAACACTGCCAGACAGCCATACTTCATCGTTGGCTCTGTACGTGCGGGAACGACGTTACTGCGTTTGATGCTCGATCATCATCCGCGGATCCGGTGTTTTGGTGAATTTGAGTATGCAATCGATCTGTTGACGGATGACGACCAATGGCCATCTGCGAGGGACTACTGCGAATACTTGTCCACAGAGCGACGTTTCATGTCCAACGGTTTGGAAGCCGAACCGAGTCAAACCTATCCCGAAATTGCTCAAAGCCTGTTCGATCAGATGGCTGGTCGAGTTTCCAAACCTATCAATGGTGCGGTCGTACATCGTCATTTCGAGCGACTGACTAGATTGTGGCCGGACGCCAAGTTCATCTACCTGTACCGCGATGGTCGAGATGTCGCGAAATCCTGCATGGCGATGGGGTGGGCGGGCACGATCTGGCACGGCACTCAGTTCGTCATTGATGCCGAGACAAGCTGGCAGAAGCTGTGCCAGCAAACGGAGCTATCAAAACGCCTGGAAATCAAATCCGAAGACGTCGTCGTCCAACCGGAGTCAACACTCCGCCAGATCTGCCAGTTCTTGGGCGATGAGTTTGACCCAGCGATGTTGGAATTTCATCGAGACACCACTTACGAGGCGCCAGACCCGGCACTGGTTGATCAGTGGCGAAGAAAGTGTTCGTCGAAGGAACTCCGCTTGGCCGAATCACGAATAGGCGATCTCCTGCAGCAGCGTGGATACCAGCTCAGCGGTGGACCACGCGGACCGGTCAGTACCGCGGAACAGCGGCGGCTCAACCTACAAAACAGGCTGGGGAGATACCGATTCGCAATTCGACGATACGGATGGCGACTCTGGTTGGCCAGCTGGCTATCGAAACGGTTCCCCGGCACCGAGTTTCGTGAGCGAACTCGCCACCGCGTCATCTCGGTCGATTTAAAACACTTGAAATGAAGCGGTCAACCATTGAATGAACTAGGAATCGTCGCAATCGGCCGGAATGAAGGCGAGCGATTGAAGGCTTGCCTGGCTTCGCTGCAGGAAAACAGCACCGATAGCGTCATCGTGTACGTCGATTCGGGTTCCGACGATGGCAGTGTCGCTTTTGCTCGGTCACTGGGTGTTCATGTGGTCGAGTTAGATCGCGAGATCCCATTCACGGCCGCGCGGGCACGGAATGCGGGTGTATCGCAGTTGCAAAAACTGTCGGGATCAATCCGTTGGATCCAGTTTCTCGATGGAGATTGTCAACTACAACCTCAGTGGATGGAGCGAGCGATCGAGTGTTTAGAAACAGATTCGAAACTTGCAGCGGTTTGCGGTCGCAGGCGCGAGCGATTCCCTGATCGTTCAATTTATAATGCGCTGATTGATATGGAATGGGATACCCCGGTGGGCGAGGCGCTCGCATGCGGCGGCGATGCATTGTTTCGGCTGTCGGCGCTGCACAGCGTCGGTGGGTTCACCGAATCCATGATTGCGGGCGAGGAACCAGAACTGTGCCAGCGGTTGCGATGCGCGGGCTGGGGAATCCGACGCATTGATGCTGAGATGACACTTCACGATGCCGATTTGCATCATTTTTCCCAGTGGTGGCGTCGTGCGAAACGGTTTGGTCACGCCGCCGCTGAAGCTTTCCAACGTTATGGCAATCGAGACGAGCCGGTCGCCCGAGCTCAACTTCGGGGCATCGTCCTATGGGGTGGTTTCATTCCTGTTTTCAATGGACTGCTCCTCCTAATCGATTGGCGGATTGGATTGTTCAGTTTGCTGATCTGGCCGATTCAATGGGCGCGGTTGACGGTCGCGTTTGCCCGTACTCACCCCTGGTCGTTTGCGGCGAGACGGTCGGCGTTGCAGCTTTTATGTAAGTTTGCTGAGTTCGGGGGTGTCGTTTCGTATTGGTCACGTCGGATCGCTGGTCGCCAATCGACTCTCATTGAGTACAAATCCGGTCCGAGCAATGAGAATGAGTCCGCCAGTGCCCCGGGAACCGACGCCTCCGCATGAAAAAAATCGCCTATTTGACGAACCAGTATCCGATGACCTCACACAGTTTCATTCGTCGCGAAATCGCGGCGTTGGAAAGGTTGGGATATTCGATCTCACGTTACTCAGTTCGGTGCACACAGACCGAACTGGTGGATGCCGATGACATTGCTGAGGCCCACCAAACCAAGTCAATCCTGAGCCGCCGGTTCGCGATCGTAGTAGAAACCCTAGCGACGGCAGTTCGATCGCCATTACGCTGGAGTTCAGCTGCGAGCTTAGCATGGCGTGCCGGGCGAGGTTCTCGGGCCGGCCTAGTCAAGCACCTGTTTTATTTTGCGGAGGCATGTTGGCTTGCGAGCGATTTGCGTCGTGGCGGAGTCGAACATGTGCACGTTCATTTCGGTACCAATTCGGCGACCGTGATGATGTTAGCGGGAAAAGTCAGCGGCATCCCATACAGCATCACTTGTCACGGTCCAGAAGAATTTGATTTCCCGGTGGCGATCGGCTTGCCCGAGAAGATCCGCCGGGCCGCTTTTGTCGTTGGCGTGTCGAGCTTTGGCCGGAGCCAGCTTTATCGATGGTCCGCATGGGCGGATTGGCCGAAAGCCCACGTCGTGCACTGTGGACTCGATGGAACATATTTTGCGCCCCGTGATCACGCACAGGGGGACTGGGACGTCTCAATACCGCGGCGATTAGTTTGCCTGGGTCGGTTGTGTGAGCAAAAAGGTCAACTATTGTTGATCGAAGCCGCGGCCGAAATGCTACGACGCAAAATTCCATTCGAACTGATTCTCGTGGGCGATGGCGAAATGCGCGGCGAGATCGAGAAGCTGATTGTGGTCCATGGCCTGCAAGATCATGTCACAATCACTGGATGGCAGGACGGGAGCCAAGTTCGCGAGTGGTTGCGATCAAGTCACGCGATGGTCTTGCCTAGTTTTGCCGAAGGCTTGCCGGTGGCAATTATGGAATCCCTAGCGCTTCATCGCCCGGTAATTTCGACATACATTGCCGGCATTCCCGAACTTGTCGATTCCGAGTGCGGTTGGCTGGTGCCTGCTGGCAATGTCCAGGCTTTGGCCGACGCCCTCGCGGATTGCCTGACCTGCGACCAGGAGCGATGGTCGCGATTAGGAGAGACCGGAGCAGAACGTGTCCGTCAACGGCATCATGTTGATATCGAGGCGGCGAAACTAGCGAGTTTGTTTTAAGCGGTCCTGTAACGGCCGATCCGCTACCGTGATTGAGCGATTATTTTGATATTCATGGATGCTGTCTCTTGGGCGATCTCGTTGATTTTTTCAGGGATGCTCGCGGTCATTGCAATCCAATGCATGATCGCCATCGTGGCGTCTGGAAAAGCGGACTCTGCCGTTGACCACGATCAGCCGCGGCTTCGCGTGGCGGTGCTCGTTCCCGCGCACAACGAAGCAACCGGTATTGAGCCAACGCTTCGTCAAATCAAAGCGAGTTTGCGGGCCGGTGATCGCTGCGTCGTGGTAGCGGATAATTGCAGTGATGACACCGCCGCTGTGGCGCGTGCCACCGGTGTTGAGGTTCTGGAGCGGTATGACCAGACAAATCGAGGGAAAGGATTTGCGCTGGATGCGGGTGTCCGCTTTCTCGAACCGGACCCGCCCGAGGTGTTGATCATCGTCGACGCCGACTGCGACGTGGATTCAGACGCCATCGAACTCCTAACTCGCAGCGTGGCGGAGACGAACCGACCTGCTCAAGCGCTGTATCTGATGCGGATGCCAATCGGTGGCGGCCCCGAGGCAGCAGTGTCGGTCTTCGCATTCTTGATAAAAAATTGGGTTCGCGCCCGTGCAATGCACTGTCTGGGTTTACCAGTCTTATTAACGGGCACGGGCATGGCTTTTCCATGGGTACAAATCCGCGAGGCCAAGCTAGCCTCTGCTGAGTTGGTTGAGGACTTGGCATTGGGGCTGCTATTGACCCGCCAGGGCCACGGGCCTGTCTTCTGTGAACACGCGCATGTTCAGAGTGACTTACCAAGCGATCTCGGCGCCGCGATCGAACAACGGACGCGTTGGGAACATGGATACCTAAGCACCATTCTAAGAGAAGTGCCCCCATTATTACTGACAGGTCTATTTCGCTTTCAACCGACATTGTTGGCCGTTGCAATCGATCTGTCGGTCCCTCCACTGGCGTTGCTCGCGATTGGTTCGATGCTGGCATGGTTAGTCTTGTGCGTGCTGTCGTTATGGACGATGCATTGGTTGCCGCTGGCTATCTTAAGCGTCGCTGGAGCAATGGCGATACTATTTCTGGCGATCGCCTTTGTCCGCTTTGGACGCGCAAAGGTGCCAGTCGCGGCGCTGGCCTCGATTCCTACGTACGTCTGGCGTAAACTCGGAATCTATCATCGCTTTGTCGGCAAACGTCAAACGGAATGGGTGCGCACAGCACGCGATGCGGAATCCCAAAAGTAAAATTAATAGATCCTTGTCTTGCTGGGTGGGCTACCCATGAGGATTGAGTCCTGCCGACCTGCCGAGAAGAATTAAATGGCTAAAGACCGTGTATTGTTAATTGCCGAAGCATGCAATCCAGAGTGGTTCAGTGTGCCACTGGTGGGTTGGGCGCACGCGTCCGCTCTGCGGGAGCTCGCCGATTACGATGTGACCGTTGCCACCCAAATTCGAAATCGCGAAGCTATTCTCAGGGCGGGGTGGGTTGAGGGCGAGGATTTCGTGTCGATCGACTCAGAACGGGTAGCCGCACCAGCGTATAAAGTAGCAACCCTGCTGCGTGGAGGTGCTAACAAGGGCTGGACGACTGTAACGGCAGTTCAATCATTAACTTATAACTATTTCGAGCGATTGATTTGGTCGAAGTATAAACAGGAGTTGCGATCAGGACGGTACCAACTGGTTCATCGACTGACCCCACTTTCGCCGACATCTCCGAGCTATTTAGCGAGCAAACTGCATTCAATTGATGTGCCGTTTATCATCGGACCGCTTAATGGTGGCGTGCCCTGGCCGACGCAGTTCTCCGGCGTACGTCGCAAAGAGAAGGAGTGGTTGTCCTACATCCGGTCGATGCATACTCTAATGCCCGGATACCATCGCACCAGACGCAGTGCACGGGCATTGATTATTGGATCGAAGGATACCTGGCACCAAATGCCCGAGGCCTATCAGTCTAAGTGTGTTTATATCCCAGAGAATGGAATTGATTTAGCGAGATTCTCGAAAACGAGAACGCGACAGGCCACCCTACCACTGGAACTCGTTTTTGTAGGCCGTCTGGTACCGTATAAAGGTGCTGACATGCTCATTGAAGCGGCCCAAAATCTCATTCGTAACGGCCAAGCCAGGGTCACCATCATCGGTTCAGGTCCAGAATACGAGACGTTGCAGCAACTGTCATTAAAACTGGGCTGTGCCGAAGGTGTCAGGCTACTTGGATCGATCGAGCACCAAGCGGTGCAGGATCATTTAATTCAGGCCGACTTGATGGTCTTCCCTAGCATTCGCGAGTTTGGTGGGGCAGTCGCCCTCGAAGCCATGGCGGTTGGCCTGGTACCGATGGTCGTGCGATATGGAGGTATCGGAGAACTGGTTTCGGACGAGACTGGATTTCTAATTGAAATGGGCTCTCGCGACGAAATCGTTGCCTCCTTGAGGCAGAATTTGGAGCATGTCGTAGCAGACCCCTCACTTATCGAGCAGAAAGCGGTCGCAGCGAAAGATCGAGTTCAACATTGGTTCACATGGGACGCCAAGGCCCGGCAGGTATCGCAGGTCTACGACTGGGTATTGGGACGTCTCAATCAGAAACCCCACTGGGGTATGCCGTTCGGAAACAATCAAGACCATGCGAAAGCAAGCCGAGGCGGGGACCATGATTAAAACATCCCAGATCCGACAAGCACGCGAGTTCCTTAGACGGGCTGATCCGATTCGCAATGGTCTTGCGCAGGACCCCATTGCCTTGTACATCGGGGCAGCGGCATCGAAGAACCTAGGCGACATTCTCCTATTCGACGCGATTAAGAAATTACTGAAAGGAGTCAGTCTGATTCCGAACTGCCCAACCGGGAGCTTCAAGGACACACGTTCGCAGATCGCAATGCGAAAGTCCATCGACCGTTTACTACGTTTTGGGCGGCGAGTTGATGCCGTCGTTATTGGCGGCGGAACACTCCTCAATGACCGATATTTTCATTCGCTGATCAATTTCTATGCCGCAGGAAATGATTTACCCGTATACGTCGTTGGTACCGGAGTGGAGTCCATCGATCTGTACGGAGATAATCTACATCAAGTTCTGCCTGTGCTAGAACGTAGCCTGTTTACGGGATTGCGAGACCAGACTTCTGCGCAGCTGATCTCGGATTTGGGCATTGAGTGTCAGACGATCGGTGATCCAGTCGTCTTACTGCATCAACCAATTGCTCGAACAGTGAAGTCTCCGACCCACATCGGTCTCAACGTGGGCTGTGATTTCGGAAAGATGCTGGCGGAACAAGAGCGGATCAATTGTATCGTCGATGCACTTCTAAGTTCCGAAAAGTATTCAAACTGCCAATTTGAATTTTTTTGCATGCACCCCAACGATGTCTCGGTAGCTAAGCAGATCGTGAGATCGCATCCCAATCGTCGACTCAGCGTTGGCGAAGTTTTCACCGGCCTTAACGATTGCGAACAATCGCTTTCGCAATACGACATGGTGATTTCACAGCGGCTTCATGGAGTCGTTTGCGCAACATCGATGGGCATCCCGTCGATCTCTTTGGCATACCGCCCAAAATGCATTCGGTACATGGAGTCCGTGGGCATGACTGAGTTTGTCGTGAATCTGTCGAGTGAAAAATCTACCGATGAGTTCTTTGCAATGTTGACTTCCTTCTTCAATAACTATGCCGATGTCAACGCATCGCTTGTGAAGAACGTGACGCAACTTCAAGACCAAATCAATCTCTTTGGTGCGAAGGTTTCGGCATCGATTCGGCAACAAGCGGGCTTTAAGTAGCCCTACGCCGACCTCGATCAACCTGCGTTCAGGTAGTGGTCTTTACTGACACGGTAGTGTATTTCTGGATTTAAAACTGGGACGGGAATCCAACTGGCCGCGTCCAGACTGAAGACGCAGAAACCTGTTTCATTCGACCTCCCTCACGTGCTAGCACCAACATGTCTTGTCGTTCATTGATTGGCTACCTTATTCCGGAATTCCCAGGCCAAACACATTCCTTTTTTTGGCGTGAAATTGAGGAGCTTTCGAAACTTGACATTGATGTTGTGCTATTCTCCACACGCAAGCCTAAGGATGCCTTAGCCACGCAAGACTGGGCGGCGGAGGCAAAAGAGAAAACCGGCTATCTCTACCCTTTGGATCTTGCTGATTATGGCAGGGCGGTGATCGACTGCCTCGTTCATCCCAGCGTCGTATCGCTGGTTCTCCTGTCGAGCGGCGGTGCTATTACCAATCGGCTCCGGAGGCTCTCGCTGATTCCATTCGCCTCCAAACTGCACCGCTTGACCAAAGCGAAGGGCATCAAACATGTCCATGTGCATTCATGTGCGAATTCTGCATATATTGCCACGCTGGCGAAATGTTTCGGCTCGTGCAAGTACAGCCTGACTCTGCATAATCCCTTAGGGGTGTACGGCGAGGATCAAAGTCTCAAATGGCGCCGCGCTCGATTCGCGATCGTAATCACACAGAAGATCTACGAAGAGGTCTGTCGTGAGCTGGCGGGACATCTACCACCTCAGGTTTTGATCGCTCCCATGGGCGTTGATTTACCTAGTTTCACTCGCCGAACTCCGTACCCGGTGGGCGAAACGCACCCGGCACGAATATTCTCGTGTTGCCGGCTGAATCGCTGCAAGGGTATTGAAGATCTGCTTGATGCCATTGTGATACTTAGAAAGTCCGGCATCCAAGTGCAGCTGCGGATCGCTGGCGAGGATGATGACGGCGGCAGTGGGTATCGGAAAATTCTCGAAGCAAAGATTAGGGATGCCCAGCTACAGGATTCCGTTGAGTTGCTTGGGTCGCTCGGTCACATCGCCGTCCGAGACGAACTTGAGGCGGCCCATATATTCGTGCTCGCAAGCCATGCAGAACCATTGGGTGTGGCATTCATGGAAGCGATGGCAATGGAGCTGCCTGTTATAGGTACGAATGCGGGTGGTGTCCCTGAATTAATTGATCACGGCGACACAGGTTGGCTGGTTGAACCTCGTTGTCCGGAGGGATTAGCCGAGGCAATCGCGAGTCTCGCAAGCGATCCGCAGCGGTGCATGGAACTAGGTAGAAATGCCCGACTTGAGATCGAGCGGAACTGGACGAGCCAGCGCAGCGCACGCGCGATCGCTGAAGCACTTTCCACCTCGTGAAGTTAATTTATTGCTAATTCTGTGCCAAGTTAGAGTAGTTGGCCGTGTCACGCCCCATCTTCGGAGGTCTGTCCATCATGTCTTCAAACGCGTCTTCCCGAGTTTGCGATTCGGTAAGTATGCGGAGGCGGGTTTGCGATCTGCTCACCGCGAAATCCGGTGGATGCAGTAGATCCAGCCAATTGTTCACACGAAAACTCTTTGTGAAGCTTTACGTGGCCGTTGCTGCGCTGCTCGTTTCAATCCCGCCGGGCGCCGATCACGTGGGGGCTCAGGAACAGCAGGCGTTCCCTCCCGAGCGTGGAGATTTCATGGCTGGTGCTGAGCGTTTTCTGAGCCAGCACTGTATTCGTTGTCATGGGCCGGAACTCGCCGAAGCCAACTTTCGGGTCGATCACGACCTGACGGACGCCTTTGGCGATCGAGTGACTGCGGCTAAATGGGCTGATGTTGTCGAGGTGCTTAATGGCCACCAGATGCCGCCGAATGAGGAACCGCAACCTGACGCAGCCGAGGTGGCACTTTTAGTCGATGGCGTGACGACCGAACTTATTCGCGCCGAGGCGTCGCAACCGCGTTCGGTCGCAGTACTGCGGCGATTGAACCGAAGCGAATATCACCACACGATTCGAGATTTAGTGGGCGTCGATTTTGACACTTCCCATTTACCCCCGGATCCTGCGACCGGTGGTTTTGACAATAATGGCGACGCACTCACGATGTCGCCACTGTTGATGGAAATGTACTTCGACGCGGCGACACGAATTTTGGATCAAGCCCTTGTCGAGGGCAATCAGCCACGTGCGATCCGTTGGCGTTTCGAGCCCGAATCTGGAAACTCCGACCGCAATCGTGTCACCTACGACGGACAACGAGTGATCGTCAACGGAGGCAAGAATCGTGTTGAGGGTGATTACATTGTGATGCATCACGGATCATGGGATCGCAAATTCAATGTACGTGACTTCCGATTGACCGATCCCGGTAAGTATCGAATTCGCATCCGTGCAGGCACTCATGTACCCGACCGGCAAGCGGTGCTCGCATCAGCCGAAACGCTACTGACAATGCGACTCGAGGACGCAATCAAGCGAAAACCACAGGAAGAATCGGGGAAGCGGAAGGAATTGGCCCGTCAACTCGAGCACTTCAAAAGTTTCCCAGCTTATAACTATGGTCCTGCTCGAGTCGAGATCACCCGCCAGCTGGGAGGACAACCCGAACGAGTTGCCGAGTTTGATATAGATGCTCCAATTGATGAAATGAGCACCTACGAATTCGACACTGTTTTTTCAAATCAGGATGCTGGACTAACGATTGAGTACGCATACGCTATCCCGCGAGAACTTGAGAACTTTCAAATCCAGTGGGATGATCGGTTCGCCCGTCCGGTCGCCGGGATCGACTGGATGGAGATTGAAGGACCGATATATGAACAATGGCCCCCTGAGAGCCATTTACGTTTGCTATTCCCTTCCGCCAGTCGTCAGACGGACGAGCGATTATATGCACGTCAAGTGATTACTCGATTTCTGCAGCGGGCGTATCGTCGTCCCGCCGATGCGGCTGAGATTGATTCAAAAATGCTGTTATTTGACGAAGCCCGCAAACATTCAAAATCGTTTCAGGATGCGATTCGGATGCCGCTGACGGCGATACTGGTGTCTCCCAACTTTTTATATCTAGCGGAACCACAGCCTCAATCAGTCGCTGAAAAACCCAAGCCGCTCCATGATTATGAAGTAGCTGCTCGGATTTCATACTTTCTGTGGAGCAGTATGCCCGATGATGACCTGTTTCGAGCCGCTAATCGGGGAGAACTGAGGACTCGGGAGGGGTTGAATAGCCAAGTCGCTCGGATGTTACGCGATCCGAAAACCGACGCGTTGGTAACCAATTTTGCTGGGCAGTGGTTGGGACTTCGCGAAGTCGGTGCCAATCCGCCCGCGCGACAGTTGTATCACCGCTATGACCGACATCTGGAGTTATCCATCGTAGAAGAATCTCTTGCCTTCTTTCGCGAAGTGTTGCAAGAGGATCTGAGTGTCATGAATTTCGTTGATTCCGATTTCGTGGTGATCAACGAACGTCTGGCTCGTTTTTACGGCATCGAAGGTGTCCGTGGAGATCATTTCCGAAGGGTCGTACTTCCCACGGACTGCCACCGCGGAGGTGTCCTAACGCAAGCATCCATGCTGTCACTGACGTCCAACGGCACCCGCACCTCGCCGGTCAAGCGAGGTGTTTGGATACTAAACAATATACTGGGCATTGATCCCGGTCTGCCTGTCGCCGATGCGGGAGACATTGCGCCGAAGGTTCCCGGTATCGACCTGGCCACCGTTCGGGAGCGATTAGAAATCCATCGTGAGTTGCCGCAGTGTGCTCGCTGCCACAATCAAATTGATCCACTCGGCTTTGCACTTGAGAACTTTGACGCATCGGGTGCTTGGCGAGAGCGAGAAGGACATGGATATGAAGGTAAGATTCGGGATAATGACCCACTCATTGATGCCTCGTCTCAGTTACCCGACGGCACAACGATTGCGGGGTTAGAGGAACTCAAGTCGGGGCTCATGCGGCAGCAAGACGCGTTTTTGCACTGCTTGGCGGCAAAGATGCTAACGTATGCTCTGGGCCGCGAATTGGGCATTACTGATCGTCCGCTGGTCGACGACGCCGTGAAGCATATGAAATCAAATGCTCTCACGCTGCGATCTCTCATCGAGTTTGTAGTGCAAACGGAAACATTCCGAATGCAGAGAATGTAGCTGAGTTCCGCTTCGAAAAACAAACCGAAATACTTGACCGACGGTAGCTATTCGCCATCGTGTGAGTACAGCGATGATCGCCCATGGGTTGTCCGAGAGCTTGCTTCATACTCACAGAGAAACGCGTATCATAATATTGGGAGAACTCGATACATGCGACCACTTTCACGACGCAGTGTACTTCGTGGGCTGGGTACGTGCCTGAGTCTGCCCTTGCTTGACGCAATGGTCCCAACAGCGCAGGCGGCAGCGTCGAAGTTCAAATCGTTAGGGCAGTCATTGCATCGGCAACCCCGCATGATCTGTTGCTATGTTCCCAATGGTGTGAACATCTTGCAGTGGCAGCCTGAAACAACTGGGGAAGACTACCAGCTTTCGCCGACTCTGCAGGCTCTTAACAATCACCGAGACGAGTTCACCGTCCTGAGCGGCCTGGGACACCCGTCGGCTCGCGGAGGTCATAGCGGCGCCGATACTTGGTTAACGGCAGCCGATCTGAATGCAACCCCTGGTAGTGACTACACCAACTGGGTTTCAGCCGATCAAATTGTCGCAAACCATCATGCCAGTGACACTCGGTTCGGGTCGCTACAACTATCTGACCGCAGTGGCACAGGGGCGGCCGGACATTCCAATACGCTCTCGTTCGGTCGAGGTGGGACGCCGCTACCCGCGGAAAGTTCCCCGCAGCGGCTGTTTGAACGACTGTTCGTTCCCGACAGTGCGGGTGACCGGCAAGCGACGCTGCAGCGTTACGCTGATCGCAAATCGATTCTGGACAATGTCTTAGGCGAGGCCCGGACGTTACAAAAAAGTCTATCATCGCCGGACCGGCAGAAACTAGAAGAGTATCTGCATAGCGTCCGCGAGACCGAACGGAGTGTTGCCCGCTCGCAGGCGTGGATCGATGTGCCACGAGCGAAGGTCGACTCCAAACATCTCCTTCTGGCGAGCCAACCGCACGATGCACACGACCGCTCGATGTGGCTTGATGTGATGCTGGAACTCTCCTACCTCGCATTCGTCACCGACTCCACGCGGGTGATTACGTACCAGTGGTCGCGGGAGGCGAGTGGCTATGGTGGTGGAGGTGAGAATCACCACGAGTTATCTCATCACGGTGGTGATCCGGGGATGCTAAAGAAGCTTGGGGTAATTGATCGCTTTCATCTCTCCCGCCTGAGTCGATTCCTGGACCTGTTGAAACAGACCGGGGACGGAGAGGGAACGATGCTCGATCACACCATGGTACTATACGGCAGCGGCATGAACTCGGGCTTGGGTGGTGGTCATTCACCCAAGAATCTACCACTGCTCCTAGCGGGTGGCCGTGGTTTGGGTATCAAGCATGGTCGGCACATCGGTCACGACGAAGACAAACACCCGCCGCTCAGCAATTTACTACTCAGCCTGATGCAGAAGATGGGAGTCGAGTCCGACTCATTTGCCGATGCCACTGGCACGCTGACTATCTGAACGAGCATGCGTCCCCAACGAGTGGTATGTCCTCGCAGCATACGTTGCACTATCGGTTGAATCGCGGATAGGGCGAGCCCACGCAGGGATTCCCCACACGTTCACCGCCCCGCATGTCCACCGCTCCCACGCGAGTGCCGGGGACTCAGTTGAACGATCACAATCTCTGTAGCTGCGGAGCGGGCACTCCTACATGAGAGGTCGCTCAAATGTGGTTATGAGCGCGAACTCTCTGCTGGCGGTCAGACGCCGTCCTGCTCTAGTTCTCCCAGCAGTTCGTCGAGCATGGATTGATCGAGGCGACGTCTCTCGTCGTCCAGTGCACCAGGCTCGGTGTGAATAGCATCCACTTCGGTGGTGCGCTCTGATGAGCCTGTATTCACAGGCAGTGTGATGTCGCCTTCCCCCAAGGTGCGAGCAACCATGGTCAGTTGCTGCGGCTCACTAAAATCTTCTTTCGCAGCAGCGATTGCGAACGCTGGGCGGACGCCTTGATCGGCCAATGCAGGTACGATCATCGGAGCGGCTCCCGCCAACGCCACATTTCGAACACCGACTGTATCACCGTTATGCACCCGGTGCCGGTCGAATGCAAATCGAACGAAGTAATATTTGAAGCCCTGTTCCACGTCGACATTAAATTCGACCGACTCCCACTGGCCCTGACTCGTCGAAGCCATATTGGCATGCACGAGCTGTCGATAATGAGGCGCCTCAATGATGCCCTCGCTGCGGATGGGGGTGCGATCGATTTTATACTGCTCAATGCCAAAGTAGTCGTCAACGCCGAATACAGAAACCATCATCTTGGCTCCTCCTTCACTTGAAATTCGGCGATAGTCAAACTGGAAATCGACGGCACCCGTCAAACGATTTGAATCCGTGATAATTTGATAGATCACCCCCTGACCCCAGCCATTGGCTGGGTCGATCACGGCGGTGTTATTCTGAATTAAGAAGTCACGTGCGGTCCAACCATCGTCTCGTGTGGTCTTCGAGTTCGCTGGACCAGTGAAATTTGGATCGATTAAAACGTTGCCCGTGGGCTGCTCGCTCACGCTGATCGTGCGCGTCGTGGTCGCAGTGCGGGCAGAACTATCCCATACCTGCAGTCCCACGGTGTAGGTTCCTGGGCTCAAATAGGTGTGCGTAATGTCGGCACCGATCCCATCATCAAATTGGCCGTCGTTATCAAAATCCCATGCATAACCTACATATTCCGCACCGACATCGGCATGGAAGTCCATTGACAAGCCGCCACGAGAAGTGTCGGAAAATGTGGGCGTAGCAGCTAGGCCCGCGACGCCGATCGTGTTGATCTGACCGATGTCAAACAACTCTGAAAACGGTGTACCAGTACCCTTGGTGGACGCCACAAACGCTTTTGACACATGAGAAAATGTCGCCTGATCAATGGAACTGATACTCAAGCGATTAAGGTTATTCGAACTATCGTTATGCGGAATAAAAGTTTGGAATCCGTATTGAAACCCTTCCACTCGCAGCCCATGGAAATCGATGCGATTGCTGTCGCCCTCGTTGTGGGAAACGCCAACGCCCTTGCTGTTGTTCCCTTGAGTGCTTCGCTGGAAAGCGACGGGTGAATCAATGTTTCCGATGACGAGGCCATCCTCATACCGCATCAGGCTCGAATAAAAGTTATGGACACCATTAACGACTCCCCAAATGGTGTAATCGCTAATCACAGATTTAATATCGTGAGCGGTACGGAGTCCAAATGTAAATGCGCCTTCTTGATCGTCGCTATCACGGTTATGCAACCACGTGTGGATGCCGCGGTACGCATTGTAGACCTCGACGCCGACCATCCCGCGCATCGGGACATTGTTGGGGGTGAATGTCGTGATGCCAGCATCGATGTAACGCTGGCGAACGGCAGGGTCATAAATCAATGAGACCGGGAGGGTTTCCACGTGCTGCAGGCCATCGGTATGATGCACCAGGTCAAAGCCAGCCCCATTGATACTCGCAGCAACATTGTCTTGCATCAGCAAACCAAAGCCGCCACCCTGCACCCAATACCCACTCCCAGTAAACCCTAAGTCGAATCTCGGTCCCCGTTGACCGTTCAAAAACGCTTCGTCATCGAAATTATTCTTGAGATCGCCAGTAATCTTGACGACCGTATTGCCAATCCATTCACCAATTTCATTTCCGTTCTCGGATACGATACCTGCGCCGACGACATCAAAAACGACATTGTCTCGCAGCACCGCATAGCTATCATGCTGAACGATCCCCCATCCCGGTGTCCCCCAAACCACGTTACCCGTTAGTTCGGCTTTTGTCCCGTTGTAGGATGTCGCGCCGATCATGTGCAGATGCAAGCCGTAACGTCCGCGGGGGTTATCTCCATTGCCTGGCGAGCCATCAACATTGACTACTGGATCGTCCACGATCTCGCGCTTGTCACTGCGGCCTAAATCCTTAAACTGCGCATAGGCGATATCGGCATTCGGATTGTGCATGATCATCACATGCCCGCGCTGTTGGTTGGGAACCGTCGCGTCACTGGACCGAATGACGATATTTCGAGTCAGGTTGATCACATAGAGTGATAATTCGTCGACAGTGAAAGTGTCACCGACTGGACGGACGTGTTCCCAGGCCGTTCCCGATTCCAAGGTCACAAGATTGCCATCAATCGCGGCAATGGTTACGACATCGTCGTGGAAACGAGCGTTTACGGCGTCGGCTTGATCGTACTGGTTGACTTGGAGTGTGCGATCGGTACTGGTCCCTGGAATCAGCAATTGGTCACCCACACGCCAACCGGTCACGGCGTCTGCGAGAACCAACTGAGTTTGACCAGCGGCGATGTCGGCTTGCGAGACGGCACGAGATGTCTTGACAGCACCATGAATTTCCGTGCTACCGTGAGAGATTAACCCACGCCCCAAAAGGGTCGGGTCAGTCGCTTGATCGATTACACCTCCGGTCGTGTCGATCAGAATCTCGGCGGTAACGTCGGGTTGTATCGGCTGCGTCACCGTACCGATTTGAAGTTCTCCCGTCCCCGTGACGGCCAGTGTCTCGACCATCATGGTCGTATCCATGTCGGTCCGCCAGCTCAACTGACCATCAACACGGATCCAGTGGAGGGGTAGCGTTAGCTGTGCGTCGAAGGCGACATGAATGCCCTCCGCAATCAGCACCTTGTCTCCCGCAGCTGGTTTCTGTCCATCTTGCCAGATAGCAGAATTCGACCAGTCGCCTGACTGAAGTGCCACGGCGTCTGCGTCCTGCAACGGCACTAAGTCAAGCAACGATTGGCTAGTGTGCGGCATCAACATGTCGCTGGAGTGATCCATCTCCGCTTGTTGAAACGACACGGGGGTGATGTCGTTGAAACTGGGAGACTCTGCTCCGACGACTGCCGCAACTGGCTGGGCACCGCTGGCAAGGGCTGTTGACATCGTCGGCATTTCCTCTGCGAGACCGGCGAGCAAACGGCGACTCTCGAGCAATTGATGAGTCAGGCGTCGAGGGCGAGATAAAGTCATGGTTGTGCCTTGACATACGTGGCAGCGATGTAGCTCGTGAAAGAGTTCATCCCAAAATGCGGATGAAGCCAGACCAAGAAGTGCCCCTTGCCGCCAACTCGGGAAGAGGACGTAGTATAGAGTGATCTATCATAGGTCGTCGTCAGCTCACCTGAAAGTTAGCGAATTTTGTTTCGTTAATTTTTCCATCAGCTCTGTGCGACGCGTATGGTTTCCATTTTAATCTGATGGCTCTGTCATGATGTGGTGCCAAGCTGAAGGTTAAAACGCCGTAACACGGTGATTCTCAAATAGCAAGTGACTGGAGTATAACCTGATTGATTTTGAACTGACCAAGACGATCGGAACCATCGCATTTTTGGTTACCACGGCGGCCTGCATCACAGCGGGGTTCTACAGCCCCCCTTCGCATCAACGATGGTGGTGGTGCATTGCCTTGATTTTTGCAGGCTTGACGCTCGACGTCGTTGGCGACTTTCGACACGAGATTACTTCGGTCATTACGGGCCGTATAACGCGTGCGGAGTACGCGGGGCGTCGACCGTTTCAGATCATCGTGCTGAGTGCGGTTGCGGTAGGGATCTGTTGTTCTGCAGGGGTGTTGCTTTGGCGATCGCCCTCGCGCTTAGTCCGCATAGCAGTCTGTGCTACCGCCCTTGCGATACTACAATGGGTGGTAGCAATCGTATCGTGGCACGCGACTGATAGCTGGCTCTATCAATCGGTGGGACCGACTTGCGTGGCAGCGGCGCTCTGGGCGTTGACAGGCCTGTCCGCGACGGTCCCAGCGTTCATCGTATGTTACGAGCGGAATGTCGGATGAGTGGCACATCCCTCTACGGCATGCGTCTCTGGCCAATCATTGGTTATCTAGCGGGCTCGCTGTTGCTGCCGATTGCGCCGTTCGGTCCACAAGCTGAAAATCCGAACTTCTTTACAAGCGTTCTTGGCAATGCTCTGCCATACGGTCCACTGATTAACCGCGCCACGATTTTGGGAGGGTTGTCACTGCTGATGGCAGGCCTGATCGGATGGTCAGCGCCGTCCTCCTCAAGGAAGCTGAGGTGGTTGGATGTACCGATGCTGTGCTGGATCATTTGCCCCACAGTGGCGGGTGTTTTCAATGCGAGCCCGTTTAGACAGGACATTCAGCAGAGTGTTTATTTGGCATTTGCGTGGGGGGCTCCCTACGCAGTCGGTCGTCTGTGCATCACGCACTGGGACGATTTACGAATCTGCTTGCTTGCATTTTTGATTGCCGGTGGCGTGACATTCGGCTTCGCGCTCATCGAGTTTGCTGGTGGGCGGTTTTACTACGAGGCGATCTACGGACCTCATCCCTTTCAAATGGAGGGCGAAACTCGCTATTTTGGATATCGACCGTTGCTCATGATGGAAGATCCCAATCAGTTCGGGATGTGGTTTGCCACCGTCGCGATCATCGCTTGCGCCTTTTGGCTGAACTCGCGACAATCCAATCAATACCAAACTGACGCAGGCCCCTGGCTGAAAGCCAGTCGGGTTTTGGTCCTTCCGGTGTTCCTGTTCCAAGCCATTGGCGCGAGCGTTTTGTCAGTTTTCGGGATGTCGCTCTTGATCATTCAGAATCCACGCGTTCTGTCTCGCGGACTACTGTTTGCAGGGGCCTTGGCCATCGTGCTATTCGCTTGCCGAGGACCGATTCTGCATTACGCTCGCCAATCACTGAACACGGTCCCAGCAGCACGCAGTGCCAAGGCGTGGCTGCAAGACCACTCCCTGGGATCTCTCAGTTGGCGATTGGCCCGAGAGGACGATCATCTGGCGCTGATCCGCCAACACCCCATCGTTGGCTGGGGTGATATTAATTTCTGGCGACTGAATTCAGATCGAGTCCGACCTTGGGGACTGGTGACTTTAATCGCGGGCGCGTACGGAACCCTCGGGGTTTTGTGTTGGGTTAGCCTGACCGTGACACCTATCTTGGCGTGGTTTCTATCTCACCACGCTGACGATCAACGGTTCTGCGTTTTCGGAAAAACGGTGCTCGTTTTGTTACTTGTCCAGCTGATCGATGCGTTTCTCAACAGTGGCTATCTGCTAACACTGGTCGTACTGCATGGCGGAATGACCTCCAACTGTACAGTGTTTTGCCGAACATCCACCCCCGGCGTCTCTACGGTAAAAACAAAAAAATAAACGCCATTCCTTCTCGGATGAGGTGGATGACGTTTACAGAATCATTCGAAAGTCGACTGAGTCAGACGATCAGGCTGCGAGAGGTGCAGCCTGGTTGCGACGACGACGCATCATGACGACACCAGCCACCGCGCCGAGACCGAGAAGAGTCATCGTGGCAGGCTCTGGAACCGCAGTCAGGCTCGCCATCACCTGAGTGCCAACACCGACGCCGGTGCCTTGAACTCGGAAGGTGACCTTGCCGTCCGAAGCGATCGAAGCCAATGTCGCGGCACTGACATCGTAGACTTGCGTCAACGTGGTCGCCGTTAGCACCGATGAAATCGGCGCAGCAAAAG
Organism: Allorhodopirellula heiligendammensis; assembly: GCF_007860105.1. NCBI lineage: Bacteria > Pseudomonadati > Planctomycetota > Planctomycetia > Pirellulales > Pirellulaceae > Allorhodopirellula > Allorhodopirellula heiligendammensis. The sequence continues at coordinate 294,597 of NZ_SJPU01000001.1, forward strand.
CGAACCCGTCTAAGCGAGCTAAGGTGATCGCGGGAGTCATCGAAACGCCAGCAATGCCGGTGCTGTTCAACAACGTGACGGTAAACTTGCCGGTGTCGTTGGTTCCTGGAACGAAGTTCTTAGGAAGTGACTGAAAAGCTACCGTACTCCCCGAAGTCGGCAAGGAAGGCCCTACCTGGACAGTAACGGGCATCGCGGATGCCGCGCTGCTAAAGAGAACGCTAAGCGTCCCTAAAGCTACACTCAAAACAAATGTCTTCATGGATTGTCCCCTGAAAGGTGAAGAGAAGACGCCTCCGTACGTTCGGAGGTTGGCGGAAGTTTAGACAGCCCCCCCAAGCGATGCAAGCGTTACCGCGTACTGCGTGAGCCGCTGATCGATTGGCACTTGTCCCAACATTGAAACATGGGCACTCTTGATCACCCAAGGGCGGAACAGAGGACCTCTGACTGTCACTAAAAAACCTGGGAAATGTGAACGGCCTCAGCAGCGTGAATCATGATAAGTTGTTCGTTTGGGAAAAAATCCTGACACGAATGGACGCTTAGGGGCGGGGACCGTTCGAACGTCTCAACCTGGGGGTGGTCCTCCTCAGGCAGCAGCATTAGTATCCTGGCTCGTGGAGACAAAGGGGTGCCACCATTCCGTCACACCGTTGAAATTTGAACGATGATGCAGTCAGTTGACAATGGTTCCGTTGTGGCAGAATCCTTGGCGAAGGTGCCGCCCCCAGCTGACGCCGTGGTGCAATTGCAGGGCGTTTCCATCGACAACCTGACCGAGCAAGAGGTGATCGACAAAATCGCGTCGGGCATCAACCTCGGTTCCGGCGGTTGCGTCGTGACCGTGAACCTGGATCATATGCGTCGCTGCCATTATGACCCCAGCTACCTCGAACTGGTCAAGGAGGCTGAATTGGTCGTCGCCGACGGGATGCCGCTGGTGTGGGCAACTCGGCTGCAGAACACACCGCTACCCGAGCGGGTTGCCGGTTCATCACTCTCACTCTCTCTGGCGCATCGGCTCGCGGAAGATGGCCGGACTTTGTTCCTGCTGGGAGGGAACGACGGCGTCGCCGAAGAGGCTGGCCGAGAGCTCTCCAAGCGTTTCGCAGGCCTGAAGATCGTAGGTAGCTACTGTCCACCATTCGGATTTGAAAATGACCGAAACGAGCTCGATCAGATCACCCGCGTGCTGAAGTCAGCACAACCCGACGTCGTCTATGTTGCGTTGGGGTCACCCAAGCAGGAGCGTTTGATACAAATGCTACGGCATGAGCTTCCCCAGACCTGGTGGCTCGGCGTTGGAATCAGCCTGAGCTTTGTCACGGGAGATGTCAGCCGAGCACCCGAGTGGGTACAGCGGCTAGGTCTCGAATGGGGCTACCGGCTCATCCAGGAACCAACTCGATTATGGCGACGGTACTTGGTCGAGGGGCTGCCGTTTTTCGCACGAATGATGGCAACGTCACTGCGGCGACGCTGGCGAATTTTTAATTGACTCCATGTAGCAACGCAGCCAACTCAGCTCAGCTCTCAGGCGTCGATCCCAAACGCTCCATCAGGGAATCATAAGCTGCAAATTCAAGTGGGTGGAGCTCGGCTCGTTTTAGGCCGGCCCGCACAGCCCGCCGCAGATGCTCGGCGGCTGCGGCAGAATCGCCAGCCTTCTCCATCGCCTGCGCAAGATGGAATGTCACGATCGGGTGCGGGAACATCTCTGCCGCTGCGAGGAAATCCAATACGGCCGCTTTGCTTTGACCAGCAGCTAAGTGACAAACGCCTCGGGTGTCGAGGGTCACCAACGTTTCGCCGTTTAACTCGATAGCACGATTGATGAGCTCGAGGGCGCGGTTGGCATCCTGCTTTCGTAGCGATAGTAACGTCGCGAGATTGTTCATGGCGGCGAAATGCTCGGGATCACGACGTAAAATCGCGTCGTAGGTCTGCATGGCTCGTTTGTAATCGCCTTGCGCTTCCTGAAGTCGTGCCATTAGAACCGCGTAGACGATATTGTCCGCCTGCTCCCCTCCGACGCGGCGTAAAATTTCAGCGAGATTCCCGTACACCTGGTCGCAACCAGGATGAACCAAAACCGCATCGGCAAACGCCACCAACTCATCCTGGGACGCAGTCGATGCAATGCGATCGATAGCTTTAACCGCAGCCTCACATTCACCCCGGCTGAGCAACTGCATGGCGTAGCCAGCTCCGGGATACTCCCCGGAATCCGCAAGTGTCGCGGCCATTTCACGGGAAGCCTGTTCGAGCCTGCTCACGATGAGGTCACGATCCGCAACCGCGGTGCCAACCGTTCCTGACGCCTGTCCTGCGGCTTGATCTTCTTCGGAGCGCTCGTCAATGCCATTGATCAACCTTGTCGTCAATCGGTTCAGCAAGTCAAACCGTTGGGAATACGAAAGGGTGGTTGCGAACCACTGCTGCTCCGAGTCGGCCGTAGCCAGCTCATCGGCTTGAATCGTTAGCAGCTCCAAGAGGCGATCCACGTTCCCACGGCGCAAAATCACCTCAGCAGTTAATTCGGCAGTCTCCTCGTCATTGACCCCCGAATCCTGCAATTTGTCGAGCCACAATTGCGCCTCTGCAGCGTCGTCGTTGCCGAGCAACAGACGAACATAAGTTTTCACGTGCATGGGTTCACGGAGCTCATCGCTACTGAGTAGCGGCAGCATCCAGCGGCGTCCACGCGTCCAATCGCCGGTGAGGGCGGCTAGCTCTCCCACTACGAATTGATCCACCGTCGAGGGCTGCCAGCCCTCCAACTTCATCGAATCAAACTGCTTCAGGGCAAGATCCGGTTCGCTGGCAGAGCGGAAGATCGCATCGATAATGGCGGCCGCTCGCCGATCTTCAAACGCCATATCACGTGCTGATTTCGTAGACGCTGCCGCTCCCGCTTCCTGGAGGTTTTCTGCTATCAAGCCTTTTGCCTGTCCGTAAACGGAAGGGTCACGACTCGACGCGAGTAGCAGCGCGAGCTGCCGCCGAGCCCAACGTACTACCGCCGGGTCCAGCGGGCGATCCGAATGCCCGGCGTCTCCAACCTCTGTTTCAGTAACGGTGTCGCCACCGCCATCACGAGGCCCGCCTGAGGATGAAATTTTGGCTCCAATACCCAACCAACGGCTCAATCGAACAGCACCCTGGGCCGGTCCGTCGGCCGCGACAATAATTTGCAGGTAGCGTTGATAACTTTCCAGACCTTTCAAACTATCTGAGGGCACTTTGCGCAGCACGCGTGCTGCGTCATCGACCGAACCAATCCGTTGGTATCCGTCGGCAAGAGTGAGCAGCTGACTAGGATCATCCGATTCGATCGTCTGTTCATACGCCGTCAGAGCGTCACGTGCTTCGCTCATCCGTGAGTTTCGCTCCAAGTAACCAACCCAGGCTAGCATGGGGGCAGCGGCACCGGGGGCGATTTCCATAGCGCGCTCATAGGCCAGCCCCGCCGCCTTCGGATCCTTGCTCATCTCGCTGAGTTGCGCCAACCATAAGAAATCCTCAACCGCCCCGGAAGACTCCGCCGCCTCCTCCGCCAAGCGAACAGCACGTCCCAGATCAGCTACCTCGACACTCACCTCAGATGCGATGCGTGCCATCTCGGACGTGAAGGGCTGGCTACCGGTACGAAGCCGGCGAATCACTGAATCGGCTTCAGGAAAGCGTCCATGCTCTGTCAGCAATTGGATCAGCCTCCTGAGCATCTCAGGATTTCGCCAACCGAGGTCAACGGCTTGGTTGTATCTCCTGATCGCCGTTTCAATGTTGCCGGCGCGGTCATGCATGGTCGCTGAGAAGGCTGGAATCAGACTCCAATCCGGTCGTTGCGAAGCCGCCTCGGCAAGCGACTCTTGGACACGAGCATTCGTTTCTGCGGTGATCTCGAACATCTCCAATGCGACGTCTTCTTGAGTTTCGTGGTGTTTCGCACCCTCCAGAGAAATTGCCATCGCGTTACCATAGTACCAACGAGCATCTCGCCCGGAGATCTTCTCCAGTGCAGCCAGCTGCTCACGGAGCAGGTCCGCCTTCTGCCACTGAAACGCGATCTGCATCAATTGCAGGCGGGCAACGACGTTGCTGGGTTCAATTTCACTTGCCAAGCTCGCTAGACGTGCAGCATCTTCGTACTGCTCATTAGAAATAAGAAGCGGGACGATCGACCGAGCCAGTTCGAACTGTTCCTCCCGTGACCAGGAACTCGGCGGCTCGCTCCATTGACTCAGAAGCTCAGCCAGGTTCTCACGATTAGCCGCCGTCGCAACCGTGGCTTGGGCGTACCGCAGGGCGGGGCTGTCACCAATTGCCGCAATTGCTTCGGCGATTTTTTCTTCGGCGGCGTCGAAATCCTGCTCGGTGACCTCAAGCAAGATGCGAGCAGACCAAATACGGGGTTCTCCCGGCGCGGTGGCCAAGGCCTGTCTGGCGAGGTCCGGCTTTTCCTGCGCCACTAAAATTTCGGCATTCAGCAGTGCCACGTCAGCCGAGAACGAGGGCTGCTGAGCGAGAATCGCGATTAGCGACTCCAACGGTCCCCAATCACGATCTCCAGGCTCGCGGCCCAAGTTCTGCATTAGCAATAAGCGGGCGTAATTCAGCGGGGCTTGGATCGGCACATCCGGTCGATTCGCAATCAAGCTATACTCCTGCACCGCTTCGTCGACCCGCCCCGAACGCAGATAAGCCAGTGCGAGCCGCTCGCGTACTGGAAGCCATAGTGGGTCGTTGGCGATCACTCGTCTTAGCACCGCAATCTGCCGATCGGTATCTCCCATCTCCTCGTACAAATCGGAGAGCGTCAGGTCCACCAAACGAACAAGATCTGGCCGCTCAATGACGTCCGACCGGACCTTTGTCATTCGTTCCGCCGCTACGTTGACATCACCTCGCGCCGCTATAATTCTCGCATCGAGATAGCTCACCAGTTGTCTGGCATAGTCAATTGAACGCAGTTGGTCGGTGATGCGACGCGCGGATTCTACTTGATCATGTTCGAGATAGTCCGAAGCAAGCGCCCACAACAGCACTGCATCCGCAGGCAATCGCTCCACTCCTCTTTCAAGTATCGACGTACCACGATCGGACAAAGACTGCTGGACGTCAGGATCGACCGCCTGCTCACGCAGAGATTTGAGTGCTGAATGGGTGAGCCGATAGAACGCGCCATTGCCGGGAAACTTTTTGACACCCTCTTCGCTCCATTTGATCGCATCTTCGGGTCGCTTATCGGCGATTGCGACAGTCGCAGCAAACTCAAGCGAATCCGCCACCAACGATTGCGATTCGATGGTATCTTCAGCACTGTCACTGCGTGACGAGGCGGCGGCCATCTTCATCGCGGTCTCGGAGTCCGCAACCGCTTTCTGTAACGCTTCAGCCT